>NZ_JBNIEW010000009.1:0-125004 GCF_050106715.1 Acetobacter sp. AAB5
ACCCGCTGACGGGGTTGAAGTTGGCCAGATGATCCTGCGAGATAGAGCGCCCACGCAACTGCAGGGCGCTGACATTGAACGTGCCGCCCTTCAGGCCGATCAGCTTTTCCAAATCCACTGTCAGGGTGGGCATGGTCACCCCATCATAGGCGGGGCCGGTGCCCGATCCACTGGCGCCATCAGCCCCCGAGGCCGTGCCCCCCGTGGCGTTGCCCCACAGCTCATCTACTTCCTGAATGTCAAAGCTGATGCCGTGTTTGGCCATCCAGTCACGCGCGCCCCACATGTTGCCCAGCAGGTGGTCGCTCATGTCGGGTGTGTCATCGCCCTTTTTCTCGGCAGCCGCATCTTCGGATGCGCGCTGGGAATCCCGCACCGTGGCCGGGTCAATCTGCTCAATCAACGGCCCGGAATTGCCTAACCGACGACGGTCCTGCTCAATCTGCGTCTCCTCACCATGCGCTAAGACGGGGGTAGTCAGGATTGTCGCGTAAAGACAAAAAAACTTTAGAAATTTTCTATTATTTTTACGGAATTTTTGCATGGTTGTAAGCTGCTCTGGTAATTGGCGCGGATGATCTGCATTTAGCAATGGATAATCATTCTCAATTAGAGCGTATAAAAATGCAATTAGAATACTGTCTTCATAAGCGCAGGGCTGGAATGTAAAAAAGAGAGGGCAATGCCCTCTCTTTTAAAACGTCATTATTATTTCTGTGGGTATTCAAAAGTGAATGATTCTGTAAAGGGCTGCCAAAAGCCCGGCGTGCCGGTTTCTTTATCTGTGTGATGAATGAACCCGTTGGCTTCCGGTGAGCTGTAGTTAAACACAACCGTGTAGCTGCCAGGGCCATCCATTTTAACATTGTTGGCGTAATGTGGGCCATCTTTTGCTGTCATGGGGTGCAGCGTGCCCTGATTTTTCCAGCTGGATCCTTTTTTGGTCAGAGTGTAATCTACCTTCAGGTAGGGAACCCAAGCACCATCAGGAAAGCCCCACTGGTTATCTGCCGTGGCATGCACATCGGTTTCCAGATGAATGGTATCTTTGCCCATCGCCATGTCAGATGTCATGGGCATCATGTCAATATCAAGCAGGTAGTTTGCTGCAATTTCCATGTCATGTGCATGCACGGGGCCACCCACTGGGTATTCGCGGGCTGCAGCCGGAAGCGCGATAGCAAGGGTAAGAACCGATGCCGCGGAAAGAATTGAAAGATAGGATTTCATATGTCTGCACCTCAAGTTTTTGTAAGGCACAGTGGCAGATATTTTCTGCGCACCTGTGACTGATTATGAAGCGCTGGATTGAGGACGTGTGCGAACAAAGCGTTCAGCAACAACCAGTCCGGCAAGTGTCAGCACCCATACGAGCAGCTGAATGCCCATTGGTCTATCTGTGTATCCAATCAGAACTTTGGCCGTACGCCCAAGCATACTGCCATCAGACAGCAGCCAAGATGTATCCCAGATATCGTAACCCATGGCGGGGATCAGATCATCATTCGCAAGGATGGCAGCAGCCTGACTGGCCATGCCAGCAGCCAGAAAGGAGACCAGAACATTCGTGACTGCAAAAAGATGTTTCAGAGGAATGATAATCAAACCTCTATAAAGAGCCCATGAAAGTGCAGCTCCCCCCAGAACACCAAGGAGGCCGCCTGTAAACATGGGCACAAAACCGGTATGTGCGGAAACAGCAATACCATAAAGGAACAACACAACTTCCATCCCCTCGCGCAGAACAGCTACTGCAACAACAGTAGCCAAGGCGAAAAGAGAGCGGCTTCCTTCTGATACCTCATTGCCAACACTACGCATTTCCTGAGCAAGCTCGCGGCCATGGCTGGCCATCCAGATAACATGCCACGAAAGCATAAGAACTGCGATGCACAGGATAACAGCAGAAAAAATATCCTGCCCGTTGCCTGAAAAAGCCTGAGAGAGTTCACCCGCAAACATGGCTACAATTGCTGCGCCAACAACACCTGCGCCAATGCCGCCGGAAACCCACCATCCGCGCCCCGGAATGCCCCGTGTGGCTGCCAGCACAATGCCAACAATCAACCCGGCTTCCATAACCTCGCGAAAGACAATAATCAGGCTTCCAAGCATAATTTACTTCTTTTCTTCTGCTGTAACTGTACCCTTGGCCTCGTCTGGATGGTAATCATCAAAAAAAGTATAGGTTCCAGGGTGAAGAGGCCCGGCATGCACTTTGATTGTTCCTTGTGGAACAACAATTTTTTCAAATTTCATATCGTAGCTTTCGAACTCATCAGTTGTTGTGTCCTGATTATTGAGTTCGATCATGAATCGCTCACCAGCAGGAACGGTGATATGATCAGGCTCAAAATGATGATCTTTGACAGTAAGCTGAAAAACTGTTTGAGAATGGGCCTGCTGAGGGAAACATATCCATGCACCTGCTAACAGAGGAATGGCTGCTACAAGCAGTTTCATTGTATGATACTCCATCAGTCATGCCGTTTGGATTAGTGCGAATCATTGTCAAAGTCAATCACACCAGATAACCCGCGAGCTTAACGCTTATGTCATCTCATCCCTTGGCGTTCCTGCGCCTGCCCAACTCCTTGCTTATGGCGTTAGATAGTCGGGCTTATCATTTCTGGTTCCAGCCAGTGCATTACCTTGCAAGAATTGTACATATTCTTACAATGGCAGCGTTTTTTGGTCTGGAATTTCTGTTTATTCTTGCTGTTATTCAAAATCTGGATCGGCCAACAGTGGTGCGCATTTCACGGTTTATGGTGAAGCCACTGCATATCAGTTATGCCTTGGCGATGATCTCTGGTTTCGCTTTGTTCTTTTATGATCCAGTGCATATCGGCAATCGGGCGTATCTTTCTCCTAAATTGATAGCACTGGCCGTGGCGGGTGTTCTGGCATGGTTTGGGCATAAATCCATTTACTGGCCGGTGATGGCTGGGCGGGATAATGATCTGCCAAAATGGACAAAAGCGTTTTGCGTGGCGTCCTGCGTGGTATGGGCCGCTGTTATTGTATTTTCATGCCTGAATAGTGAAGGCGTGCCGAAAGTTTATTTAAGGCACTATTTCTAACAACGTGATTTTTGATGGCATAAAAAAGCCCCGGACTATTGGCCCGGGGCTTTTTGTTATCAGCTTGGCAACTTACTCTGCGGGCACATAAACTTTGCCGCCAGCTTGTCGGAATTCTTCTGTTTTTTGTTCCATGCCAGCAATGCGTATGGCGTCTTGTTTCAGATCCTGACTGATACGCATTGAACAGAATTTAGGGCCGCACATTGAACAGAAATGTGCACTTTTATGTGCCTCACGCGGCATGGTTTCATCATGATACGCGCAGGCTGTATCTGGGTCTAAAGAAAGATTGAACTGATCTTCCCACCTAAAGGAGAAGCGCGCACGGCTAAGCGCATCATCCCGATATTTTGCGGATGGATGACCTTTTGCAAGATCAGCGGCATGCGCTGCAATACGGTAGGTGATCACACCTGTTTTTACGTCATTCCTGTCTGGTAGGCCCAGATGTTCCTTGGGTGTGACATAGCAGAGCATAGAGGTGCCAAACCATCCGATCATGGCTGCGCCAATGGCAGATGTAATGTGGTCATACCCCGGTGCAATGTCTGTGGTCAGCGGGCCAAGCGTATAGAAGGGGGCCTCCTTACATTCTTTAAGCTGCTTATCCATGTTGGCCTTGATCTTGTGCATGGGCACATGGCCCGGCCCTTCGATCATAACCTGACAGCCTTTTGCCCAAGCAATCTCTGTGAGTTCACCCAGGGTTTCCAGTTCGGCAAACTGTGCGGCATCATTAGCATCAGCAATGCTGCCTGGGCGTAGGCCGTCTCCTAAAGAGAAGGAAACATCATAGGCGCGCATGATGTCGCATATGTCTGCAAAGTGTTCGTACAGGAAGCTTTCACGATGACCATTCAGGCACCAGCTTGCCATGATGGAGCCGCCGCGTGAAACAATGCCTGTAACGCGATGAGCGGTTAGCGGCACATGCTGCAACCGCACACCCGCATGAATGGTAAAGTAGTCCACACCCTGTTCTGCCTGTTCGATCAGAGTATCGCGAAAAACTTCCCAGCTCAGTTTGCTGACATCACCACCGACTTTTTCTAAAGCCTGATACAGTGGCACTGTGCCAATAGGTGTGGGCGCGTTACGTAAAATCCAGTCACGGATATTGTGGATGTTCCGGCCTGTGGAAAGGTCCATTACGGTATCCGCACCCCAGCGAATGGACCATACAAGCTTTTCAACTTCCTCTGCTGCTGATGAAGTAATGGCGGAATTGCCGATATTGGCGTTAATTTTTACAAGGAAATTACGCCCGATAATAACGGGTTCCAACTCTGGATGGTTGATGTTTGCCGGAATAATGGCTCGGCCGCGGGCAATTTCCTGCCGGACAAATTCAGGCGTAATGAATTCTGGAATACTGGCCCCAAAGGATTCGCCATCTTCCAAGCATTGGGCGGCATCATCAGCAGCTTTTTGCCGGCCCAGATTTTCGCGGTGGGCCACGTAAATCATTTCATCTGTAATAATGCCTGCTTTAGCGAACTCATATTGTGTAACAAGCTGGCCTTCTCGCCCCTTAAGCACGGTATGCGGAGCAGGGCAGGGGGCTACAAGGTAGGTGCCTTCTGCATTGCCATTATCTTCTGGCTTAATGTCACGCGGTTTGATGTGCTCAAAACCGCGGGCAGTCAGCCACGGTGCCCGAATTTTGGGCAGCCCTTTGTTAACGTCAATTTCTACAGTGCTGTCTGTGTAGGGGCCGGAAGTATCATACACACGCACCGGTGGTTCGTTTGCAGAAGGTTCCAGCATGATTTCGCGGAACGGCACACGCATATCTGGCCGATCTGCGGGGCTAGAATACACTTTACATGAACCACGGATAGCACCGGTGGTGACATGCCCTGGAGCAGGTGCAGCCGTGTTGGCAGGTTTAGGGTTGCCCCCTACACTGGAAGGGGCCGTGTTTTGTTTGGAATCAACTGAAGACATAACGTCATCGTCTCCTCTGCCGAGGAGGACAGGTCTGAAGAGACTCCGCTTTTATGGGCGGCTAGGTTCGGGAAGAACATATCTGTCTTTTCAGGCACCAGTCCCTCCGCCGGTATAAGCCGGATCAGGTTCCCCGCCAAAACATCATGTTCTGGCGGCAGGGTCGCCACGGTGCCCGAACGAATCGTGCAAAAAGTGGCCTCTCAGTTCCTTACCGGAACCCCCCTTGGTATCGGACAGCAGATAGCTTTAAGTGCAATTATGTCAAGAAAAATCAAAGGGAAACGAAAAACGTATGCGTGCGTTTTAGAAGGGTAAAATGCGTAAGGCATAAAAGCCTATTTGTGACATAATAAATAAAATTATGTCAGCTATGCAATAATTTTCTAATCGTGGCATAATCACGGCATGAAATCTGAAAAGAAACGAGCTCAAGAAGCTATACAAAATCTCGATATTTCTCCGTATGCCAAGCACGTGTTGTGGATTGCAGCATTTGTTTCTGCCATCTGTGGTGGTCTTTACGGCTACGATACCGGTATTATTTCTGGTGCCCTTCTTCTTATTACAAAAGATTTTCATCTGACTGCTGGTCAGGAGGAAATTGTTACATCAGCTATTCTGGTGGGCGCTGTTATTGGTGCCATGGGCATTGCCAACTTATCAGAACGCTTTGGCCGCCGTGTTTCGGTTATGGTTGTTACCGCGGTTTTTGTAATTGGTGCATTAGCGTGTTCTTACGCACCCAATCTTACCAGCCTCATTATTGCCCGTGTATTTTTGGGCTGCGCAGTGGGTGGGGCCACGCAGGTGGTGCCAACATATATTTCGGAATTGGCCCCAGCCAGCAAGCGCGGCAATTTGGTAACGCTGTTTAACGTGGCTATTGGGATTGGCATTTTTCTGGCCAATTTGGTTGGTTTTACCATGCGTGAAAAATGGGGTTGGCGGCCCATGATTTCTGTGGCCGCTATCCCGGCTGCTTTTGTTTTTATCAGCATGTTTTTTCTGCCCAAAAGCCCACGTTGGACTGCTGAAAATGAAGGGCTGGAATCTGCGGTAGAGCAGCTTGGGCGTGTGCGTTCTTCCCGCAAGGTCATTCAGCGCGAGATCAACGAGATCCACGCCAATGTTGTAAATCTGGATGAAGATGAGCGTGGCTGGAAGGGCCTGAAGCTACCTTGGGTGCGCCCTGCGGTGATAGCTGCCTTAGGGATTGCCTTCTTTACGCAGGCTGGTGGGTTGGAGATGATGATCTACTATACCCCTACCTTTCTGTCTGATGCAGGGTTTGGAAGTTCATCAGCACTGCTGACAAGCTTGGGAATTGCGCTTGTTTATCTCATCATGACCCTGCTTGGGTGCTTGTTTGTCGATAAAATTGGCCGTCGGCGCTTGGTGCTGATTATGGGGCCGGGCTCTGTTGTAAGCCTTATTGGCCTGGGTATTGTTTTTGCCATGCACCCGGCTCAGGGGAGTGTGGGAAGCTGGTTGATTGTGGCCTTCTTGCTGCTGTTTATGCTGTTTAATTCTGGCGGTATTCAGGTTGTGGGCTGGCTTTTGGGTGCGGAGTTGTTTCCGCTGCCTATGCGTGCTGCGGCAACCAGTATACATGCGGCCATGCTGTGGGGGGCTGATCTGCTGGTAACATCCACGGCTCTTACATTGGTGCAGACAGTGTCTCTGGGAGGCACCATGTGGATTTATGCTGGTGTTAACCTTGCATCTGTCTTGTTTGTTTTCTTCTGTGTGCCGGAAACAGCTGGGGCAACGTTGGAAGATATTGAAACAGCTTTGCGCCGTGGTGAATTCCGCCCGCGTGTGGGGCAAGATCCGCGCATTCGCTCCTATGATGAGGAAGAAGAGGAAGCGGTTGGGGTTACACCTAGTGCCTAATTGCTCATCTTAATATCCAAATACAAAAAACCCGGCGGCATCCTAAAAGATGCGCCGGGTTTTTTGTGGTCACCAGAAAACAGTCAAACCGCAGTTTAGTGTGGCTTGGCCGTAAATTGCTCCAACCAGTGGATGGTGTACTCACCCTTCTGGAATTCTGGATCTTCCAGAATACGGCGGTGCAGCGGAATAACGGTTTTAATACCTTCCACCACAAATTCATCCAACGCACGCTGCATGCGGGCAATAGCCTGTTCACGCGTAGGGGCGTGTACGATCAGCTTGGCAATCATGCTGTCGTAAAATGGCGGTACGCGGTAACCGGTGTAAAGGGCGCTATCTACACGCACACCCAAACCGCCGGGTGGGTGGTAAACAGCAACCGTGCCGGGGCAGGGGGTAAAGCTGTCTGGATCTTCCGCATTGATACGGCATTCAATGGCATGGCCAGAAAATGAAATATCTTTCTGCGTGTAACCAAGCTGCTCACCAGCGGCCAAGCGGATCTGCTCACGCACCAAATCCACATCACACACCATTTCGGTTACTGGATGTTCGACCTGAAGGCGGGTGTTCATTTCAATGAAGCAGAACTGTCCATCCTGATACAGGAATTCCAGCGTCCCCGCGTTGCGATAGCCCATTTTGGAAAGGGCCTGCGTGGCTGTCTGGCCAATGGCATCGCGCTGTTCTGCCGTAAGGGCAGGAGACCCCGCTTCTTCCAGAAGTTTTTGGTGGCGGCGCTGGAGAGAGCAGTCACGTTCCCCAAAATGCACCACGTTACCGTAATTGTCCCCCAGAATTTGGAGTTCAATATGGCGTGGCCGATCCATGTATTTTTCCAGATAAACGGCATCGTTACCAAAAGCAGCACGTGCTTCGGCGCGGGCCATTTTCCAGGCATCTTCCAGATCGTCAGCCGTTTGGGCCACCTTCATGCCGCGGCCACCACCGCCAGCTGCAGCCTTGATCAGCACTGGGTAGCCCACTTTATCAGCAACTTCGCGGGCTTCTTCCAGGTTTGTCAGCTCACCATCAGAACCGGGCACCAAGGGCACGCCCAGCATCTGCATGGTGGTTTTGGCGGTAATCTTATCCCCCATCATGCGGATATGCTCCGCCGTAGGGCCAATAAAGGTTAGGCCGTGTGCTTCCACCGTTTCGGCAAAATCAGCATTTTCTGAAAGAAAACCATAGCCGGGGTGAATCGCTTCCGCCCCGGTAATGGTGGCTGCAGAAAGAATAGCAGCTACGTTCAGATAAGAATCGCGCGAGGCCGGCGGCCCGATGCAAACAGCTTCATCTGCCAGCCGAACGTGCATGGCGTCTTCATCCGCAGTGGAATGTACCGCTACGGTCTTGATCCCTAGCTCCCGGCAGGCGCGCAGGATACGAAGGGCAATTTCGCCTCGGTTGGCGATAAGGATCTTAGAAAACATTACTCAATAATAGCAAGCGGCTGGCCGTATTCTACCGGATCGCCAGAAGCCACCAGCAGGGCCTTAAGCGTGCCACCTTTAGGAGCCTTGATCTGGTTGAAGGTTTTCATGGCTTCAATCAGCATCAGGGTCTGGCCGGCGGTCACAATCTGGCCTTCGCTGGCAAAAGGAGGGGAGGACGGATCTGGTGTCAGGTAAGCCACACCCACCATTGGGCTGTTTACAGCGCCCGGATGGCGGGAAAGGTCTGCCGGGGCGGCAGGCACTGCGGCTTCCGCCGGGGCTGCGGCAGGTGCCGGAGCTGCAACGGCCTGAGGCGCGGCGGCCACAGCCTGCACAGGGGCGGGCATGCGGGCAACGCGAATGCGGCTGTCCTTTTCCGATACTTCAATTTCAGTCAGGCCGGTTTCGGCCAGAATTTCAGCCAGAGCCCGAATGGCCTCCGCATCCACGAGCAATCCGCTCATCAGTCATCCTCATTCAGAATAAGATCGGTCATTGCCTGCAATGCCAGAGAATACCCCGCCACGCCTAGCCCACAGATAACGCCTGTAGCAGCACGAGAGACATAGGAATGATGGCGGAATGGCTCGCGGCGGTGAATGTTGGAGATATGAACCTCTATCACAGGCAAGTCTGTTGTCAGCAGGGCATCCAGCAGGGCGATAGACGTATGTGTATAGCCAGCCGGGTTGATGATAATGCCCCGCGCACGCTTGCGGCAGTCCTGCACCCAGGAAATCAGCTCACCTTCAATGTTGGTCTGGCGGAAATCTATGGCCAGACCCAGCTTTTCAGCTGTTTGCAGGCAAAGTTGTTCCACGTCGTCCAGCGTTGCCCGCCCGTATATTTCGGGTTGGCGCTGGCCAAGCATATTCAGGTTGGGGCCGTTGAGCACAGCAATAAGAGGTCTTTCCATAACAGGAAGGGGCCGTAGCACGATGCTGCCCCGTATCCAAGAGAAGAGGCATGCTGGTGGACAGGAAAATGCAGTCTAGCAAAAATACGTGCAGCGGAGTTACGCGCTTTAAGGCCATATTTTTGTCACGATAAGCGTGTTGAACATAAGTGACTATAAATCTGTATTTGCATTCTGAAGGCTGAAAAAGATTGCTTTTACAGTGTGAACACGGTCTTCTGGCGAACAGAATGATGTCAGAAAATGGAGTAAACAGGCGGATGTCAGCCCTGCGCCGGGCACTTCTTGGAAGTGTGTTTGTTATGTCTTCTCTTTTGTCGGCTTCCGCTGTTCAGGCAGCAGAAGCCGGGCAAGGTGGCACGGCGTGGGCAGATTCTGTCCGCCGTGCATTGGCTGGGCGTAGCGCACAGACAGTCGCCACTGCGGATTCTGATACAAATAAGGCGCAGCACATTTTTCAAAAAGGTGTGGCCAGTTGGTATGGGGGGCGCTTTCATAACCGGCGCACATCTTCTGGTGCGCGGTTTGATAAGGCCAGCCTCACAGCCGCACATCCAACAGCGCCACTGGGTAGCAAGCTCCGGGTTGTTTCGGAGGATACTGGGCGTTCTGTGGTGGTTACAGTCAATGATCGTGGGCCGTACAGCCGTGGCCGTATTATTGATGTTTCCAAAGCGGCCGCTGCGGAACTGGGTATGTTGAACAGTGGCATTGCCCATGTGCGGCTAGAACCCGCGCCTGTTGAAGTGGCATCTGCGCCTGATGGAGGTGGTTTGGCTGATAGCAGCCTTTCCTTGCAGGACACTGCACCGCACACAGCGCGCCCCCTGCATAGGGCTCGTCATCGCCGTTAAGAGCGTGTGGCCAGTTTTTATAAAAAGATCTGTAGAGAATCAAAAAGGGGTATCCTGATCAGGATACCCCTTTTTGATGATGTCTGGATTCTGGTTGATCAAACTTCCAGAGGCTGCCGCGTAATGCCGCGGGCGTAGCTTTCCATCTCAGCGTTCAGTTCAGCCCCCATAAGCACCACCCACGCGGTTACAAAAAACCACATCATAATGGCGATAAAGGCACCTAGTGGCCCATAAGTGGCGCTGTAACTGGCAATATGTGCCACGTAGTAGGAAAAGCCGAGTGATGCCGCAATCCACGTTAGCGTGGAGCAGACGGCTCCGGGCAGAACCCAGCGCCATTGGGTGGAAATGTGCCGGTTGGGGCCAAATCTGTACAGTGCGGAAAGCGCCAGCGTTTCAAATGTAAACATCACCACCGGGCCGCTCCACCGGGCCATAAATTCAATGGAACCGGGAGGGGTGGGAATGTGTAGCAATGCTGGAAGGTTAAGCAGCAGCGGCATGGCCACCATAAGGGCCAAGGTAAGCACTGCGCCCAGAATGCCGCAAAGAGTAAGGGCAAAGGCAGTAATCTGAAATATAAAGAAATTACGATTTTCACGCGTATTATACGCGATATTCAGGGCAGAAATAATAGACCGCGTTGCCGCAGAGGCAGACCACAAAGCCACGCTGACTGAAATAATCAGGTTGAATGTGAGGGATGAGGGCGGCTCAGCTACAAGCGTTTGCACCCGATCATAAAGCAGAGTGAAGGCATTGGGTGGCAGCAGGTTGCGCAAGACTTCCATCTGTGGCGCCACGGTCTGTACATCAAAAGCCAACCCGTAAATGGAGATCAGGGAACTGATGGCCGGAAACAGGGAGAGCGTGGTATAAAATGCGCAACCCGCGGCCACCAACGTGGTGGGGCCTGAAATAAGGCTTTTAACTGTGCGCTGTAAAATAATCTTCCAATCTTTCCGCCCCAGTTCAGAAGGGCGAGAAAAATTGGGCTGCACGTTTTCATGAATCGTGTGGGAGTGAGAATCCGGGTGCACAGATGGGCGCGTATCGGGCTGACAGATAACCTGCATCGGGATTGGAGCGTCCTTCGTTAAGGTAAGAGGCACCTTCTGCGGCACCAGCGATAAACTTGTAGCAGCACACCAAAACAATAACGGCATGGTGTGCGGTAAAGAGGCATGCTTTCTTGCAGGAACAAAAAGTTAACTCTGCATGCTTTTGCCAAAAACGAGCATAAATGCCGTGTATAAAGCTTGCCTTGTCTTATCGGGCATGATGGCCAAGTGCCATGTTTTTTTGTTTTTTGAATGTTTTTGACTTGCACTTGTTGCGCTTTGGCCTCATATGCACGCCCCTACGCAGCAACGCACGTGCCACTGGCCCTCTGAGGTTACGCAACGACGTCAAGCGTTCTGGCAATCGGGATGTTTCGTGCATCTGCCTTTGGTCGCTGGTCCGTTAGACCGTTTCGCAACGTCCTTCTCCGCGCTGTTCAGGCGGAGGAGCCTGATCTGGGGGAGTGGGGATATGAATCCCAAAATCACCCGTTTTCTCGCCGAGCAAAAGCCGGCAACGCCTTGTCTTGTTCTCGATGTGGATGCAGTAGCAGACCGCTATCATGCATTGGGCAAAGCTTTGCCGCAGGCTCGTATTTACTATGCCGTTAAAGCTAATCCAGCGCAGCCTATTCTGCGGCGGTTGGTTGAGCTTGGCTCCTGCTTTGATGCCGCTTCGTGGGAAGAAGTTTCCCTATGCTTGCAGGCAGGCGCCAGCCCGGATGCCATTTCCTTTGGTAATACGGTTAAAAAGGTTTCTGCTATCCGTGCTGCTTATGAAGCCGGTGTGCGGATGTTTGTTTTTGACTGCCGGGAAGAGCTGGAAAAACTGGCTGCACACGCACCGGGAAGCCGCGTTTATTGCCGCCTTCTGGTGGATAACTACGGGGCAGAATGGCCACTTTCCCGCAAGTTTGGCACCACAGTCGAATCCGCCAAGGAACTGATGCTGGCCGCCAGAGAACTGGGGCTGGACCCGTATGGGCTTTCCTTCCATGTGGGCAGCCAGCAGCTTTCTGCAGAAGCTTATGAGGTTGCCATTGCCCGTGCGGCGGCTCTGTTTACAGATTTAAGTGCAGCCGGGCTGGATTTGCGTATGGTCAATCTGGGGGGCGGTTTTCCCATCCGTTACCGGGATGATGTGCCCGAAATCGATCACTTCACTACGGCCATCTTCCGCGCCATGACAGAGCACTTTGGCAATGCATTGCCAGAAATGCTGGTGGAACCTGGCCGCTTTATTGTGGGTGAAGCCGGTGTGGTGCGCTCGGAAGTTGTGCTTGTCAGTGCGCGTGGGCGTAAGGATGGGCTGCGTTGGGTGTATCTGGATATCGGGCGGTTTGGCGGCTTGGCGGAAACAGAAAACGAATCCATTCGTTACGCGATTCGCACCAGTCGGGATGGTTCTCCCACAGGGCGTGTGGCGCTGGCCGGACCAACCTGTGATGGTGCGGATATCATGTACGAGAAAACGCATTACGAACTGCCGCTGGACTTGGCTGCGGGGGAACAGGTCGATCTGCTGGGGGCCGGTGCTTATGTCTCCACTTACTGTGCGACGGGGTTTAATGGTTTTGCGCCATTAACCGAGCATTATATCTGATCCGATGTGAGGGCAGGCCAGCCTTGTGTTTGCCTGCCTTTGCTTTCGTGCTTTCTCGCTCAACAATCAGAACGCAAACAAGGCCATTATGGATGGCGTTCAGAAAGGGAGAAATCATGAAGAAAACGGGTATGCTGTTGGGCGCTCTACTGGCAGCAACAACGGCTGTTGCGCCAGCATGGGCACAGCAGCAGGCAGCATCTACGGCCGCTGTGCCTGCAACAAATGCTGCAACAGCGGCAGCAACGCAGGATTTCGGCCGCCTTTCAGACGATGGGAACACAGCGTTTGAAGAACTGATGCTGGCACGCCGCGCCATTTTTGATGGTGACCTTAAAGGGGCTAAAACCCTGATTACAAGCGCACAGCAGGCATTGGATCGGGCACGGGCCGATAATACCGCTTTCCAGAAAGCAGAAGCTGAACTGATGCCGGTGAAAACCAAGCAGGCTCAGACAGCTAAAAAAGGCACGGGCAGCACTACGCCTGTGGCTTGGTTGCCGATTGATGGCGAACTGGTTCTGGATGAAACAGTTGAACCCACAACAGAAAAAAGCGCAGCTGTTGCCGCGGCTAACCGCCACCTGCGTGCAGGTGACCCGGACCGCGCTTCTGAAGTGCTAAAAGTTTCTGGTGTGGATGCAGATTACGTTATTGCTGCTGTGCCGCTGGAACAGACACGGCAGGACGTGGACCACGCTGCACAGTTCATCAAGAACGATCCGTACAAGGCAAGTGAAGCCCTGCGTGATGCGGAAAATTCTGTGCGCTATGCCTCTGTTGATATTCAGGCTGTCAGCCATCAGCAGACGACATCTGGCAATACATCTAAGTAATTTTGCCAAATATGCTGCTGTTATGGCCCTTTGAATAGGCCATAACAGCAGATGCGTATTATTCTGCAGCTGCTCTCAGCCCAGCACCGGCTGCCAGCGGGCAGAGTGGGAGAGCCCCCACCACAAAAGCTGCTAGAAGTTCCAAATCTGGCTGCCAAGGCAGGCCGGTTGATGCGGCATCAATAGCCGCAGCCCCAAAAATTAGCGCAGGTGTTGCCAAAGGCAGCGTAAGCAGTGGTAGCAGCACACCACCGCGTCGTGCGCCCAGCACAATAGATGCGCCCATCCCTCCAATCAGAGATAACACAACGGACCCAAGGAAAAGCCCGGCCAAAAGCACAGGCAAGGCAGAAGCTGGCAAGCCCAGCATGGTGGCCAATGGCACGGCGGCCAAAAGCAGGGGAATGCCTGTGGTCAACCAGTGTGCGGTTATTTTGGCTAAGGCTACAAGGGAAGCCGGAACGCCCAGAAGTAGGAGCTGATCCAGTGATCCATCTTCAAGCTCCGCACCAAATAGCCGATCTAGTGGCAGAAGAGCAGCCAGCAGGGCGCAAACCCAGATAATGCCGGGCGCCATATGGCGCAGCAATTCTGGGGATGGGCCAAGAGCAAGCGGGAACAGGGTGGCCGTAACGATAAAGAAGAGAATGGCCCCCATTGTGTCTGCCCCATGCCGGAGGGCAAGGCGGAGGTCACGCCCAACAATGGCCCAGAACAGCCCGATCATGCGTCATCTTCCTGCTGGTAAAAGGTGGAAGCAGCCGAATCGCCCGCGCCCGGCAATGTAAGGGGCTGCACGTTTTCTAGCGGTAAGGGCACATGTGTGGTGGCAATGACCAACCCACCTTGTTGCCTATGTGCTGTAAGGGCTTGTCCTAACAGGGTAATGGCATTGGCATCCAAGCCAAGGCTAGGTTCATCCAGCAGCCATAAAGGTGCATTGGCCAGCAAAACACGCGCAAGCGCCGTGCGCCGCTTCTGTCCAGCAGAAAGTAGGCGGGCTGGCAGATTGGCAAGTGGCAGCAGGTCCATGGCCTCAAGGGCCGCCTGCATGTCGCCTTGGCCTGCACGTGCGAATAATGCGAGGTTTTCGGTTACGGTCAGCCCCGGCTTGAGCGCATCCTGATGTCCCAGATAGGCCACTTTGCTGGCATGGGCAGCGCGATCTGCAAAAACCGATTCGCCATGCCAGAGCAACTGGCCGGAATCGGGTTTGCGTAGGCCCGCCAGAACGCGCAGCAAAGTGGACTTTCCTGCACCATTAGGGCCGGTTAGCAGCATGGCGGCTCCGGCTTCCATCTGAAAGCTGACACCGTCCAGTACCAGTCTTTCCCCACGGAAAACACAAAGATCCTCAGCATAAAGTGCCGGAAATGCACCAGTTACAGGCCTGGTTGGGGCAGGTTGCCCGGCAGGGAAAGGACTGTCGGCGATAACACTTCTCCTTATTGTTACCGTGCAAGGCCGCAAAAGCCGGGGTGCTCGCGTTCTCGTGGTCGCTCCCCGCCTTGTGCCTTTTCCAACTGCCGGTATGTTCTAGGCCCAACGGGATATCAAGCCGGTTGCCCGGCAGATCAGGCAGGCACTCGGCGCCGAATGGCATGTTTACGGTGTCCTGAACGCATCACCAGCCATCGGCTGTGATCGGGGAGAGAGCGATTATGAAAACGGTTGGGCACGATAAGCTAAAGACAGGCCGCACCCTTGAGGTTGACGGCAAGACCTACCATTATTTTTCCATTCCCGAAGCGGCAAAAACCATTGGCGACGTAAGCCGCCTGCCGGTTTCGCTGAAGGTTCTTCTGGAAAATATTCTGCGGTTTGAAGATGGGCGCTCCTACAATGTAGATGACGCCAAGGCCATTGCAGGCTGGTTGCCAAAAGGCAGCAGCAGCAAGGAAGTGCCTTTCAAGCCTTCACGCATTCTGATGCAGGACTTCACCGGCGTGCCGGGTGTGGTGGATCTTGCAGCCATGCGCGACGGGATTGTGAGCCTGAAGGGGGACCCGCAGAAGGTGAACCCAATGGTTCCGGTCAACCTTGTGATCGACCATTCCGTGATGGTGGACTATGCAGGCACAAAAGAAGCGCTGCAGGAAAACATCACCCTGGAATTTGAACGCAACGCAGAACGTTATGCCTTTCTGCGCTGGGGCCAGGAAGCCTTCGAAAACTTCTCTGTTGTGCCGCCAGATACGGGCATCTGCCATCAGGTGAACCTGGAATACATTGCCCAGGTGGCATGGACCGCCAATGTTGGTGGTAAGGAATACGTTTACCCGGATTCCCTTTACGGCACAGACAGTCACACTACCATGATCAACGGTCTGGGTGTGCTGGGCTGGGGTGTGGGTGGTATTGAGGCTGAAGCCGCAATGCTGGGCCAGCCCATTGCCATGCTGATCCCGGATGTGATCGGCTTTAAACTGACAGGCAAGCTGCCAGAAGGCGCAACAGCTACCGATCTGGTGCTGACAGTTACCCAGATGCTGCGCAAAAAAGGCGTGGTTGGTAAGTTTGTTGAATTCTTTGGCCCGGCACTGGACCATCTGCCGGTTGCTGACCGTTCAACCATTGCCAACATGGCTCCGGAATATGGTGCAACTTGCGGGTTCTTCCCGGTTGATGCGCTTACGCTGGACTTCCTGCGTCAGACTGGCCGTGATGAACATCGCATTAAGCTGGTTGAAGAATACCTGCGTGCACAGGGTATGTTCCGCACGCACGAAACACCCGAACCCGTCTTTACGGATGTTCTGGAACTGGATCTCAGCACGGTTGTGCCGTCTCTGGCTGGCCCCAAGCGTCCGCAGGACCGCGTGGAGCTGAAAAGCGCCAAAACCGCGTTTGAAAAAGAACTGACCAGCTCTTTGGGTGTGGCCGCCAACGATGCCAATAAAAAGGTGCCGGTTGCCGGAACAAACTATGATCTGGGGCAGGGCGATATTGTTATTGCCGCCATTACCTCGTGCACCAACACATCCAATCCGGCTGTGCTGATTGCGGCTGGTCTGGTTGCCCGTAAAGCACGCGCTCTGGGCCTGAAGCCTAAGCCTTGGGTGAAAACCTCTCTGGCTCCGGGGTCTCAGGTTGTTACGGATTACCTGAACCGTTCTGGCCTCACGACAGATCTGGATGCCATGGGCTTCAATACCGTTGGGTATGGTTGCACCACCTGTATTGGTAACTCCGGTCCGCTGCCTTCCCACATTGTGGATGCGATTGAAAACAACGACTTGGTTGCTGTTTCTGTCCTGTCTGGCAATCGTAACTTTGAAGGCCGTATTTCCCCCAACGTTCGGGCCAACTATCTGGCAAGCCCGCCGCTGGTGGTTGCATATTCCCTTCTGGGCACCATGCGGCAAGATATTACAACGGAACAGCTGGGCACATCCAAGGATGGCAAGCCGGTTTACCTGAAGGATATCTGGCCCACCAATAAGGAAATTGCAGACCTTATTGCTTCTGCCATCAGCCGTGACGAGTTTATCAACCGTTACAAGAACGTGTCTAAGGGCACAAAGGAATGGCAGGGCCTGAAGGTTGCTACGGGTTCTGAAACCTATAAGTGGGATCCAAAATCTACCTACGTGCAGGATCCGCCGTACTTCAAGCATATGGACGTTGAGCCTAAAGCTCCCGGCAATATCGAAGGTGCGCGTATTCTGGCCCTGCTGGGTGATAACATCACGACCGACCATATCTCTCCGGCTGGTTCCATTAAAAAGGATTCACCGGCTGGTCGTTACCTGATGGAACACGGGGTTGAACCGAAAGACTTCAACTCTTACGGCTCCCGTCGTGGGAATGACCGCGTGATGGTGCGTGGTACTTTTGCCAACATCCGTATCAAAAACGAAATGTTGCCGGGTACGGAAGGTGGATATTCCAAGCACTTCCCAGATGGGAAGGAAGGCGCCATTTACGATGTGGCCATGGAATATAAAAAGGAACACACCCCGCTGGTGGTCATCGGTGGCAAGGAATACGGCATGGGTTCTTCCCGTGACTGGGCCGCAAAAGGCACCCTGCTGCTGGGCGTAAAAGCTGTTATTGCTGAAAGCTTTGAGCGTATCCACCGTTCCAACCTTGTGGGCATGGGCGTTCTGCCGCTGGTGTTCAAGGATGGCACAACCCGTAAGACCCTTGGTCTGAAGGGTGATGAAGTGATCAGCATCAAGGGTGTTGATAAACTTTCGCCGCGCATGGATGTAATTATGACAATTACAAGAAATGACGGCTCCACGCAGGAAGTACCACTGCTTTGCCGTGTCGATACTCTAGACGAAGTCGAGTATTATAGGCATGGTGGCATCCTTCAGTACGTCTTGCGAGGGATGACGAAAGCTGCCTGAGAACCATTTCGTTCAAGGTGAACGTCGAGATGCCGACCCGGTACGCACCGGGTCGGCGTTTTCTGTGGAAGACCCAGTCGTTTTGAGTGCGGAACATCTGCACAAAAATTTCGGCGAGGGGGATGTCCTGTGTGGTGTATCCATGCAGGTGCGAAAGGGTGAGCTGGTTTCTATTATTGGCCCATCCGGTTGCGGAAAATCCACTTTTCTACGGTGTTTGAATTTTCTGGAAATTCCCGATAGCGGTAAGATAACCGCCATGGGGGTGACCATAGAGCGCAAAGATGCCGTCTGGCGTCGCGCAGATGAGCATATGGCACACCGCTTGCGCACCCATGTGGGCATGGTGTTCCAGAGCTTTAACCTGTTTCCCCATCTTACAGTTCTGGACAATGTTCTGCTGGCCCCCCGCGTGGTTAAGGGTGAGGGCGGAGAAGTTGAGCGCGCCGAGGCCATGGCTCTGCTGGAAAAAGTAGGGCTGGCACGCGTGGCGCAACGCTACCCAGTTTCGCTTTCTGGCGGGCAGCAGCAGCGTGCCGCCATTGCACGCGCCTTGGCCATGCGGCCCGAAATTATGCTGTATGATGAACCCACATCAGCGCTGGACCCGATTGTTGCGGAAGAAGTGCTGGGGGTGATGCGCACCCTTGATGATGAAGGGATGACGCAGATTATCGTCACCCACGATATGCGCTTTGCCCAGGTGGCATCGGATACCATTGTCTATATGGATGGCGGCCACATTATTGAATCTGGCCCGCCGGAGGTTCTGTGTGTGAACCCGGCCCATGAACAGACACGTCGCTTTTTGAGGACACTTCTGTGAAACAGAACGCACAGCACTGCCCGCCACGCCTTTGGGGTTTGTTTTTGCGCTGTGTTTGTCTGCTGCTGGCCGTAAGTTGGCTGGGTGCTGGCGCGCATGTGGCACACGCACAGGAAGAAAAGCCGATCCGCTGGGCTGCGGATGCTTCATCAGACGTGCCCTATACCTTCCATGATCTGAAAGATCAGGACAAGCTGACCGGGTTTGAATACGACCTGATGCAGGAGCTGGGCAAGCACATGGGTGCGCCGCTTCAGTTCGTGCAGAATGATTGGGATGGTCTTATTCCCGGCTTGCAGCGTGGCCTGTATGAAATGGTCATCTGTGGCATTGAAATGACAGATGAGCATGCCGAAGGTATTGATTTTTCAAACCCATATTACATCACATCCGAACGGATTGTGGTGCGGCGCAATGGCCCGCAACTTAAAAACCTCGCGGATCTGAATGGCCATGCCATTGGCACAATCAAGGATACGCAAGCTGAGCGTATCCTGACCGAAAACGCCAAGGTTCAGCTTCGGACGTATGATGAAGAAACCGATGCGTTCATGGATCTGGCAAATGGCCGCACGGATGCCATTCTGATTGATGGCCCCATTGCCAAATATTACGGTGATACCAACCCAGCCTTGCAGGTGGTGGGTGAGCCCATTGGCCGTGTAGAATATGGCATAGCTTTTGCCAAAGGGCAGAATGTAGCCCTGCGTGCAAAGGTGAATGCCGCGCTGGCAACCATGCAGCATGATGGCACGCTCCATCGTGTATTGCTGCGGTGGGATCTGTGGACGCCAGAAATGGCGCAGTTCACCAATGATCACACCACGCTTAACGTTACGCCTGCGGCGTGGAACGCATATGTAGCGGAACTGGAAGGTAAGGGCGGCTGGCGCATTAAGCTGGACCGCTATGTTGGATTTCTGCCGCAGTTGGCAAAAGCCGCATGGCTGACTTTGCTGGTTTCTTTGTGTGCGATGGTGCTGGCGGTTGGAGCGGGCTTGGCGTTGGCGCTTTTGCGCCTGTACGGTCCTACACCGCTGCGCTGGTTGGCGACCACATACGTGGAAGTGGTGCGCGGCACCCCATTGCT
The DNA here is from genome assembly GCF_050106715.1 of Acetobacter sp. AAB5. Lineage (NCBI taxonomy): Bacteria > Pseudomonadati > Pseudomonadota > Alphaproteobacteria > Acetobacterales > Acetobacteraceae > Acetobacter > Acetobacter sp. AAB5. The sequence continues at coordinate 19,916 of NZ_JBNIEW010000009.1, forward strand.
GATTCAGGTTCTGTTCATTTTCTACGGCCTGCCTGAATTTGGCATCAGCCTCACCCCCTTTCTGGCCGGTGTTGTCAGCTTGGGTATGAACTATGCGGCGTATGAGGCCGAAAACTATCGCGCAGGCCTGCAATCTGTGGCGCATGGGCAGATGGAAGCTGCTTTGGCTCTGAATATGACGCACGCTCAGGCATTGCGTTACGTGGTTGTGCCGCAGGCCTTCCGTCTGGTTATGCCTGTTATGACCAACGACTTTATTTCGTTGTTGAAAGATTCGTCACTGGTCAGCGTGATCACGCTGACAGAATTGACCCAGACTTACATCCGTCTGTCTTCTTCCTATTTCGACTATTTCGGAACAGGGCTGATGGTAGGCGCAGCTTATCTGTTGCTGGGGCTGCCTTTTGTGCGTCTGGCACGTATGGCAGAAAAAAAGCTGGCACAACCGCATATGCGGCGCCGGTAAAACCTGTTTGGGATATCTGTTCCGTCATGCAAGACAAATGCAAGTGCATCTGTCACATGGCGGAATAGAGCCTGACGGATGTTGTGCGACCTGCCAGCTTGTTCCAAAATTGCCGATAAATCAGGAATACGCGCAACATTAGATACACTTCTTGCTGGTAAGGAGTTGTAATGTAATGTCCGCGTGTTCACAGGAACAGTGCTGGACTTCAATGGATCTTCTTTCCGCGCTTCACAGCTTTGTTCGCGTTGCGGCTACAGGCTCGTTTTCTGCCGTCTCGCGTGAGACAGGTGTTAGTCAGCCCACAATTTCCCGCCATATTGCGTTGTTAGAGGCGCATTATGGTACAACTTTGTTTGCGCGCACCACGCGCAGCCTTACCATGACGGAAGATGGCAGAAGCCTTCTTCCTCATGCTTATGAAGTGCTGGAAATTCTGGAAACGGCAGAAACAGTGCTGGGGCGCCGTCGTGCTTCTGTATCTGGTCTGGTGCGCCTGGGGGTAACCACAGCTTTTGGATTGTGTCTGACACGGCGGATAGGGGAGTTGCTAGAAAGGCACCCTGATCTGGCCATTGAAGTTGTCATGCGCGATGCATTTGGTGATCTGGTAGAAGAAGGGCTGGATCTGGCTGTGCGTGTAGGGGACATAGCCGAGGGTTCTCTTATTGCCCGTAAACTGGGCGTTGTGCGCAAATGGTTGGTGGCCGCGCCATCTTGCCTGGCCCGCTGTGGCACGCCAACGCACCCGCGTGATCTGCCTGAATATCCGGGAGTCGTATATAATTACGGCTCTAGCAGGTTGGATTGGAATTTTGAGCGGGATGGTGAAGAAAGCGTAATTGCACCATCAGCTGTTTTCCGTGCCAATAGCAGTGAAGCTGTGTTGTATGCGGTGGAATCTGGATTGGGCATTGGCCTGTTGCCAGAGTTTCAGGTGCGTGAGGCTGTTGCCGATGGCCGGCTTACTCGCCTGTTTGCAGATTGGAATATTCCTTCCCTGCCATTCTATGCTGTGCATACTGGCCCGCGTACACTCCCCCTGCGTACCCGGACAGTTCTGGATTTTCTGATAGAAGTTTCCGCAGATCTCTTGCGGGAAGGTAAGATGCATCAGGCCGTTTAACGGTTTTTAACCGTGGAACGCCGGATCTGCCGATACAGTTGTGGGCAGGGCAGTATCCGGTAGCTTGCTGTCAAACCCTTGGCGTAGATAAGGGCTCCATCCGCGTAGCCATGCGTTGGTGCGGCGGACAAAGTCTGACACAGCAGACGAATCGGACATACCTGCGCGAGACCAGTTTTCTGGCGCACCAGGTACGGTTTTGCTGCCGGCTTCTGCCGGACTTGTCAGCATGTGAACACTCATGAAATCCACACCCGGGCCGGATTTGCTTTTTTCAATCCGATTCCAACCGGCATCCACCAGAACGGGGGGCAGATCAAAGCCCATACCTGTCAGGCGCTGCACAGCAGGGGGAATAAACATGGGGCTTCCCAGTAAAGCCTGTAATGCGGGGTTGGATGTCAGAAAAACGTTATTCACTACTCGAATAGGGGATGTCATCCAGCATTCTGTGTGCGTGCCATCTTGCGGGAGGGCTTCTGACATAAAGTTAAAGTTGCTGTGGCATTCATCCTGCACAAGCTGCGTATCTGTAATGGGCAGGGATTGTGTGGTGGCCTGAGCAATCAGTAAGCCTGTTACAATGCCTTGTTCGGAACGCACATAAAGGGATGTTAGAATTTCTCCGTGTGCAACATCATCCTGATAATTCAGGAGTGGGTGCCATTTACCAGCAGGTAAGGGGAGCTGGCGGCCCGCAAAAGAAAGCGTGCCTTCAAATTGTGCATCCATAGGGGGCGCGGAAACGGTGCGCCGATCTTCATCCGGTCGAAGTGCATCTTCCGACGAATCGGCAGAAGATGCACCAGCAGGCAGCATATGGCTGATTTTGGATGTAAGTTTTGCATAAGCCGGCAAGCGTGAAGTTAGCCAAGGGGCAGGAAACATCACGGAAAACACACTGCATGCGCCAGCGGTAAACAGCGCTACACGCCAAACAGGAGCGCGTTGCCACAATCGGGTAAAAGCAGACATGCAGAACAGCCTTGTGCCGGAATAATAAACAGTAAAGGGCCGCTTATGGGATCAGGCGCGCATGAATGCCATCGCCTTCATCCGTGCGGTTGTCCGCCACTTTTGCAACAACTGCACCATCATCTTCCTTTACCAGCCGCACCATATTGGCACCCTGTTGGCGGGCTACAATCAGGGATTCGCTGATCATATCTTCAATCGAACGCACCAGATCTCGGGCAGAGGCAGCATCTCCCATGCGGCTCTGGCGGCGCATAACGTCCATCAGCAGAGTGGCATCAATACCGCCGGTTTCCACTTTAAGCCCGTAGCTTTCAATCATGGTTTCAATTTCCAGCGCGGCCACGCGGGCGATATCCAGCCCCTGTAGCGGACGGAAGATAAAGATACGATCCAACCGGTTTAGAACTTCCGGCGCAAACCCAGCCTGACGCAAGGCTTCTACCGATTCGGCGCGCATACGGTCTGGGTCATCATGTAGGCGGTCTGCAATTTCTGTCAGCGCATCTGTTGCAATGTTGGATGTCAGCACAAAAATTGCGCGCACGGTAGAAATCTGTTGCCCGGTAGAGGCCTCGGTAATGTGTCCATCGTTCCATGCTGTCAGGAACTTTTTGAACACATCCGGATGTGCTTTTTCAATTTCGTCCAGAAGCACAACGGCATCCGGTTTTTCCTTCAGGCCGCCAGTCAGCTTTCCGTAAGTGTCTGAACCCACATAACCTTTGGGGGAACCAAATAGCTGGGTTGCCGCGTGGGGGCTGCTCATCTGTGTCATATCAAAATGCAGCAGGGGGCGTTCAAGCTGGCGGGCAAGTTGTTTGGCCAGATAGGTTTTGCCTGTGCCCGGAGGCCCTGCCAGCAGAAAAATGCCTACTGGTTTACCGCGTACCTGCAAGGCAAGGCGGCGGCGCAACTGCACAGCCACATCCTCGCATACCTGGTCCTGCCCAATAACGCGGGCGCGCAGGTTGGCTGCCAGTTCTTCCGCATCAATGGTGGTTTCACGCTGCTCGCGCGCCATCATTTCTTCCAGTGCGGCGCGGTTGGTCAGTCTGGCAAGAACGTCCATGATGAATCCCCGTCGGCGTAAAAGCCCTTTGCGCGCCAGCTTCTCGGCGCGTGTTTCAAACAGCAGCCCCGCTACTGTAAGTATAATGCCACTTACGGCCAAAATCGGCCATGCTGGTGCGCACCACTGCAAAACATGCGTAATGGAATGCAGGGAAAGATGCAGGCTGAGGGCAATCTGTATGCTGGCAAGCACCAGAAAGATCACCATCATCAACGGCATCAGCCGGTTTAGGGCGGGTAACAGTCCCTTCATTGCGCAATCACCGTTAGTGGCAGAGTATCCCCTTTATACATAATCGGCAGTGTTTGTGGGCCAAATACCGTAATGGCACCGCTCCCAATACCAGCAGGCCCGGGGTCTGATGTCGGTATGATATCAACATTGCCACTGATCGTAATGGGCAGAATGACGGTTTGCGGGGTGGGGGACAAATGCACTGTATGGTGCCACGGCCCACAAATAAGCGTAATTGTGCCACCTGCGCCTGTGGCATCGTAAACAGGCATAGCTACTAAGCGAATGTCTCGCCGTTTGATACCTGCCAGAATATCTGCCTGTTCCTGTTCCGTATAATCGGATTTGGCAAGCGCTTGAGCAGCTTTTTGCGAGGCAATTAGCGTAAGGGGGATTCCCATACGGTTGGCGCTGTTATCATGATCTTGCGTATTGTTTTCTGCCGCAGGGGCAGCGGTATTTCCGTGCCCACCGCCCATAAAGTGCACGCCAGCTCCGGCCATGATAACGCATGTGGCCAGCCCAATCAGAGCCATACGCACGCCAGAAGGTTTGTCTGCTGCCTGTGGCTGCGGTTGTGGCTTCCATGCGGGTTCTGGCTCTTTGTGCATATTGAAAGGTCAGCCCTTGCAGTGTGGAGGATGGCAAATATGTCGCAATAGGGTTAATAAAAGCATGTCCGGCGTGCCCTGCAATGTGCAATTTGCATCCAGCCCGTAAAATTGTTTTTTATAAAGGGCAAAGATTTGCATGGCGGGCAGTAGCTTTATTCTACCCTTGCGGTTTCACTCCACATCCCTTACATAAAGAGCCATCCTTCTCAATTTGTTTTACGTTTCGGGGGGTGGCCTTGACGGCCGCCTTTTTTGCATTGGATACAGACCTTTCTACTCACTCTGGCCTAGAAGCCCGCGTTGCTGCGCTGATAGCCCCTGCCGTTGAGGATATGGGTTATGAGATTGTGCGTGTTGCTGTGCTGGGGCGTGAGCGTCCGACCGTGCAGATCATGGCAGACCGCAAAGATGGTTCCCTGATTAATGTGGAAGATTGTGAACGGATCAGCCACGCGGTAGGTGCCGTGCTGGATGTTGAAGACCCCATTCCCGGGGCGTGGACGCTGGAAGTTTCCTCTGCCGGAATAGATCGGCCCCTTACCCGTGCGAAGGACTGGAACCGCTTTGCCGGGCACCAGGCCAAGGCAGAAGTTCTGCTGCCGGTAAATGGGCGCCGCCGCTTTTCTGGTACGGTTCTGGGGTCTGATGGAACTGTTGCGCGGATGCGTCTGGATGATGGCACGGAAGTTGCCTTGCCGCTGGAAGAACTCCGGCGTGCACGGCTGGTGCTGACAGATGCTCTGATTGAAGCTAGTGCCCGTATGGTGCAATCTGCGCCCGGCACTGATCCCGCCCAGAAGAATGACAACGATTCTTCCGGGCCCAAGGTGCATTGATAAAGCTGCCTGTTTTGGAGAGCTGAGAGTATGGATACCTCTGTTTCCCGTCCTGAACTTTTGCTGGTTGCAGACGCTGTCTCGCGCGAGAAAGGTATCGAGCGTGAAGAAGTGCTGGAAGCCATGGAACAGGCGATCCAGAAAGCCGGACGCGCCAAATATGGGCACGAAAAGGACATTCGTGCCACCATCGACCGCAAGACAGGCGATGTACGCCTGTCCCGCTGGACGGAAGTGGTGGATGAAGTGGAAAATGAAGATACGCAGATTGCGCTCTCCATTGCCCGTAAGTTTCGCCCAGAAATTCAGGCAGGCGAATACCTGATTGATCCGCTGCCCCCGATTGATTTTGGGCGTATTGCCGCGCAAACCGCCAAGCAGGTGATTGTGCAGCGCGTGCGTGAATATGAACGCAAGCGCCAGTATAACGAATTCAAGGATCGCGTAGGTGAAATTGTAAACGGCACCGTTAAGCGGACCGAATACGGGAACCTGCTGGTTGAAATTGGTTCGGCAGAAGCGCTGCTGCGGCGCGATGAGTTGATCCCGCGTGAAACGTTCCGTAACTCGGACCGCGTGCGCGCCTATATCTACGATGTACGTGATGAGCCGCGTGGGCCGCAGATTTTCCTTTCCCGCACGCATCCGGCCTTTTTGGCCAAACTGTTTGCGCAGGAAGTGCCAGAAATTTACGATGGCATTATTGAAATTAAAGCCGTTGCGCGTGACCCTGGTTCTCGCGCCAAAATGGCCGTGATTTCTCGTGATGCGTCTATCGATCCTGTTGGGGCTTGCGTTGGTATGCGCGGTTCCCGTGTGCAGGCCGTTGTGGCCGAACTACAGGGCGAAAAGATTGATATCATCCCGTGGAGCCCGCAGGCCGCTACTTTTGTAGTGAATGCGCTGGCACCTGCTGAAGTCAGCAAGGTGGTGATGGATGAAGAAGCCGGTCGCGTAGAAGTGGTTGTGCCGGATGAGCAGCTTTCTTTGGCTATTGGTCGCCGTGGGCAGAATGTCCGTCTGGCCAGCCAGCTGACGCGTTGGGATATTGATATTCTGACCGAAGCGGAAGAATCCGAACGCCGTCAGGAAGAGTTCCGCCGTCGGACAGCGCTGTTTGTTGAAGCGCTGGATGTGGATGACGTCATTGCAGGTCTACTGGTCACAGAAGGCTTCCATTCCATCGAAGAACTGGCTTTTGCAGATCCAGATGAGCTGATTGGCATTGAAGGATTTGACGAGTCGGTCGTTCAGGAGCTGGTTCAGCGTGCTGAATCTTACCTCGTTCAGCAGGAACAAAAGCTGGATGATCGGCGGAAAGAGCTAGGTGTTGTGGACGATATTGCCGATATGGGCGTGTTTACAAACCAGATGCTTGTGACATTGGGTGAAAAGGGTGTAAAAACCTTAGACGACCTTGCAGATCTGGCCGGTGATGAGCTGGTTGAGATCTTGGGCACCGATGCCATTGAGGAAGATGCCGCCAATGAAATCATCATGGCAGCACGTGCTCATTGGTTTGAGGATGAAAATCAGCAGCCTTCCGATACCAAGGAAGGTGAGGCCAACGCCTGAGGCCTGATATAAAGTGGGTGGTGATTTCTTGCCAGAAACAGAAGAGAAAGGCAGCCTTCGGAGGTGCGCGGTAACGCGTGAAGAAGGCGAACCTTCTTTAATGATCCGGTTTGTGATTTCACCATCTGGTGAAGTGGTGCCTGATCTAGATGCACGTCTGCCGGGGCGGGGAATATGGTTGAGCCCCCGCCGGGATGTGATAGAACAGGCGCGTGTTCGGGGCGTTTTTTCACGTGCCGCACGCCAACAGGTTAAGGTGCCGGAAGATATAGTAGCCCGTGTAGAAACAGGACTGCTCCGGCGGATGAGTGAACTTGTAGGGCTGGCTCGCAGAGCTGGTCAGGCTACAAGTGGATTTATGAAGGTGCGGGAATGGCTGGTGCAGCGTAAAGCTGCCATTGTTGTTCATGCACTGGATGGAAGCAGGGAAGAGCGGGAGAGGCTGGTTTCCGGCCAACGCGATATTCCTGTCGTTGAGGCGTTGTCATCTGAAGATCTGGCAAAGATTTTTGGGCGGGAACGAGTGGTGAACGTGGCGCTTTCAGCCGGTGGGCTGGCACAGCGCTTACGTTGTGAGAATAAGCGTTTTACGGGGGTTGCTGAAGGCGGCCCTCGCATGCCCCGGACCTTTCCGGCGCATGGGTGTGAACAGGCGGGTCAATGAGCGAAGGCAAGGATCAGGATCAGGGTAAGGGGCGTTTGTCCCTTCGGCCGGCAGGGCGTTCGGAGGTCGGACGGACGGTTGATGCCGGGTCCGTGCGGCAGAGTTTCAGTCATGGCCGTTCCAAGGTTGTGCAGGTTGAAGTGCGCAAAAAACGTGGTGCCGGCCCGGGTGGTTCTGGCGGACGTGCCGGTGGAGCGCGCGGTGGCGGTCGTACGCTAACAGCCGCTGAACTGGCCATGCGTCAGCGTGTGCTGGCGGAACAGAAAAAAGCAGCGGAAGAAGCCGCCCGGCGTGAAGCCGAGCAGCGCGAAGCTGAAAAAATCCGTATTCTTTCGGCTGCTGAAGAAGCGCGCCGTAAGGAAGAGGAAGACAAGCGCGCGGCTGAAGAAGCCGAAGCAGCAAAGGCTGCTGCTGAAGAGGATGAGCGCAAATCGCGCATTGATTCCATTCAGCCTATCGCCGTGAAAGAACCAGTTGTTTCGGCTGTGCCCATTCCGGGTGAAGTCACACTGGCTCCGCCGGTTGGGCGCCTGCGTCCATTGGCTGAACGTGCGATTATGCCAGCCAAGCCGCTGAAGCCTGTTCCCTCACGCTCTCAGCCTGCTGAAGCTAAGGAAAAAGAACCAGCGGCTGCGCAAACACTGCGTCTGCGTAGTGGCCGTGACATGGAAAGTGATGATGCGCCGCGCCGTGGTGCATCTCGCAAGGCACCTCCTGGCAACCATCGTAAAAGTGGTGGTGGGCGTAAGTCCGATGTCGGTGGTGGCCGTCGTGCAGGCCGTATTGACGTGCAGGCCGCGATTGAAGGTGATGACGATAAGACGCGGTCACTCGCATCTGTCCGTCGTCAGCGCGAACGTGAACGCCGTCAGGCTGAACTGGAACGTTTGCGTTCCGATCAGGTGAAGGTTGTGCGTGATGTGGTTCTGCCGGAAAACATTACCGTGCAGGAACTGGCAAACCGTATGGCTGCCCGTCAGGGTGAAGTTATCAAAGCGCTGATGAAAATGGGCGTGATGGCAACTGTTACCCAGACGATTGATGCAGATACAGCTGAACTGATTGTTGAAGAATTCGGCCACCGCGTGCGCCGTGTTTCTGAAGCAGACGTTGAACTGGGGATTGAAGGTGTGGAAGACGCACCAGAAGCTCTGCGTCCGCGTCCGCCAGTTGTTACAATCATGGGTCACGTTGACCACGGTAAGACATCACTGCTGGATGCTCTGCGCACAACAGACGTTGCGGGTGGAGAAGCAGGCGGTATTACCCAGCATATTGGGGCTTATCAGGTTACTCTGCCTTCCGGCTCCAAGATCACATTCTTGGATACCCCGGGCCATGAAGCCTTTACGGCTATGCGTGCTCGTGGTGCATCCATTACGGACGTAGTGGTGCTGGTTGTGGCGGCTGATGATGGTGTTATGCCTCAGACGGTTGAAGCCATTAAGCACGCTAAGGCTGCAAACGTGCCGATGATTGTTGCTATCAACAAGATCGACAAGCCAGGTGCTAAACCTGATCGGGTGCGTCAGGAACTTCTGAGCCACGAAATTGTGGTGGAATCCATGGGCGGTGACGTTCAGGATATCGAAGTTTCCGCTCTTAAGCGCACTGGTCTGGACAAGCTGGAAGAAGCTATTCTTCTGCAGGCAGAAATTCTGGAGCTGAAGGCAAACCCGGATCGGGCTGCTGAAGGTGCCGTTATTGAAAGCCGTCTGGATCGTGGTCGCGGTTCTGTTGCTTCTGTGCTGGTGCAAAAAGGTACGCTGCATAAAGGCGATATCGTGGTTGCTGGCACCGAATGGGGCCGGGTGCGTGCTCTGCTGGATGATCGTGGCCGCCAGGTTACGGATGCAGGGCCTTCCATGCCGGTTGAAGTGCTGGGTCTTTCTGGTGTGCCATCTGCCGGTGCTCCGTTCGTGGTGGTTGAAAACGAAAACCGCGCACGTGAGATTTCCGAGTTCCGTCAGCGTAAGCTGAAAGAACATCAGGTGGCTGGTCAGGTTGCTGCACGTGGCACGTTGGATCAGATGCTAGCCCGTATTCAGGCGGGTGATCAGAAAGAAGTTTCTGTTCTGATCAAGGCAGACGTTCAGGGTTCTGCGGAAGCTATTCAGACAACCGTGCTCAAGCTGGCAAATGAAGAAGTGGGCGTTCGCGTTCTTAATGCTTCTGTCGGTCAGATCACGGAAAGCGATGTGCAGCTTGGCAAGGCATCGGATGCAGTGATTATTGCATTCAATGTGCGTGCTACAGCGCAGGCGCGCCAACTGGCGCAGCGCGAAGGTGTGGATATCCGCTACTATTCCATCATCTATCAGGTTGCTGATGATGTGGAACAGCTTGTGCGCGGTAAGCAGGCACCTAAGCATCGTGAAAAGTTCCTTGGCTATGCCGAAATCCGCCGTGTGTTCGAAATCAGCAAGGTGGGCAAAGTGGCTGGCTGTTACGTTACAGAAGGCGTTGTCAAACGTGGCTGTGGCGTGCGTCTGCTGCGTGATGGCGTAGTGGTTCATGAAGGTGATTTGAGCCAGCTCAAGCGCTTCAAGGACGATGTGAAGGAAGTCAGCAAAGGTTACGAATGTGGCCTTTCCTTTGCAGGCTACAATGATCTGCGCGAAGGCGACGTGGTGGAATGCTTTGAAAGTGAGCTGGTTCCAGCATGAGCCGTAAGAACGGATCAGGCAGTAAAGTAGCAGGGCCGGCGGGGTATCTCGCCGGTCTTGCTCCATCTGGCCCCTCTCAGCGTCAGTTGCGGGTAGGGGAAGAAGTGCGGCGTGTGCTGGCTGAAGTTTTTGCACGCACCACGTTTCGTGATCCGGATCTGGTAGATGTTGCCCTTACGGTAACAGAGGTACGGCTTTCTCCAGATTTTCGTCACGCAACGGTCTTTATTACCCGTTTGGGGCGTAGTGATGTTGCTGAGCTTCTGCCTGCTTTAAAACGGGTGGCTCCGTGGTTAAGAACACAGCTTGCGCATAAAATACGTGCGCGTACTGTGCCAGAGCTTCATTTCCAGCCAGATACAGCGCTGGATACGGCTATGCATATGGATACACTGCTGCGCTCACCCGAAGTGCAGCGTGATTTGGGTGCTTCATCAGAAGATGAAGAGCCGGAAGACTAATTCTTCAGTTACATTTGCCCTGCTGCACAACGGGGCGAATGGCAAAATTGCTTTGAATACGCACAACACCCGGCATGCGGGATAATTCCTCTTTGTGGATACGTTCGTAATCCTGCATGTCTCGGGCTTCTACGCGCAGTAGATAGTCGGCATCACCTGTCATCAGGTAACACTCCTTAACATCTGCACATTCCTTGATACGGCTTTCAAAACGCCGAAGGCATTCTTCTGTCTGCTTCTCCAGCGTGATCTGCACAATAATCGTGGCAACTGCCGGGCTTTTTTGCCGGGTAATAAGGGCGCGGTAGCCTTGTATGGTGCCCTGTTGTTCAAGCATGCGTACTCGGCGTAGGCAAGCAGAGGGTGAAAGACCCACTTTTTCAGCCAGTTCAGCATTGCTTAGGCGGCCATTATGTTCAAGGTGCCGTAAAATAGCTTCTGTTACACGGTCTGGCATAATCTGCCTTTTGTGGGCTGATATTGAAATTTTATTCTAAAATACAGGAAAAATAATATATTCTGCAACACACAGACAGGATATCTTATAAAATACCTGTTAAAATTCTGGAATCGAAACAAATAAGGGTGGCGGTTGTGAATACTGTTTCGTCCTCAGCTAGAACACTGTGGCCAGCATCTCGCGCTGGGGCAGTTCTTACGGTAAATCTATCCGCCATTGCTGAAAATTACCGTTACCTTAAGGGTCGATTAGGCAAAACAGTTTGTGCCGCAGTGGTTAAAGCGGATGCCTATGGTCTGGGTGTTGCGCAGGTGGCTCCTGTTTTGGAAAAAGCGGGTGCAGAACATTTTTTTGTTGCACACGTAGATGAAGGGCTTGCTCTTAGGCCCTATTTATCTCCCACAACGTCGGTAACGGTGTTGCATGGCCCTCGGCCAGATGCAGCTGAAATTTGTGTGCGCAATAATTTGCGGCCTGTTCTGAATAGTTTAGAACAAGTCGCTGTTTTACGAGAGCTGGCGGCTAAAATAGATAAGCCGCTGGATGTGGCCATTCAGCTTGATACGGGCATGTCTCGTTTTGGTCTTTCAGAGGCTGATATCCATAAACTGGCAGTATCTCCAGAACTTCTGGAAGGTTTATCCGTCAGCTTGGTGATGAGCCATCTTGCTTGCGCAGATACCCCAAAAAACCCAGCAAATACCATGCAGCGTGAACGGTTTGAGGCATATGCGCGTATGCTGCCCAAAGCGGCTTTAAGCCTTTCTGCCTCATCTGGCATTTTTCTGGGGCCGCAGTTTCAGTTTGATCTCGTGCGCCCCGGTGCGGCTTTGTATGGCGTGGCACCACAAAATGAGGGTGAGAACCCACTTAAGCCAGTGGTTGGCCTGCAAGCCCATATTCTGCAAATTCGTCATTTATCCAAAGGGGATCGGGTAGGTTACGGGCTGACATGGCAAGCTCATGGTCCGTGCCGTGTTGCCACCATTGCAACTGGTTACGCAGATGGCTTTGCCCGAGCTGGGGCTGCGGCTGGCTGTGCTTGGTATAAAGGGTATCGGCTGCCAATTCTGGGCCGCATTTCTATGGATTCCATGACTGTTGATCTTTCTGAAGTGCCCGAAGGGTTGCTGGAGGAAGATAGCATGGTGGAACTTTTAAACGCGTCTTACGGCGTGGATGCTGTAGCCAAAGCAGAAGGCACAATTGGTTACGAAGTACTGACATCTCTGGGGCGGCGTTATCACCGTGTTTACACAACGGCCGCCTGAACAGTTTACCCAACAGAAAGATAAGCAGAAATGAAAATTCTGGTTCTGGGAAGTGGTGTTGTAGGGGTTACCTCTGCCTGGTATTTGGCCAAGGCAGGGCATGAGGTTACAGTGGTGGACCGCCAGCCAGAAGCTGGTATGGAAACCAGTTTTGCTAATGCGGGGCAGGTTTCCCCCGGTTATTCTGCGCCATGGGCGGGACCGGGCGTGCCGCTAAAATCCATTAGCTGGTTGATGATGAAGTATCGGCCATTTGTATTTTGGCCAATGCCAGACCCGCATTTGTGGAAATGGCTTTTCCAGATGTTGGAAAACTGTACAGCTGCTGCGTATGATCGCAATAAGGGCCGTATGGTCCGGTTGGCAGAATATAGCCGTGATGTGATGCAGGATTTACGATCCAGCACAGGCATTACGTATGATGACCGTCAGCAAGGCACGCTACAGGTTTTTAGAACCCAGAAACAGCTTGATGCAACAGCCAAGGATATTGCTGTTCTTAAACAATACAATGTGCCCTACGAACTTTTGGATGTAGAAGGCTGCGTGGCTGCCGAACCAGGTTTAGCCGCATCTCGCCAAAAGATTGTTGGTGGTTTGCGTTTGCCGGGTGATGAAACCGGAGATGCCTTTAAGTTCACGCAGCGTTTGGCCAGCATGGCGCAGGAAGCAGGCGTGAAGTTTCTGTACGATACGGTTGTGCGCCGCATTCGCTCAGAAAGTGGGCGTGTTACGGGTGTAGAAACGTCTCACGGCGTATTAACGGCAGATTCCTATGTGCTGTCATTAGGCAGTTTTTCTCCCGCACTTCTACGGCCTTTGGGGATTGATCTTCCGGTCTATCCTGTAAAAGGTTATTCTTTAACAGCATCTATTCAAAATGCAGATGCTGCGCCGGTTTCTACTATTATGGATGAAACATTCAAAATTGGTATTACCCGGCTGGGAGACAGAGTGCGTATTGGGGGCACTGCGGAATTGGCTGGTTTTAGCCGCCGTTTACGGAAACCGCGGCGTGAAACGCTGGAACATTCCGTAACAGATTTGTTTCCCGGATGTTGCGATGTAGAGCAGGCGCTTTTCTGGACAGGGCTGCGCCCAATGACTCCAGACGGCACCCCTGTTATCGGGCGCACAGGCTTGGATAATCTGTTCCTGAACACTGGGCACGGTACGTTAGGGTGGACTATGGCATGTGGGTCTGGCAAAGTTTTGGCGGATCTTATGTCTAACAAAAAGCCAGATATTGATACGGCTGATTTGAATATCTTCCGTTATCGTCAGTCATAATTTCATTATCAGAAATTGTTTTTAGGTGCGGGCGGAAAGTGCTTTATGCGTTTTCCGCTTGTGCGCACCGCAAAAAATCTATCCTAAAAAACATTGTTTTTGCATGCTCTGTGTTTCATGCTCGCGTTTGTGGGAACTTTACACAGTTGCTGGAATGTTTTCATGCGTCTTGCATACAAGCCGTGGCAGTGCGGTTTTGTAACGTAATGGTCGGGGCGGTTTGGGGTAACAATCGGATTTTTGGCGGTTATGAAAACAAAGTGCGTGCCTGATGTATGGAAAAGTAAAAAGCCGGATCTTTCTGAAAAAAGAAAATCTTTTCTAAAAACAGGAGCTTTGCTCCTTGCCGGAAGCCTCTTTCTTGGTGTTGCCAGTATCAGTGAGCCGGCCTATGCGCTTGCACCTTCTGTGCAGGCACCACAGGCTTATGTTCCCACACCGGCTGATGTGGCTATGGTATCGGATCTGGAACAACGTACATTCCAGTGGTTTTGGGATTCAGCAGATCCAGCTACGGGGCTTATTCCAGATCGCTATCCATCAGATCAAAAGCAGGATAGTGTTGCTTCCGTAGGCTTTGGCCTAACTGCTTATGGTATTGGTGTTAAGCGCCATTATATTTCGCGGCAGCAGGCTGTAGAACGTACGCTTACAACGCTGCGCTATATGTGGAAACTACCGCAAAATGAGAGTGCGGATAAAGCCTCTGGTTATCACGGGTTTTTTTATCATTTTCTGGATAACCGCACAGGCTTGCGTCTGAATCCGGATATTGAACTTTCCAGTATTGATACCGCATTATTAATGCAGGGTGTTCTGTTCTGTCGTAATTTTTATACGCAGGATACAACGCAGGAAAAAGAAATTCGCCAGCTTTCAGACCAACTTTTTAATCGGGTGGACTGGCAGTGGATGGAACGTCCGGACCATCGGTTGAGCATGGGGTGGTCACCCGAGCATGGCTTCCTCCCCAATTATTGGGAAGGGTACAGCGAAGGGATGATGCTGTATATTCTTGCTTTAGGTGCCCCAGAACATGGCTTGCAGCCTGCTTCTTGGCAAGCGTGGTTGGCAACAAATGATAAACGATGGGGCGAGGAATACGGGCAGACATTCCTGAATTTTGCGCCGTTGTTTGGGCATCAGTATTCCCACGCATGGATAGATTTCCGTGGCATTCAGGATAATTGGATTAGCAGCAAGGGCATTGATTATTTTGAAAACAGCCGGCGCGCTGTGTACGCACAACGTAATTATGCTGTGTCTAACCCCGGTAAATGGCAGGGATACGATGCCAATACATGGGGCCTGACAGCCAGTGATGGCCCCGGCGATGTAACCAAAACAGAAAACGGGCAAACGCGCCATTTTCTGTCTTACAGTGCACGCGGTGTTGGGCGTGATTATACGCAGGATGATGGCACCATTGCCCCAACGGCCGCCGGTGGTTCTGTTGCCTTTGCGCCAGAAATTGCTATTCCAGCGCTACGCACCATGAAAAGCAAATACGGAAACCATATTTATGGCAAGTATGGTTTTGCAGATTCGTTCAATCCCAGTTTTCATGATGAAAAGCAGGATTACTGGGCGGATAATACTTACCTGGGTATCGACCAAGGGCCTATTTTGCTGATGGTGGAAAACTGGCGGAGTGGCCTTGTGTGGGACACAATGCGGCAAAGCACCGTTATTCGCCGCGGCCTGCTTCAAGCTGGTTTTCATGGCGGGTGGCTGCAACAGGTTGCGCAACAGCCTTCATCAGTTGTGCGCCGTAAAGGCTGAAAATAACAGGCTTCCCTCTTTTATAACTTTTAAGAGGGAAGCCATTTTTTTTAACCTTGGTAAGATGCAATTTCGATAAGATTTTCATCCGGATCATGGCAGTAAACGGATGTAATAGGGCCTAATGCACCCAAGCGTGCCACGGGGCCTTCTACAATGGTCACACCGCAGGTTTTCAGGTGTTCGCAAACATCTTCACTGGTAATGGCAGTTACAAAACATAAATCGTTTCCACCGGGCAGGGCGTGGGTGGCAGTTTCCCACCCTTCGGCGTTGTAAGGGCGCAGATTAAGTTTTTGCCCCCCAAAACGTAACGCCGTGCGATTGTTACGGCCATATTCTTCCCGATCCATCCCCAGCACGCGCTGGAACCATGAGGCGGAAATTTCTACATCCCTTACGGTCAGCACCACATGGTCTAACCGATCTACTGTAAAACGCATGAACCCGCATCGCTCCCTTGCTGTTGGCCCCTTTGCAGCAAAGGGGCCAAGGCTGCTGTCTTACAGCTCAGCGTAGAAGTCGTTGCCCTTATCATCAATAACAATAAACGCAGGAAAATCTTCTACTTCAATTTTCCAGACAGCTTCCATGCCCAGTTCGGGGTATTCCAGCACTTCTACTTTGCGGATGCAGTCTTTGGCCAAGCGTGCGGCAGGGCCGCCGACAGATCCCAGATAGAAGCCACCATATTTCTGGCAGGCATCCTTTACAGCCTTGGAGCGGTTGCCTTTAGCCAGCATGACGTAGGAACCGCCATTGGCCTGAAGTTCTGCTACGTAAGAATCCATACGGCCAGCAGTTGTGGGGCCAAAGGAGCCTGTAGGCATGCCAGCCGGCGTTTTGGCCGGTCCTGCGTAATAAACGGGATGATCTTTTAAATACTGCGGCAGGCCTTCGCCTTTTTGCAGGCGTTCGCGGAATTTGGCATGGGCAATATCACGCGCAACCACCACGGTACCCGTAAGAGCCAAACGGGTTTTGACGGGATATTTGGAAAGCTCCTTGCGGATTTCATCCATCGGCCGATTCAGGTCGATTTTGATGGCTTCGCCTTCCAGATGTTCATCTGTGGTTTCAGGCAGGAAGCGGGCAGGGTCATGCTCCAACTGTTCTAAAAAGAAACCTTCGGCTGTAACGCGTGCCTTGATTTGCCGATCTGCTGAACAGGAAACGCCAATGCCAACAGGCAAAGATGCACCGTGCCGGGGCAGGCGGATAACGCGCACATCGTGGCAGAAATATTTGCCGCCAAACTGTGCGCCAATGCCCAACTTGCGGGTAAGTTCCAGCACCTTCTGTTCCATCTCAACATCACGGAAGGCGTGGCCGGTCATATCCCCTTTGGTCGGAAGGGAATCGTACCAGTGGGTGGAAGCCAGCTTAACTGTTTTGAGTGTCTGTTCGGCAGACATACCGCCAATAACAATGGCCAGATGGTACGGCGGGCAAGCAGATGTGCCAAGCGTCTTGATTTTGGTGTCCAGCCAATCCAGCAGCTGCTGTTCAGACCCCAGCAGGGCGCGCGTTTCTTGGAACAAGAAGGTTTTGTTAGCAGAGCCACCCCCCTTGGCCACGAACATCAGATCCATCTGCTCATCGTGCTCACCAGCGGGGCTGGCAAAAAGATCGCACTGAACGGGCAGGTTGGTGCCGGTGTTTTTTTCATCAAACATCGTTAGCGGCGCCATCTGGGAATAGCGCAGATTGGTGCGTGTATAGGTTTCGTACACACCCTTGGAGAAGGCAACTTCCTCGTTCCCTTCCACCCAGACGCGCTGGCCCTTTTTGCCGAACACAATAGCGGTGCCAGTGTCCTGACACATGGGCAGCACGCCACCTGCCGCAATGCAGGCGTTTTTCAGCAGATCAAGCGCCACAAAGCGATCATTATCTGAAGCTTCGGGGTCTTTCAGAATGGAAGCAAGCTGAGCCAGATGTGCTGGCCGCAGAAAATGCGCCACTTCATGAAAAGCCTGCGCTGTCAGTTCTGTAAGGGATTCGGGGGTAACATGCAGCACGGTTTTGCCACCGCACTGTGATGTGCTCACACCTGCAAGATCCAGCTTGCGATAGGTGGTTTTATCCTCTCCCATCGGGAATAGGGGAGAATAGGCAAATTCCGGCACCGGGGGGCGAGGGGGCTGGCTGGTCATTTCTTCGTGTCTTCTCCGTCAACCTGGCCCCGTTTGCGCCGGGGCTTCAGGCGGGTGATGGTCCTTTCTTGCGGAAAGCGTCAAGACTCACGACCTGTGAGGACGAGTCGCTTTCCTCCGGCCCGTCCTGTTCGGGCTGGCCAGTGGTGGGTTCTTCCGGTGTGGGTTCCTCCGTTGGCTCCATGGCAGCAAAATGCAGGCTGAACCTTATGGCAGGATCAGCAAACCCAGTAATGGCCTGCACGGGAATAACCAGTATGGAGCCAACACCCCCAAAGGAAAGGCCGACAGAAACAGTTTTGGCTGCCCGGTCCACCTTCAGATCCCAGAACTGGTGCTGGAGCACGATGGTCATTTCATGCGGATACTGGGCGCGAAGTCGGGCAGGAATATCCACGCCGGGAAAATCCGTAAGGAAAGTCAGATAGAAATGGTGCTCTCCTGCAAGCCCTTCGCGGCTCACATGTTCGAGCGCATTCAGCATCACGCTGCGTGAGGCATCGTTCAGCCAGCGTTCATAAGGCAGCAGGCTGGTGGCCGGGAAAAGGGATTCGTCCTGTGTGGGGTCGTGGTCATCAGCCATATCATTTGCTCCTTGCCGCCACCGGGGAGACCCCGGCTTTTTGATCGATATCTATATAACGCAGGGATGCGCGAAAGATCACGCAAGCGCAAGCACGCCGGGCATGTTTGTTGCAACACCAGCCATGCAAGCCGTGGTGTTTGAAGCAGAACTGAACTGGGGAATGAGGTGGGAGGGCTTCTGTTGCCCGGTGCCCTCCCGAACCGCGCTTATCGCTTATGCAGCGACAGCGAGCACCTCAGTGTTATCATTGGCACTTGTAGAAATAGCCCGATAACGGTGGTACAATACCGGGCAAAAAGAATATCTTTACTGCGCGTGTCGAGCCTATTTCGTCCCCATCTGTCCAAACCTTTACAGGCTGAATGATTGGTGGAGACGCCGGGTACCGCCCCCGGGTCCACTACGCCTATTCCATACCCCGTTTATTGCCATAGTCGGAAGTGAACTTCCGACACACCAAACATAGGCAGGTGCGCAGGGGTGCGCAAGGTGTTTGTGGTAAGAAAATTACAGCGTGCGACAGTAGCATCCATGGTGCTCTATGGAGTATGGAAGTCTAAATTTAGACCACGGTTAGGAACAAAGCGGCATGGCACTTACGGAAGAACAGCGGGCGGAAATCGCAGCTCACGGGCAGGAAACCTTTGCCACGCGCAGGCCCACCGTGCCGGCGCTGGAAGCCATGCTGTATGAGCCGCAGGAAGTGCTGGACCATGGGTTCCTGCGCGTTATTGATTATATGGGGGACGATGCTGCCATTGTGCAGGCTGCGCGCGTTTCGTACGGCCGGGGCACCCGCAAGGTTTCAGAAGATGCGGGGCTGATCCGGTATCTGATGCGCCATCGCCATTCCTCACCGTTTGAAATGTGTGAGATGAAATTTCACGTCAAACTGCCGATTTTTGTGGCGCGGCAGTGGATTCGCCATCGTATGGCCAGCGTGAATGAATATTCGGCACGCTATTCCATTCTGGACAGTGAATTTTACCTGCCTGCGCCAGAGCATATGGCCGCCCAAAGCGAAGTAAACCGGCAGGGCCGAGGGCAGATTCTGGCTCCAGAGCAGGCAGCGGAAGTTTTGGATATCCTGCGTGATGATGCCATGCGCACCTATCGTGATTACGAAAAAATGCTGGATGCAGAAAATGGATACGGTCTGGCGCGTGAACTGGGGCGTATCAATCTGACCCTGAACACCTATACCCAGTGGTATTGGAAAATAGACCTCCATAACCTTATGCACTTTCTGGCCCTGCGGATAGACCCGCATGCGCAGTATGAAATCCGTGTTTATGCAGAAATCATGCTGAAAATTCTGCATGCATGGGTGCCGGTAACGGCCAGCGCCTTTGAAGAATATCGCCGTGGTGCTGTCACGTTCTCGGCAACAATGATGCAGGTTTTGCGCCGTATGCTGGCTGGAGAAACGGTGGAGCAGAAAGGTTCTGGCCTTAGCCGCCGTGAATGGGATGAAATGCTGGCCAGTTTGAAAGGCTGATTGCTAGAGTGTTATCCTGATCATGATAAACACGCCGGACGATACAGATGCATCAAAGGGGGGAACACCGTTCTTTGAGCAGATTGTGCAGGAAGGCCAGCAAAGTACAACGCTACGGAAATCTTTGAAGGCAGGGCGTTTGCCGCCACTGTGGCCTTTTGTAGTTATTGCCGTAGCGCTTGTAGTTGTGTGGGGTGTTCTGTTTTTGAATGCTCCAGCCACCAAAGATAATTGGCATTTTCAATTCTGTGATCATGCGCAAGGTGGAATGAAAAATATCTGCCCTCAGCTTGGTCCGTAAGGATGTCATGCAACGGGGCAGGTAAGGATATGTCTTTCAACCTGCTTGGGTTTGTGAGTATTTTTAAATGTACAAATCCTTAATCTCGGCATGTTACAAGTGCCTGGAAAATTCTGAAATTTAATGGAGTATAGAATGACAAATTTTATGCGGCGTATCTCTATGGTATTCTCTGGTGTGGCCATGATCGGGCTGGCATATCCCGTTCATGCAGACACATTGCGGGATAAGCAGACAGAAGCCTGTAAAGGGGATGCTGTGCGCCTTTGTGCTCTGGCTATTCCCAATGAAAAGAAAATTACAGCATGTATGGAACGTAAGCAGGATAAGCTTAGCCCCAAGTGCCGGGCTTTTTTCAAGAAAGGTTCAAAAACATCTCCGGCACATAAGCCGAAATCCAAATAAACTGTTTGCTGGGTTTATAGAAAAACCGGCCATTCTCTTAGCTTAACGGAAAGGCCGGTTTCTGTTTTTTAAACTGTTTACTTTTGTATCTGTGGTCGCAGCATTTCTGCAACTGTATGTGCAATGTGGCGCCACGCTTTGGCGCCTTCACCCTCTGGGTTTTCAATAATGCCAGGCACGCCTTTGTCTCCGCTGGCGCGAATGTCTGCCAGTAGAGGAACTTCCCCAAGGAAAGGCACGCCCATGGCTTCGGCTTCTTTTTTGGCGCCGCCGTGGCCGAATAGTTCTGTGTTGTGTCCACAGTTCGGGCAGCAGAAATAGGACATATTTTCAATTAGCCCCAATACGGGCACATTTACTTTTTCAAACATTGTCACCCCACGGCGCGCATCAATCAGCGCGATATCCTGCGGAGTGGAAACAATAACAGCCCCAGTTAGAGGCACTTTTTGCGTAAGAGAGAGCTGCGCATCCCCAGTGCCGGGTGGAAGATCCACCACCATCACATCCAGATTTCCCCATGTCACATCTGTCAGCAGTTGGTTGATGGCGCCCATCACCATGGGGCCTCGCCAGATCATGGCGGCCTTTTCATCTACCAGCATGCCGAGGGAAACAGCCTTGATGCCCCATGCTTCAACGGGTTGCAGCTTGCCATCTACAACTTCAGGCTTGCCCCTTGCGCCCAACATGCGGTGCAGGGAAGGACCATGAATATCGGCATCCAGCAGACCAACTTTCAGGCCTTCTAAACCAAGCCCAACAGCCAGATTGGTTGCAGTGGTGGATTTGCCCACACCGCCTTTGCCTGAAGCTACGGCAATAATGGTTTTTACACCGGGAAGAATGGGGGCATTGCCATCAGCCGGTGCCGTGCCCCCTAAAGGGCGATGTCCGCCAGATGCTGATTTGGGTTTGGCTGCTGCTCCGGCGGGGCGATGTGCGGTGAGAATGATGCTTGCACTTTGCACACCCGGGAGTGTTTCTAGTTGGCGGGCTGCACCATCACATAAAGCAGAAATTGTTTGGGCGTGTTCGCGCGCGACAGCAAAGGCCACAGAAAGTTTACCTTCTGTGAGTGAACAGCCTTCCAGATGCCCATAAGCCAGCAGGTTTTTGCCCGTTTGTGGGTCTTTTACATTTTCCAGAACGCGCGCGATGTCCTGAGAGGAAATGGAGGGAGGCTGGGCCACAATTTTGCTCCTGTTGAAGGTGATGAGGTTTGATGTGTTGGCAACAGCAAGCATGGCT
Source organism: Acetobacter sp. AAB5 (assembly GCF_050106715.1). NCBI lineage: Bacteria > Pseudomonadati > Pseudomonadota > Alphaproteobacteria > Acetobacterales > Acetobacteraceae > Acetobacter > Acetobacter sp. AAB5. Next base: position 41,608 of record NZ_JBNIEW010000009.1, read on the forward strand.
TGCCGTCAAGAGGCAGGGCTGCGCGGGGTGGTGTGCAGGCTTAGCGTGTTTCCTGCGTGTGACAGATTTTTTCTGGCACAGAACAGATGAGGCCGGTAGATGACGCACATGGTAAATGCAGTGGCGGATGGCCGGGTGGACAAAATGACCTCACAGGCTGAAAAAACTTCAGGATCTGGTGTTGTTTCTGCACAGCCACCCAAACCTGTTGCGGGCCGAGGGCGAGATCATCGGATTGATGCCATGCGTGGTGTGGCGCTGCTGATGATGTTTATAGACCATATCCCTCAAAACCTGCTCAACCGTTTTACCATGCGCAATGTCGGGTTTGCAGATGCGGCGGAAGTATTTGTGCTGCTTGCAGGGTATGCATCGTGGTTGGCATATGGGCGTGGCTTTAGAAAATACGGTGTACCCACAATTCTAAAGCGGATTTTCCGCCGGTGTGTGCAGCTTTATATTGGCCAAACTATTATGGTGGCGGCTTATGTCTTCACCGTAAGGGCATGGCGTCATTTCACTCCGGTTTCAGTTGATTATCTGGAGCCTGAACTGGCACATGGCATGGGCTGGGTCTGGCGTGTGATGATGTTTGATGCCTTGCCCAGCAACCTTAACATTTTGCCTCTTTATATTGTTCTGCTGGGCGGGTTCCCGCTTTTTTATGTGCTAATGCGTGTGCATCGCTCGCTCGCACTCGTGCTTTCTGGTGCCGTATGGTTGTTCGTCAATTTTGATCCGGAAATAAACTTTCCTAACTGGCTGGACCCGGATGGGTGGTACTTCAACCCGTTTGCATGGCAGTTTCTGTTTGCGCTGGGTCTTACGGCCTCTGCCGAAACCGAACGGCGTGGGGGTGATCTGCCGCAGAAGCGGTTACTGGTGATAGCCAGCGTGTTGTATCTGGTGTTTTCTGCCATTCAGGCTTTTCCGTGGACATTGTGGGGGCTGCCAGATTTCCGTCCGTTTGGAGATTCCATAGCGCCTGCCAAAACATGGCTTTCTCCGTTTCGTCTGCTGGATGTTGTGGCCATTTTTTATCTGGTTCAGTCCTCAGATAAAGCGCGGCAGTGGGCGGCGGAAAGCAAGCTGGGGCAAATTCTGGCACGGGTTGGCCGTCATTCCTTAGAAATCTTTGTGGTGGGCACGGTGCTGGATCTGTACGCACGGCTCATTTTTAGCACGTTTGGTGAAGGTTGGGGCTTGCAGGTGGCGGTCAACATTGTGGGGCTGGCTGTGTTGTTCTGGCTGGCCGCTTGGCTGGATGCCCGCCGTACACGCCAACGGGCTGCATTGGCTGCCAGTAAGTAAGACAGCGCCAGCGATTATTGTGAAGGAAACACCATGTCCTTAACCAAGGCTTCTTCCCTACCGCATGTGGCCCAGCTTTTGCGGCACAAAAAGCCAGTAAGAATGACGTTGTTTGGATCTTCCTCCACAGAAGGGGTAGGAGCCTCATCACTCGCTGCCAGTTACGCAGGTATTTTTGAGCAAAAAATGCGCGCTGCGGTGCCTGATAAGCTGGAAGTCATCAATCGCGGTATTGGTGGGCAAGGGGCCGTGCAGATGCATGCACGGCTGGCACAGGTTCTGGCAGACAAGGCAGATCTTGTAATTTGGCAAGGCGGTGTAAATGATCCGCTGACAGGCGTAAATCTGACAGATTTTGAACAGATAACGCGGGATGATCTGCTTGCCCTGCGCAAAAATGGAGCAGATGTTGCGCTTATGGATTTGCAATGGTGCCGTTTGTTGGATGAATGCCCCGTGGCACCGGCTTTTCAGGCATCGGTGCATGCGCTGGGGCAGGAACTGGAAATGCCCGTGTTCCCGCGTTTTGAGCTGATGAAGCTGTGGAGCAAAACATACGGTTTAGGGCGGGAAGACCTTTCCCCCGATGGCATTCATATGGGGGATACGGGCTACCGCCTGTTAGGTGAGGCCGTGGCTCAGTGGGTGTTGGATTTGGCGGCGGAATAACGGCTTCAAATTGGGTTGATATGGGCAGAACAAAAAACCGCATGTGTAAATCGGGCTGACCTTTCAGTATGTTCATGCCATAAACTCACAATATACTTTCCTGCCGCTGTCTGACAGAAAGACTGTTTCTTCATGCGTATATCTGCCCGTTTTGCCCGTGTTTTTTCTCTGTCTGGTCTTTTGCTGGCGGGGGCAAGCTTTGTGCATCCTGCGCAGGCAGATCAGGCTTCCACGGCTGCACCACCTGTAGTGGTTGCGCAGCGCGTGCCGGAAAGCTTTGCAGATCTGGCGGCAAAGCTTTTGCCTGCTGTGGTGAATGTTTCCACCACCCAGACAGTGCGGGCAGATTCGGACGATGATGATGAAGATGACCAACTGCCACAGATGCCCAATTTTCCGCAGGGCTCTCCGTTTGAGAAGTTCTTTCATGATTTCATGAACAGGCAGACCGAGCCAGATGCGCCGCCACGGCGGATGCAGGCATTGGGGTCTGGCTTTATTATTGATCCTACCGGGTACATCGTGACCAACAACCACGTTATCCGTAAGGCAGACCGTATTACGGTTACCTTGCAGGATAACACGGTACTAACGGCCAAGGCTGTTGGGCATGATGATAGAACAGATCTGGCGCTGCTGAAGGTAGAAAGCAAAAAGCCTCTGCCTTTTGTGCAGTTTGGTAATAGTGATAGCCACAGGGTGGGGGATTGGGTGCTGGCTATTGGCAATCCGTTTGGTTTGTCTGGCACGGTTACGGCAGGTATTATTTCCTCACGCGGGCGCAATATTGACCAAGGCCCGTATGATGATTTCATCCAGACAGATGCGCCTATCAACAAAGGCAATTCCGGCGGCCCGCTGTTTGATATGAATGGGCAGGTTATTGGCGTAAATACAGCCATTTATTCGCCCTCCGGCGGATCTGTTGGTATTGGGTTTGCCATTCCTTCCAACGAGGCCCGCAATGTGGTCGAGCAACTGCGTAAAACCGGCAAGGTTTCACGCGGATGGCTGGGTGTGAGAATTCAGAATGTTACGCAGGATATTGCGGATGGTCTGGGGCTTACGCCTGCACGCGGCGCCTTGGTAGCTGGGGTGGAAAAAAATGGCCCCGCTGCCAAAGCAGGCTTGCAGACCGGCGATGTTATTCAGGCGCTGAATGCGCAGCCGATTGAAGGCAAGGCATTGCCACGCCTTTCTGCCCAACTGCCGGTAGGCAGTGTGGCCCATCTTGGCGTATGGCGGCACGGTAAAATCTTGGATCTGCCTGTAACTATTGCAGCATTGCCAGAACCTGCGGCTGATACGCCGCAGAAACCAGCGGCCCCATCTAAAACCAAGGAAACTGTCAGTTTTGCAGATTTTGGTTTTTCTGTTGGTGTGATTGATACAGCAGCCCGGCAGAAATACGGCCTGTCTGCAAATCAGAAAGGGGTGCTGGTGACATCGGTGCAGGATGATGGTCTTGCAGCAGACCGAGGGTTAAAGCCCGGAGATGTGATTACCGAAGTGCAGCAGGCAGAAGTAAATACGCCAGCAGACCTGAAAAAACGGATTGAAGCAGCCAAAAAGGACAAAAAGCGTTCAGTGCTGCTGCTTGTGCATGATTCGGATGGTTTGCGCTGGATTCCGTTTTCCCTAACGGGTGAAGATACGTCTCAATAAATGGTTCCATTTTCTATTCAGGCGCCATGGCTGAACAATGCTGTGGCGCGGCAGACCGTACGGCTGCTGAGTGCCGTTGGTCTTTCTGGCTTTATGGTGTGGCTTACCAATCTGCAGGAGCCGGGTTGGGCCATTATTACCTCCGTCATTGTCACGCAAAACAGCATTACGGACACTATTTCCAAAGGGCGGGATCAGATTGTTGGCACCCTGATTGGAGCGGTTGCCAGTATTGTACCCATTACGCTGATGATGTTTTTGCGTTGGCCATTATGGGAGGCCTTTGCAATCGCCTTTATTCCACTGGCTGTGTTGGTCAGTTGGAAGCCCGCAGCACGCATGGGCGTGGTTACGCTTATGATTGCCACTTTGTTTCCTTCAGAAGGAGATCCTTACCTCCGGCCTATCGAGCGCGTGTTGGCTATTCTGATCGGGGTAGGTGTTTCCACACTGGTTACTTACGTTGTGCTGCATGAGCAGGCACGACGAGATGCCTTTCGCAACGCTGCGGAAACGGTGACGCAAATTGTAGCCATGCTGCAAAAAGCCCGCTCTGGAGATACAGACTGGGTGACCATTCAGGACATGAATGATGATTGCGCGGCATCGTTGCGCAAGGTTCAGGCCGCGTTGGAAGAGGCGCGGCGCGAACACTGGAAACCGTTGGAGCAACGAGACCCCATGCTTGCGCAACTGCCCAAGGAAGTGCGGCAATTGCAGATGGATGCATTGGTGGTAGCGCGCGCCATGCTGCGTTTTCCACATTCAGGGTCCACTATCCCTCCACAACAGGTGGCCACCATTAGTGCTGGCCTGCTGCGTGGGTTCCAATGGGTTATTCAGCGCTGCAATGATGAAGCCACTGCCCGTTCAGGTGATGATAGCCGTGTGGCGGCAGAAGTTATTTCTGCCCTTCCAGCAGAAGATGAAACGGCAGACCCCATCATACGTTTTGTTGTGGGAATCCTGCTGACGGATCTGAAGCATATTATCAGTTTTCTGGGTGAGGATGACGCAGACCGCCCCTGATTTTCAGGAAGGCAGGCCCTGCATGTCTGGAACGCTGTAAACTTATTGGCCGCTGTGTTGCTTGGAAACATGACGGAGGGGCATGCAGCGGGCAGTGGAAAATGAGGCAAGAAATGGCAAGTGATCTCAACACAGTTGTGCGTGTACATCACACAGGGCCACCAGATGTATTGCGTGTTGAAACGCTTCCTGTTCCCCAGCCTCAAAAAGGGGAAGTGCTGCTACGGCAGGAAGCCATAGGTGTTAATTTTATAGATACCTATTTCCGTTCCGGTCTGTACCCGTTTCCAACTTTGCCAGCCATTCCCGGGAATGAGGGCGCAGGCGTGGTGGAAAAAGTGGGTGAAGGGGTACAACACCTTCGGCCCGGTATGCGGGTTGCTTACGCCGGAGCTTTGGGGGCTTATGCCCGTTATCGCACCATTGCAGCAGACAGGCTGGTGGTGCTGCCAGATGCTATTCCATTTGAGATTGCTGCGGCAGTTACCTTACGTGGCCTTACGGCCCATATGTTGTTGCGCCAAGTTTATCAGGTTCGTACAGGACAGGATATTTTGGTTTATGCCCCGGCAGGGGGTGTTGGGCAGCTTGTATGCCAGTGGGCGCGGCATCTGGGTGTGCGGGTGATAGGCGTAACCTCTACAGAGGAAAAAGCGGCTATTGCCAAGGCTTGCGGTGCGGCAGATGTTGTTATTGGCATATCAGATTTACCTGCCCGGATACGGGCATTGACTGACGGGAAAATGGTACCCGTTGTATATGACAGCATTGGGCGGGATACTTTTGAAACCAGCCTGAACTGTCTTGCGCCACGTGGGCTTATGGTCAGTTATGGTAATGCATCCGGGCCGGTTACCGGGGTGTCTGTAGGTACCTTAAGTGCCCATGGAAGCTTGTATCTGACACGCCCATCTTTGATGACATATATTGCAGACCGCAAGGAGCTGGAGTCTGGGGCGCAGGAACTGTTTGCAATGGTAGAGCAGGGGGTGTTGAAGCCAGCAATTGGCCAACGCTTCCCACTTGCAGAAGCCGAGCAAGCGCATAGGGCGCTGGAATCGCGCAGCACAACAGGTAGTACGATTCTGACAGTCTAGATTTTTGCGCAGCTGTCATGAACATGTGCCAACATCTGTTTCAATGGCATGACGTGCAGGCCCGTATAGGGTAGGATAACTTATCTGCCTGATTGTAACGGGCGGAATAGATCAAGGATAACAAAACATGTCCAAGTGTGCGGTTAAGTGCCCGAAATCTCCGTGTGTGCGTGGCCTTCTGGTTGCCGGACTGATTGCAACAGTGGTGTATTTTCTGCGTAAGAAGAAGTCCTGCGCATAAAATTTGCTTCTTGCAGATTTCATGCAGCAAAGCCCGTCTGGTCTGCCAGACGGGCTTTCTGTTTTCTGATCGCGTCGTTGTCAGACCCCATAACATGGCGTCATGGCTTGTGTTATGGTGAAACCATTGTATCACGGGCATTAAAATAACCCAGTGTCTGGCGCATGGCTGCATCAGACTGATGTTGGAAAGGATTAAGAGCGTTGCATCCTCTCGTTTCCCGTATGTCTTCTTTGGTCACAGGTTCTGTGGCCGTGTGCACGCTCGCTGTAGCTGGCTTGGCTGCTGCTCCTTCCGCAGCTCATGCTCAGGCTTCCGTGCTTTTGAAAAACCAGACCGCAACCGCTGTGGTTGAAACAGTGGACCGTGATGCGCGTGAAGTGCTGCTGCGTGAAGGCAATGGGCATCTGATCACTATTGAATATGGTAGTGCTGTGCGTGATCTGCCGCATCTGCATGAAGGTGATCACCTCAAAATTCGCTTTGTGGAAACACTGGGTGCCCAGATGGCCCCCCCAGATAGCCCGCTGCCCGAATCCACACTAACAACTGCCCGTGGTTATGCGCATGGCCATCCGCGTGGTGTTATTGCAGCTTTCAATCGTGAACGTGGCACCATTAAGGCGATTGACCTGAAAACCCACACAGCTTCCTTTGTAACGGACGATGGCGCACTGCATGTTGCCGTTTTGCGTACGCAGGCTATGCAGGATTTTCTGGCGACTCTGAAAATTGGTGACGTGGTGGATATTACACGTGCGGAATCCATTTCTTACGTCATCACCAATGAAAACGTGCCCCAGCCGCCCACCAATGGGCCGCAGCTTGCCGCTCCGGGTGGTGATAGCGTAGCAGCCCCAGCAACACAGGCAGCTCCTCCTGCAGCTCCGCTTGAAGCTCCGGCAGCAGCTGGCCAGTAAGAGTTTATCTGCGTGGATATCATCTTTTTGAGGTGATATCCGGTCTGGATGAAACGGCAACAAAAAGCCCCGGTGGATTTTTTCCACCGGGGCTTTTTGTTGCTTAATGTGCTGAAAAGCTGCGTATTAACGCGGTGTCCGCCGCGTAAGCTGGCTTACGTCTCTTACGGCGCCACGGGCCGCGCTGGTGGTCAGGGCCGCATAGGCCTTCAGGGCGTTGGAAACCACACGGTCACGCTTAGGCTGCCATGCCTGATCACCCAGATCATCCATACGTGCCCGGCGGTCAGACAACTCGCTTTCCGGCACAGCTACAGCCAGTTTGCGGTTGGGGATATCAATTTCAATAGTATCGCCTTCCTCTACCAAACCGATAACCCCGCCTTCGGCTGCTTCAGGGGAGATATGGCCAATAGACAGGCCGGAGCTTCCGCCCGAAAAGCGACCATCTGTAATGAGGGCGCATTTTTCAGCCAGCCCTTTGGATTTCAGATAGCTGGTAGGGTAGAGCATTTCCTGCATGCCGGGGCCGCCTTTGGGGCCTTCGTAGCGGATCAACACCACATCACCGGGTTTGATCTTGTCGCCCAAAATGGCGGAAACAGCGGCATCCTGGCTTTCAAAAATACGTGCCGGACCAGAAAATGTTTCCAAGCCAGCGGCAACGCCTGCCGTTTTAACAATAGCGCCATCTTCGGCCAGATTGCCGTACAGAACAGCCAAGCCACCATCCTGATTATACGCGTGTGCACCGTTACGGATGGCACCGTTTTCCGTATCCATATCCAGTTCATGATACTGGCTGGACTGCGAGAATGCTTCTGTGGTGCGCACCCCGCCCGGAGAGGCGCGGAAGAAGTCTCGTGCTATGGTGTTGGTTTCAGCACCCGGTGCACGGATATCCCAATTTTTCAGGGCTTCAGGCAAGTTGGCGGCATGCACCATGGGCACATCGCGATGCAACAGGCCAAGCCGATCCAGCTCACCCATAATGGCCGGAACACCACCAGCGCGGTGCACATCTTCCATATGCACATCCGGGCGGGAAGGAGAAACCTTGCACAGATGCGGCACCTTGCGGGAAAGGCGATCAATGTCCTTCATTGTAAAAGGCACATCACCTTCATGGGCGGAAGCCAGAAGGTGCAGTACGGTGTTTGTAGAGCCGCCCATGGCGATATCCACGGACATTGCGTTTTCAAACGCATCCATTGTGGCAATGCTGCGTGGCAGCACGGAGGCATCGTCCTGCTCATAATAACGCCGGGCCATATCCACAATACGCTTGCCTGCTTCTACAAACAGGCCGCGGCGTGCGGAATGTGTGGCCACAAGGCTGCCATTGCCGGGCAGAGAGAGGCCCAGTGCCTCGGTCAGGCAGTTCATGGAATTGGCCGTGAACATGCCAGAGCAGGAGCCACAGGTGGGGCAGGCTGAGCGTTCAATAGCCAGCGAATCGGCATCGCTCACATTCGGGTTGGCAGCAGAAACCATGGAGGTCACAAGGTCTGCACGCTGTTCAATATCCGCCAATGTTACGCGCCCGGCTTCCATCGGGCCGCCGGAAACAAAAATGGTGGGAATATTCAACCGCATGGCGGCCATAAGCATGCCCGGCGTAATTTTATCGCAGTTGCTGATACACACCAATGCATCCGCGCAATGTGCGTTCACCATATATTCCACAGCATCGGCAATCAGCTCGCGCGAGGGTAGGCTGTACAACATGCCGCCGTGGCCCATGGCAATGCCATCATCCACCGCAATGGTGTTGAACTCACGGCCAATTCCACCAGCTTCTGCAATGGATTGGCACACAAGCTGGCCCATATCCTTAAGATGCACATGGCCGGGCACAAACTGGGTAAAGGAGTTGGCAACCGCAATAATGGGTTTGCCAAAATCGGAGTCTTTCATCCCGGTGGCACGCCACAGGCTGCGAGCGCCTGCCATGTTGCGCCCGTGTGTGGTGGTGCGGGATCTGTAACCGGCCATGGTGGGGTCTTCTCTCTGGTTTCTGTCTGCTGTGTGGTTCCGGAGCAATCTGGCTTCCGCCAGATATATGGGGGCTGCACATTAGACTACAAAGAAACTTCTGTCAGGCCGGGATTGTGGCCAGACCGCGGATAGTGGTTTTTCCTGCTACAGTTTTGTGACAAATCTGCTTTTACCCAGCTTTCTTGCGGGGATTATGTTGCAGGAGACGGAGGCGTTCAGTATTCCTCCTCGCATCCGGCGGACGTTCGGAACGGAGAGCAGATGGAAATTTCCGCAAGGCAGCCCCTGCCCGCAGCAAAAAAGAACCACCCAGCCGGAGGTGTTCGCACAGCAGATCCTTTCTTCAGGATGCTGGTGATAGCAACCGGTGTTGGTGTTCTGGTGGTGCTAGGGGCCATTATTGGTGTGATGGCAGTAGGAGGCTGGAAAGCCTTTGCTGTGTTTGGGCCTGAATTCCTTATATCTGCGGTGTGGAACCCCGTTACCCAGCATTTTGGGGCAGCGGCACCCGTTTTTGGCACCATTGTCAGCAGTGCGATGGCACTTGTTGTGGCGGTGCCATTGGCTTTTGGCACTGCATTCTGGCTGGCAGCCCTTGCGCCTCCGGCAGCGGCAGCTTTTATTGGCATGGCTGTGCAGCTTCTGGCTGCTGTTCCTTCCATTATCTTCGGGATGTGGGGCTTTTTTGTGGTGGTGCCGTTGGTGGCCCACTATGTGCAGCCTACAGCACGGCATCTGTTCGGGCATGTGCCTGGGCTTTCCGCGCTTGTGGCAGGCGCACCGTTTGGCACCGGCCTGTTCACTGCCAGCCTTATTCTGGCGATTATGATTACGCCTTCCATTACCGCCGTTATGCGGGACGTGTTTGTTTCCATGCCCACGGTATTGCGTGAAAGTGCCTACGGGTTGGGCGCAACGCGTTGGGAAGTTATGCGCAACGTGGTGCTTCCGTGGTCTCGGCAGGGTGTGATTGGCGCTGTTGTGTTGGGCATGGGCCGTGCCATGGGTGAAACAATGGCTGTGACCTTTGTTATTGGGGATAGCAACCATATTGGTTGGTCACTTTTTGCACCGGCCAACACTATTGCCTCTCTTATTGCTCTGGAATTTCCCGAAAGCCCGGCAGGGAGCCTGAAGCTGGCGTCTCTTATGGCGCTGGGGGCTATTCTGATGGCGATTTCGTTCCTGACACTCTGGTTCTCCCGCTGGCTTCTGGCCCGTGGGCAGAAAGCTGCGGGAGGTTAAGGATGGCCACATCACGTTCCCTGCTTCGGTCCGATCGCTCTGCCTCGCTTCTGTTGCGCAGGAAAGTGACCGACAGAATGGCAACCGGCCTGAGCTGGTTGGCCATGCTGATTGTTGTGTGTGTTCTGGGGTCCATTTTATGGACACTGTTTAAAAACGGGTTAGCTGGCCTAAGCATTAACCTGTTTACACATTCCATGGCCGCACCGGGCCAGAATGGCGGCCTGGCCAATGCCATTATGGGCAGCATTTTGCAAACCGGGCTGGCAATTCTGCTGGGCACGCCAGCAGGTCTGCTGACAGGTATTTATCTGGCAGAATACGGAACAAACAGCGTGCTGGCGCGCACGGTGCGCTTTGTTTCTGACATGCTGCTTTCTGCTCCATCCATTCTGATTGGCCTGTTCATCTATATGGTGCTGGTGGCGCCGCTAGGACATTTTTCTGGTTATGCAGGCTCTCTGGCCCTTGCCATTCTGGCCATGCCGATTGTGGTGCGCACAACCGAAGATATGCTTTATCTGGTGCCCGTTGCCATGCGTGAGGCCGGTATTGCGCTAGGGGCTCCAAAATGGCGGGTGATCCTGTTTATCTGCCTGCGCGCAGCACGTGGCGGCATTCTTACAGGTGTGCTGCTGGCTGTGGCGCGTGTGGCGGGTGAAACAGCACCGCTGCTGTTTACATCACTGGGGAATTCTGAGTGGTCTGTTGATATGAACCGGCCCATGGCCAGCCTGCCTGTGGCTATCTACCAGTATGCAGGTTCAGCTTATCAGGATTGGATGCAGCAGGCTTGGACAGGCGCGCTGCTGGTTACACTCGGTGTGTTGGTTATTAATATTGTGGTGCGGGTCGGAACCCGTGGAGGACGGACATGAGCATAGAGGTCCAAACGGAAACCGTTGCCGCAGAGCAGACAGTGACTGTTGCCGAGACAGAAAAAGATGCCCGCCCGATTGCGTTGCAAGTGCGGGATCTGAATTTCTATTATGGCAAGTCACACGCGCTGCACGATATTTCTCTTAATTTTCCCGAACGCAGCGTAACGGGTATGATCGGCCCTTCAGGGTGCGGTAAATCTACTCTGCTGCGTGTGCTGAACCGGATGTATGATCTGTATCCGGGGCAAAAGGCCACGGGCGAGGTGATATTTGATGGCCAGAATATTCTGGCTGCCGGAGTGGACCTGAACGTGCTGCGTTCACGCATTGGCATGGTGTTCCAGAAACCCACACCATTCCCCATGTCCATTTACGATAATATTGCTTTTGGCATTCGGCTGCATGAGCGTGTTTCCCGTTCAGAAATGGATGGGCGGGTAGAAGATGCTCTGCGGCGCGTGGCTTTGTGGTCTGAGGTGCAGGACAGGCTCAGCAGTTCTGCTACGGCTATGTCTGGCGGCCAGCAGCAGCGTTTGTGCATTGCCCGCACGATTGCCGTACGGCCAGAAGTTATTCTGCTGGATGAACCCACAAGTGCGTTGGATCCAGTTTCTACAGCCCGTATTGAAGAGTTGCTGGATGAACTGAAAACAGAGTTCACCATTGCTATTGTAACGCACAACATGCAGCAGGCTGCGCGGTGTGCGGATCAGGTCGCATTTTTCTATATGGGCAAGCTGATTGAAGTGGACAGCACAGCGCGCATGTTCACAACCCCGCGTGAACAGCAGACGCAGGATTATATTACCGGCCGCTTTGGGTAAGCAGAAAGGAACACGTTATGGGAAACGAACCCGCACATACCGTTACCCGATACGATCAGGAGCTTGATCGACTGCGTGGAATTGTTGCCCGCATGGGTGGCTTGGTAGAACGCCAGACCGCGCAGGCCATTGCCGCAGTAGTGGATCAGGACGAAGAAGCCGCTATTGAACCACCCGAACTGGATACAGAGGTGGATGCGCTGGAGCGTGAGGCAGAAATGCTGGCGATCCGCATTCTGGCTCTGCGCGCACCAATGGCGGTGGATTTGCGCATGATTGTTGCCGTTCTGAAAATGAGCGGTGATTTGGAACGCATTGGCGATTACGCCTCTAGTATTGCCCGCCGCGCCATGAAGGTGGAGCCGCTGGACGGTGCGTTTTCCTTTAGCCCGTTACGGGCAATGGCGCGTCTTGTTCAGGAAAATCTGCACAAGGCCATTGAAGCCATGGTGGAAAATGACAGCACCCGCGCTATGGAAGTGTGGAATGCAGATACCGCTGTGGATGAGCTATATACAGCCATGTTCCGTGAACTGGTCACGTATATGATGGAAGATCCGCGTAAGATCGGCCCATGTATCCATCTTTTGTTTGTTGCGAAAAACCTGGAACGTATTGGTGACCACGCCACCAACATTGCAGAGCGGGTTTACTACGCTGTAACCGGCAATATGCTGCCAGCAGTGCGCCCACGCGGTGGCGCTGCCAGAAAAGACACTCATAAAGAATCTTGATTGTATAAGATCATAAGGTTGGCGCGTATCAGCCTTTAAAGGTACGCGCTAATCCTTCCTGCAGATCTATGGGCTGCACGCCTAAAAAACGCTGCATTGGTGAAATATCGAAATTCTTGTTTTCAAGCAGGCGGCGAATTTCGTCTGGCCCGATTACAGGTAACCCCGGAATCCGAGAGGTTACATGGGCGCACGCCATCAGCAGTTTGGCAGGTAATGAAATAAATGGGCGCGGGCGTAATCCGCTGGCCTGTTCCACCAAAGTGACAAACTGTTTGTAGGTTACGGCGTTTTTTCCAGCAATAACAAGGCTGCGTGGGCCGTGCCATGTTTGTGCAAGTGCGGCCAGAATACTGGCGGTTACATCTCCCTGCCAGATAGGCTGCACCAAAGCTGTTCCGCCATTTGGTAAAGGGATAACTGGCAAAAAGCGTAGGAGTGCAGCTAGGCGCTGCACATTATTTTCACCCTGAGCGCCATAAATCATGGTGGGGTGCAAAATAATGCTGTCTCGCCCCGAAGCCATAAGGGCTTTTTCACCTAACAGAACGCCATTGCCATGTGCATCGGGCCAGTGTGTGAACTTACGTGTGCTGCCAAGGCATACCAGTTTGGCAGAAGCCGGTGCAGCGGCCAACAAGGCAGGGATATTACGCGCGTGCGCTGTGCAGACAATGCGCGTGGCATCTGCCAACACGGGTTTTAAAAGCTCGGTAGGGGCTGTCAGATCGGCAATGCGAATATTTTCTAACCCGTTAGCCCGGCTGGCGTTACGCACAACCGGGATGATGGGAATACCCTGTGCCAGCAAAGCCTGACACACAGCTCGCCCAGAACGGCCTGAGGCCCCAATAACATGAACCGGATCTGGCGCAGGCTGAAGTGTATAAAGAGGCAGCATTACGGCGTATGCAGGGAAAGGCCAACCTGCTGCGCAATTTGTGGTGCCACACCCACAGCCCCTAAAGATGCCAGAACTGTCATGAGTGGGAGCGGACGCTGCGGCTGGATATAAATATCCAACGGACCTTTTTCAGGGTGTAGGGCATAGGTAAGTGCTTGGGTCAAAATCGGGTTATTGCCCTGCTTGGTCTGTTCCTGCCATGTGGCCAGCATATCGTGCAGGTTCATGTTGCGGGCCTTGGCAGCCTGATCCAATATTTTAGGCACAAGCCCATGATCCATATAGTTCATGTGCATGTGTAAAACCTGCATATCTGCGTTTGCAGCCACAACAGCGTGGGAACCTGCTTGCGCAAAATCTCCATCCAAGTGCAGACGGCCCATTTGGGCAGCATCTATACTCAGTTCTTCAATATGCAGTTTGTCTGTTTTTAGATCATGCGTGTCGTTCAAAACCAGAGAGGCGTGTAGGCGATCATAACCCAGGGTGGGTAACCATGCGAGATTAGGCATGCTCGGCCAGAGTTCTGCATCCTGCACGCTGGAAACTTCCTGCTCAGCAGATTCGGATTTGCTGGAATGAGACAGAATTTTCACAGCGCGTAAAAGTGGGCTGTCGCCATCAATGGCAAGATGATCAATTTGGATATCGCGGGTGCCGTTGCGGGCAGTATAAGCCGCACCGGTTGTGAGGCTATTGTACAACCCAGCCAGATCTAGGCCATCAATGCCAACATGATCAGCAGAAACATGGCGGGCAGGGGGGACATCCGCAGAAAATTGCAGCTTTGTGGCCTCAAGGTGCGAGGCCATGCTTTCTCCAAAATCATCTACTGTAACAGTATCAGCAGAGATATCGGATTGCAGGCTATCAATAAACCCGTGCAGCTTTGTGGCTTCTGCATGTTGGATGGAAAGCGTATGGGCTGGCGTGTGCACGTCTTCCTTTACCGGAAGTGTAACGCCTTCCATGGCCAGCTTTGCCAGATGCAGGCTGCCCGCCGTATCTGCCATCTGAAAGTTGCGGAAGGAAAGATGCTCGATAAGCGGAGACTCGGAACCCTTGGTAACGGGTTTAGAAACCTCTGCTTCATCTGCCGTTATGGTTTCTGGCCCTTGGCGGAACACAAGGCTGGTAAATTTTACACTGCGCCCCAGCACACCGGGGGTGGCTTTTTTGTAGGTAAAAGAAGCATCAGGCCCCAAGGTTTGCCTAAAACGCTCTATGCTTTTGTCCAGCATAAGGTGTTCGGCATGGCGTGCACCAAGCCAACCAATGCCACCTAGAATGGCAATGCCGGAAATCATGACCAGAACGTTCTTCTTCACCCGTTGGAAATCCTACTGTTTCGGGACACAAAACCAGCTTTAGTGCATGGCGGAAGGGGCTGCAAGCGCTGATACGGTAACATGTTACCTATAGAAAACCCCCTGAAAATACAGACATCAACGCAAACAATGCTTGACGTTTTGTTTTAGGCACCGCATAAGGCGCCATCTTGGATACACAACTGTTCTAGTATGGAATCAGTGTCATGAAGACCACCCTCTCGCTGAAGCCCGCGGAGGTGACGAAGAACTGGATCCTGATCGATGCCGAAGGTCTCGCTCTAGGTCGTCTCGCCGTCATCATTGCCCAGCGCCTGCGCGGCAAGCATAAGCCTCAGTTTACTCCGCATGTTGATTGCGGTGACCACGTTGTTGTCATCAACGCGGAAAAAGTTGCCCTGACAGGCCGCAAGGCTGATCAGAAGCTCTTCCACTATCACACCGGTTACCCCGGCGGCATCAAGGAACGCACTGTAAAGCAGCGCCTTGAAGGCAAAAATCCGGGTCAGCTGGTTGAAAAAGCTGTGGAGCGCATGATCACGCGCGGTCCGCTGCAGCGTCAGCAGATGCGCAGCCTGCATGTTTATGCTGGTGCAGAACACCCGCATGCTGGCCAGAACCCCCAGCAGCTTGATGTTGCGGCCATGAACCGCAAGAACGTTGTTAACGTGCAGAAGGGCTGAGCAGAATGTCTGAAACTCAGGAACGTACAGGCACGCTGGCCGATCTGAAGACCGTGGTTCCAGAAATTGCTTCTGATGCCCCGGTTTATGAAGCCAAGCGTGACGCTCAGGGCCGCTCCTATGCAACAGGCCGTCGTAAGGACGCAGTTGCTCGCGTGTGGATCAAGCCTGGCAAGGGTGAAATCACCGTTAACGGTCGCCCGGTTGGCACTTACTTTGCGCGCCCCGTGCTGCGCATGCTGCTGACCCAGCCTTTCCTTGTGTCTGACCGTTACAACCAGTTCGATGTGGTTTGCACCGTAACGGGTGGTGGTCTGTCTGGTCAGGCAGGTGCTGTTCGTCATGGTATCAGCCGTGCGCTGACACATTACGAACCAGAACTGCGCAGCATCCTTAAGGCTGCTGGCTTCCTTACGCGTGACTCTCGTAAGGTGGAACGTAAGAAATACGGTCGCGCCAAGGCTCGTCGTTCCTTCCAGTTCAGCAAGCGCTGATCTGTCAGGAAAAACGGTTTACCGTTTGGCAAAAACGGGTGGGGAAGAAATTCCCCACCCGTTTTTTTTATGGTGTCATGAAAGTTTTGGCATCCTGCGCAAGTGCTGCGCGGCTGTCTGCCCGGATGTAAATCATATGTCCGCCGGGGTACGTGTGCAGGGCAATGCGGTTTCTGCCGACTGGAATATGCTCAGCCACCCAGCGGGATGAGGCAAAAGGGCAGACCAGATCATAATACCCGTTGGCAATAAAAACCCGCAGGGTTGGGTTAAGTGCCAGAAGGCGGCGAAGTGTTGGAATAGGGCGGACAATGGGGCTGCCACCATCCCGATAATCCCACACCTCATTCACCTTCATGTTCAAAAGTGAATAGCTCAGTGATGTGCGGAAGTTCAGGCTGGTTGCGGCATATTGCTCAAACGCGCTGCCATAGGCACGGGTAAAGCCATCCAGAATGGGGTCAGGGCTTGCACCATTTTCCACACCTTCGGGGAACGGGTCAGCAATAGAAAACGTGCCGTCATACAGAGAATAAAGCCGCCCATTGCGGCTGCGCACATCATGGGCTTCTGGTTGCAGCATGCCGCGTTCTTTTGCCACCGTTTCAAGCGGTATGCCGGAATGCGTGGCAACGTCTTCGTAAAAATCCTGCGCGGCGTTTCCGGCAAGTGGCGCGTTGGCCAATGTGCTCAGGTAAGGGCCAATAGCGTAATGGTATGCGCTATCCAAATGCCCCGCAGCGTTTTCTGGGGTCAGTTTATGTTGGAGCGCTAGTTGAGATGCTTCTAAGGAAGGCAGGACAAAGCTGGTTGCCAGAATATCGTTGGCCGTATCCAGCAATGTCATATCCAGTGCAGGTGAGATCATAATGATCCCATTCACCAGAATATTCTGATCCTGCGCTAAGGCGTCTGCCACCTCAATGGCGCGTAGGCCACCATAGCTTTCACCTACAAGATAGCGCGGAGAAATCTGGCGGTTATTGCTTTGTGCCCAAAGCTGAATGGCCTTGGCAAATGCGTGGGCATCTTGTTTGACACCATAAAATGTTTTGGCAGCTTTTTTGGTATCAGTGGGGATAGACCAGCCAGTGCCGGGGGCATCTATAAACACCAGATCCGCCGCAGCCAGCCAGCTTTCTGTGTTGGGGATAAGCTGGGCGTTGGCGCCGTCTGCCGGGTTGCCATTGGGGAAAGAAAGAATGGAGGGGCCAGCAGCGCCCAGATGTAGGTAAGCCGTGCCTGCGCCGGGCCCTCCGTTAAAGAAATAGGCAACAGGTCGATGTGCCGGATCTACGCCATCCTGCGTGTAGGCAACGTAAAAAACACGTGCGGTAGGTGCGCCATCATCATCCCGTAAAGTCAGGGTGCCGGTATGGGCTGTGTAGGAGATCTTTCGTTTATCAAAAATGCCAGTGTGATGTGTGATGGCATCTTGCGGCAGCAGGGCGGCTGCATTGTGGAATGTATCTGTTTGGATTTGCGCTGGGGCAGGCCCCGTTACCGGAGGAGCGGGCTTGGCGGGCGGTGGTGATGGTTCAGTTGCGGCTATGGCTGTAGTGGAGAGGCTAAGGGCAACAGCCAAAGAGCCAGCAAGCTTCAGCTTGTTAAAATTTGGCCATTTTGCCGGGTAGAAAACAGGTTTCATCACGATACGCATGATCCTCGGTTCTGTCGAAAATACTTACCGCTATGCTGCGTCTGCAATCGTGTTCTAGCAAGGGCCGGGGTGGACTATTTTTTGCCAGAATTACATGTCTAAAAATTCATCAACGCTCCGCTTCATGTGGACAGGATTGAAGAAAGAATAGGTTATTATGCGATTTGTTCAGAAATTTGCGGTGATGAGTTTATCTGTAGCAGCTCTGGCGGGTACGACATCTTTGGCACATGCTGATCCGTGTCTGTCTCTAACAGGTTGCTTACAGCAGGATGCAAAAGACCAATTGAATGCAACGCGTGACAGCGTGCGTAATGATGCAAATAATCTGACATCTGGTTTCAGAAATAGTGGTCAGGCTGCGCGGGATCAGGTGCGAAATAGTTGGAACAACAGCACCGAAGCAACACGTGAACAGCTACAGCAGCAACGCGACAATGTAACCAACGCGGAAAAGAATGTGCGTGACCGTTGGAACAACAGCGGCGAGGAAGCACGTGAGAAGCTGCAAGCTCAGCGCGATCGTGTAACCAACGCGGAAAAGAATGTGCGTGACCGTTGGAACAACAGTGGCGAGGAAGCGCGTGAGAAGCTGCAAGCTCAGCGTGACCGTGTAACCAACGCAGAAAAGAACGTTACAGATCGTTGGAATAATGCAGGGGAAAATACGCGGAAGGCTTGGAAAGCTCAGAGAGACCGGGTTTCTTCCGACCTTCGGGATGCAACCACTCTACCGCCTTTGTAAGGCTGGCTTAAAAGACATCAGGCCGCTGGAATGCGGCCTGATGAGTTGATGCGTATAAAGTTTATTTCGGCTTACGCTTACGGGAAGAATTACTTTTGCTAGCGCCTTCCCGACGTGGTGCAAAAGAGCGACCACCTTTTGGTTTCCGATCAGCATAGGCTGGGCGAGATCCGCCACCACCACCACCTTTGCGGGGTGCTGCTGCGGGTTCCACTGTAATTTCATCCGGGTCCGTAGCAGAGGCGCAAGATGCAAATTGCTCGGCTTTATCTGGAGAAATTTCAACCAGTGTATGGTCCTGCGTGATACGGATAGACCCGATATCCTGCTTTTTAATGTTCCCCAACCGGCACAGCATAGGCACCAGCCATTTGGGGTCTGCCCGATCTTCACGACCAACAGAAAGACGGAACCATTTGCCATCCATGGCAGGTGCGCGTTCTCTTTCGCGCACAGGGCGGTTGGGATCACGCTCACGCGGGGCAGCACGGCGTGCATCTGGCGTGAGCACCCGCACGGAAACAGGGGCCGGCAGGCTTTTATGCCACAGGCCAACAAGGGCCGCTCCGAGCTGTTCTGGTGTGTGTTCGGCAGCTAGGCGACCGATCAGCGTTTGTGTTTCTGCATCTTCTGGTGCTGGAGCAGAAAGGAATGGCGCAGCCAAAAGGCGTTCGGCATCCGCAGTAGCAATAGCTGCCGGAGTAGGGGCGCCGCTCCATTCTGCGGTTACCTTGGCGGCCTGAAGCAGACGTTCTGCCAATCTTCTGCGTGCTGGCGGTACCAGCAGTACACAGGTGCCTTTTTTGCCTGCGCGGCCTGTACGACCGGAGCGATGCAGCAAGGTTGCGGGATTGGAAGGCAGGCTGGCATGGATAACCAACCCCAGATCTGGAATATCAATACCGCGAGCGGCCACGTCTGTTGCCACGCATACACGGGCTTGGCCGTGGCGCAGGCTTTCTATGGCGCGGCTACGTTCATTTTGTCCCAGATCACCTGAAATGGCGACGGAGGAAAAACCGCGCTCTGTCAGAATCGCCTGCAACTGGCGTACAGCTTCACGCGTATGGCAGAACACGATGGCAGCGGAGGATTCCATTAGCCGCAGCACGTTGACAACCGTGCCTGCCATATCGCCCTGTTCTGTCAGAACGGCGCGGTAGGTAATATCGGCATGGGGGGTGTTTGTCCCCACCGTGTCAATGCGCAGGGCATCCTGCTGATAGCGGCGTGCAAGGGCTGCAATATCGCGGGCAATGGTTGCGGAAAACAGCAGGGTACGCCGCTCTTTGGGCATGGCGTCCAGCAGGGTTTCCAGCTCATCACGGAAGCCCAGATCAAGCATTTCGTCTGCTTCATCCAGCACCACGGCTTTCAGGTGTGAAAGATCAAGTGCACCACGGCGCAGATGGTCACACAGGCGGCCTGGTGTGCCCACAACAATGTGGCAGCCAGAGGCAAGGGCGCGGGCTTCCTTGCGGGGTTCCATGCCACCAACGCAAGAAACAATCCGTGCGCCGGTTTCGGCGTACAGCCATTCCAGCTCACTGCGTACCTGCAAAGCAAGTTCACGCGTGGGGGCAATAACCAGAGCAATAGGCGCGCCAGACGGCACGCAGCGGCCTGCATCATTCAGTAGCAGGTCAGCCAGCGTTAGGCCGAAAGCAACAGTTTTGCCAGATCCGGTGCGGGCTGAAACCAGCAGGTCGCGATTTTTGGCATCATCGGCCAGAACGGCGGCCTGAACAGCGGTAGGAGCAGTAAAGCCACGTGCAGCAAGAGCACGAGCGAGAGGGGCAGGAGCATTCTGAAAAGGCATACAATCCGGATCCGGGCAACGGGAATAGAAATGCGAGATAAAGGTTCCTGCCCGGAAAAGCTAGTAGTTTGACGGCAGAACCCTGTACTGCATGATTTTATAGCACAGGAATTATGCGCTTTTACTGGAAAGGAAGATAGCGGAAATCCATAAAAACCTGGCTCATACCAGCACTTGGCGCGCCACCTAGCCCTTCCCAAGCCTTGCGGCGGGAATAAGCAAGCTGCAAACCGGCTTCCACAGTGCCGTAATGGCCCTTGAAGAAACGATACCATGCGCCAACGGTGGCTTCCATCACGCTGCGGGTGTTGCCTGTGCAGCCAAGGGTTGAAAGCTCGGTGGCCATTTCAACATTACAGCCGCTGTTATCAAACGATGGATTGCCATACCCATAGGCAGAGCCATTGGCATCAAAGTAACGACGTCCAGCCTGCTGATACCCAAAGTAACCATACACATCGATAAGTTGGTTAGGATGGGCAATGACACCAGCCGTGCCTTGTATGGATGGAATTGGTGAGGGCTCACCTTTAGAATTAAGCGTGGCATCCGGTAGCAGCACAGACCCGTAACGGCCAATACCTACCCCAGCCAAACCAGCAAGACGCACTTCCACCTTATGCGGCAGAACCGGAAGGACAACAGAGCCACCGCCACCACCAGCAATGGCAGTATGGTTGCGTCCGCCCCCAAGTTCAGAAACACGCGTATGAGGAAAGTGCAGAATGCCTTCAACTTCGTAGTGGCCCCAGTGTGGGTCCCATGCCAGTTTGCCAATAATGTCTGGAGCAATTTCGTTGGGGAAAAGGGCATCGTTGGTCAGGCCGGTGCCGTCATACCCCACGGTTGCAATACGCCCGTTTGGCAAGCGCACTTGCCCATCCGTCACACTGGAAAAGCTATCAACATTATACAGCGTGGCCGAGTTTTCGATAGAAAGACCGGCCCACAGTCTGTGTTGGAAAAAGTCTTTTACAAACCGGAACTGTAGCTGCCGGGCCCATGTCTGGCCTGCCAGCATGGAGGATTCGATGGTGAGCGGCAGATTTTCCTGACGAGGAATAATACCCACACGGCCTGGTGTGAGCATGCTCCATGCTTGCCCAGCCAGAAAGTGGAAGTTCAGAGCACTGTTGTCGTAGGCCATATAAAGCTGGCGCATACGGAAAGTGTAACTGTTACTTTCGTACGGATCTGTTGTGGAAGCGCCAGCCCCAAAGTCCATTTCGTAAAAGCCGGAAATGGTGGAGTTTTTATCTACGTTGCCGCGGGCCATAAGGGAAATGCGGCTGTAACGTGCGCTGCCTTCAAAGTTGTCGGTATGGTAACGGGCATCCCCTTTGTAAGGCATGTCCGCCCAATAGTTGAAGGTGCCAGTGGAGGTGTGGCGGTTTGATTCCACCGCTGCTGCATCCAGAAAACCACCCAAAATCAGGGTAAGCGGCCCAAGGTGGAACACCCCGTGGTCACCCAGCGCGCCAGCAGCCTGTGCGCCAGCAGTTTCACGCTGATGCGCGCCAACCTGGTTGTCTGCAATACGGGCAATCATGTCTTCTGCGCGATGCCCGACAACAGATTCCACTTCCGGGGTATCATTTTTGCCAGAAAACACAGGTTGTGCATCTGGGCCTATAGCATGGCGCAAGGAGCCGCTAGAACGCGTTGAGGCTGGCGCACTAATGCCCGGATCAGTGGAGGCTGTGCTGGCAATTGTACCATCCTGCATGGCAACGGTAACACCAGAACCTGAACCTGAGTTGGCAACTGCGTGGTGGCTGCCAGAAACAGCTCTGCCCGTAGAGGAATTGCCATTGCTGGCATGTGCTGTGCCGCGCCGCTGGGCGATCTGCTTTTGCACGCTTACCAACGCTTTTTGCAATTCGTGCTGCTCGGCTTGAATGCGCGAAATTTGCTGTTCTAACGCATCAAGAGAGGCCGCATCATCTGCCGCGGCATAAGCCGGAAAAGCGTAATTCATGGCCATTCCGCCAGAAGCCAGCACAGTGCCCATGCATAGGCCTGTTTTAATATGATGTGCCATGCGGCAGGAAAACTGGCGGAAGATGCGCATTCGCTTTTCAAATATTGTTGAAGTGGTTCTTATATGAATGTGAACCATTTTCCTTGGCTTGCCGTAAAGAGCCCTCTCCTTAAAAAATAATTTCAGGGAAAAAAGATGTGCGTTAAGCACAGGCTTCGGTTTTTATTATGCTCTGTTTGGTAAAGGAATATTTTTATGGCCAAGATGATCCACAGCATGTTGCGGGTGTTGGATGAGGCACGATCCACACATTTTTATGCAGATACGCTAGGCATTAAACCTGTGGGCCGGTTTGAATTTGAGAGTTTTACATTGGTATATCTGGCAAATGATGAGCAGACATTTGAGCTTGAACTTACAATTAACCACGGGCGGACAGAGCCTTATAATTTAGGCGAGGGTTACGGCCATCTTGCCGTGTCTGTTGCAGATGTGCAGCGTGAACATGCGCGTATGGAAGCTGCCGGGCACCCGGTTACACCGGTTAAAACGCTGGAAAACAAAGGCCAGGTGGTTGGGCAGTTCTTCTTTCTGACAGACCCGGATGGTTATAAAATTGAAGTATTGCAGCGCGGCGCTCCGGGGCGCTTTGTGTAAGCACGTTACAATTATGCCAGCAGGGCGCGGAAAAGACTGATTTCCGGGCCTGTTGGCTGCTTTCTCTCATGGCATCGGCGCTTAAAGTGGCGTATAAGCCACAGCATGCTGACATCTTTCCGTAAAATGCATGGTCTGGGGAATGATTTCATCATTCTGGACGAGCGTGGTGGGCATTTGTCCCTTACGCCAGCCCGTATTGCTGCCTTGGCGCATAGGCGCCGTGGTATTGGGTGTGACCAGTTGGTAACGTTGCGTCCGGCCTGTGCGGAAGGGGCAGACGTTTTTGTGCGCTTTTTTAATCCCGATGGATCAGAGGCAGGCGCGTGCGGAAATGCGTCACGCTGTGTGGCTGATCTGATCTGGCGTGAAACGGGTAACAGAACGCCTGTGCTGCAAACGCGCGCTGGGCGTTTGCCCGCACGGATAGAAGAAAACGGCCTGATTACGGTAGATATGGGTGAACCCCGCCTGAACTGGCAGGATGTGCCTTTGGTTGCGGAAATGGATACGTTGCATCTGCCATTGGCGGGTGATCCTGCGGCTGCATCTATGGGGAACCCGCACGCAACGTTTTTTGTGGAAGATTTTGCGCGTCTCTCCCAAGGGCAGGCGCTGGAACATGATCCGCTTTTTCCTGAACGAGCCAATATTGGGTTTGCGCGTATTGATGGGCCTGCACGTATGCGGCTTAAGGTGCATGAACGTGGAGCTGGTGTGACGGAGGCCTGTGGTTCTGGCGCATGTGCCGCGGTGGTGAATGCGGCGCGGCGCGGCTTGATAGAACGTGTGTGTGAAGTCGAGCTGGATGGTGGTATTTTGCAGATTGAATGGGCACCTAACAATCATGTGCTCATGACAGGCTCTGCAACAACAGCTTTTGAAGGGACGGTTGATCTGGCCGTGTACCCGGAATGAGCAAGCCGGAAATTCTCACATTTGGCTGCCGTTTGAATACATGGGAAAGTGAAGTGATGCGTAATCACGCAGCTTCACTGGATAATGTAATTATCGTGAACACCTGTGCCGTTACGGGAGAAGCAGAGCGGCAGGCGCGGCAGGCTATTCGTCGGGCGCATCGTGAAAACCCGGATGCCCGTATTGTGGTTACCGGGTGTGCTGCCCAGATTAACCCCGAAAGCTGGAGTGATCTGCCCGGCGTAGCCCGTGTGTTGGGGAATGAGGAAAAGCTAAAGGCCGAAAGTTGGTCTGCTTCTGCTTTGTCTCAGCCGCTTGCTGTATCCGATATCATGGCCGCCAAGGAAACCGCTGCGCATCTGGTTACTGAATTTGCAGGCCGCACACGGGCCTTTGTGCAGGTTCAGCAAGGGTGCAATCATCGGTGCACGTTTTGCATCATTCCGTTTGGGCGTGGGCCTTCCCGGTCTGTACCCGTGGGTGCGGTGGTGGAGCAGGTGCGTGCTTTGGTGCAGTCTGGATATCGGGAAGTCGTGCTCACCGGGGTAGATATGACATCCTGGGGGGAAGATCTGCCCGGCAAACCGGTGCTTGGTCAGCTTTGCCGCCGCGTGTTGCGTTTGGTGCCAGAGTTGGAGCGGATGCGTCTGTCTTCGGTCGATCCGGTAGAGATTGACGAGGATATTTGGCAGCTTCTGGCAGAAGAGCCGCGTTTTATGCCGTATCTGCATCTTTCCTTGCAGGCTGGGTCAGACCTTATTCTCAAACGTATGAAGAGGCGGCATTTGGTGGCCGATGCGGCGCGGGTGGTGGAACGTGCCCGGGGCTTGCGGCCAGATATTGGAATTGGTGCCGATATTATTGCGGGCTTTCCAACAGAAGACGAATCGCTGTTTGAAGAAACACGCAATTTTCTTGCCCAGCAGGCGCTGCCGTATCTGCATGTCTTTCCGTATAGTGAGCGCCCAGGAACGCCTGCTGCGCGTATGCGTGCGGTGCCTGTGCCCGAGCGTAAGGCACGTGCTGCGCAGTTGCGGGAGGTGGGGGCGGTTTCTGCCGCTCGGTATTATGAAAGTCTTATAGGTCAGCCCCTACGTGTGCTGATGGAAACCCCCATAACCGGCCATAGTGAACAGTTTGCGCCGGTGCGGCTTGCGCAGGGTGAAGCCGAAGTGGGGGAAATTATAACCCTTCAGCCCACAATGGCCGATAAGGCCGGGCTGGTGGTGGAAAGGATCTGAGATGGCGCTTGGTTTTTTCTCTCGTCTCAAACAGGGATTGTCACGTTCCACCCAAAAGCTGGGTGGGGGGATTACGGGCATTTTCACCAAGCGCAAGCTGGATGACGAAGCGCTGGAAGAGCTGGAAGATCTGCTGATTACAGCAGATATGGGCCCGGCTGTTGCAGAGCGTATTATCGAATCCTTCCGTTCCTCCCGTTTCGGAACCGAAGTGACGGATGAGGAAATCCGGACAACTTTGGCAGACGAAATTGCCGCGATTCTTGAGCCCGTTGCGAAGCCTTTTGAACCTGATCCTGAACACAAACCCCATGTTGTGCTGGTGGTGGGTGTAAATGGCGTAGGTAAAACCACCACCATTGGCAAAATGGCCCGCTTTTTTACCGAAGAAGGTAAGAAGGTGATGATGGTGGCGGGTGATACCTTCCGCGCCGCTGCTGTAGAGCAGTTGCAGATCTGGGGGGAAAGAACGGGTTGCCCGGTTATTGCTGGTCCTCCCGGTGCAGATGCGGCTGGTCTGGCCTTTGAGGCACTTAAGCGCGGTAAGGCGGAAGGGGCTGATCTGCTGTTTGTAGATACGGCTGGCCGTCTGCACAATAAAAGTGCGTTGATGGAAGAACTTGCCAAGATTATTCGCGTCATGCGTAAGTTCGATGAAACGGCGCCACATTCCGTGTTGTTGGTGCTAGATGCCACAACTGGCCAAAATGCCGTGGAGCAGGTGCGGGTGTTTCGCGAACTTGTGAATGTGACCGGTTTGGTGGTGACAAAATTGGATGGTTCTGCCCGTGGGGGCATTGTGGTGGCGCTGGCTGATCAGTTTGGGCTGCCTGTGCATGCTGTGGGTGTGGGTGAACAGGCAGAAGATCTGCGGCCTTTCTCCGCTGTGGATTATGCGCGCGGTTTAGTGGGTGTGACGGACACAGTCTGATTTTTTGTGGGGAATTATGATGGAAAAGACAGATTTTGATGCATCTACCCATCATGGTTTCTTGACAGGATATGACAGCCCCGTTAGCAAGCGCCTGCACCCCTCTGAAGGGGCGAAGAATGAGTAAGAACGGTAACGATTCCTTTGATGCTCGGCTAAAGGCGGCAGAACGCCGCTCCGGCCTGGAAAAAAAGGAAGATTCAGCCGAGAAAGAAGATGCTGTAGAGCAATCTCTTCCTGGGTTGGCGCTAAGAGCTGGGGCAGAAATGCTTTCAGCACTGATAGTGGGCGTTGCCATTGGGTGGGAGCTGGATCACTGGCTGAAAACCCGGGCAGTTTTTCTCATTATTTTCGCACTGATGGGCGGAGGTGCTGGCGTGCTGAATGTTTGGCGGCTGGTCAAGTCGATAGACGGCAAGTAAGAAGCTGTAATCCGGATACGATTCGGATGCGGTAAAGGGTTTTAGGAGAGCGGTTGTGGCGGGCGGTTCCAGCATCAACGTACTTGAACAGTTTGAGCTTCATCCCGTTCTTGGTGGGCTGGGTGAAGCATTGCGTTTCAGCCAATCCCCCCTGTACATGATTGTGGCAGTGTGTCTGGTTCTGGCATTCCTGTATTTTGGTATGCGCCCAGCTGCGGTGGTTCCCGGTCGTTTGCAGGCTGCGGCAGAAGTTTGTTACGAATTTATTCATAACATGGCGGTTGATACGATCGGGCCAGAAGGCACGGCTTTCTTCCCGTTCATCTTCACGCTGTTCTTCTTTATTCTGGCCGGTAACTATATTGGTCTGCTGCCGTTTTCCTTTACGTTTACCAGCCATATTGCTGTAACCTTTGCACTGGCCATGATGGTGTTTGTGCTTACGGTTATTGTCTCCCTTAAGGTGCAGGGGCTGCGTTTCTTTGCGCACTTTATGCCGGAAGGCGCTAGCCCATTCCTGGCTCCGCTGCTGATCCCGATTGAAATTCTTTCTTTTCTTTCGCGTCCTGTCAGCCTCTCCATCCGACTGTTCGCCAACATGGTTGCCGGGCATGTCATGTTCGATATTTTCGCAAGCTTTGTTGTCATGCTCGCCGGTTTTGGTGTGGTGGGTGACGTGTTTGCGGTTGGGCCGATTGCCATTAACGTGGCACTGATGGCTCTTGAGTTGCTTGTTGGTGTGTTGCAGGCCTATGTGTTTGCCATTCTAACGTGCATCTACCTGCGGGAGGCCGTGGCTCACTGAGGAGCTGCTTTGCCCGTTTCGTTTGAACTGTACTTGAAACAAGGAAGTGACTGATATGGACATCGCTGCAGCCCGGGAAATCGGTGCAGGTATCGCCGTGATCGCCCTTGCCGGCGTTGGTATCGGCCTCGGCAACATCTTCTCCACGCTGGTAAGCAGCATTGCGCGCAACCCGGCTTCCCGTCCGCATGTGTTCGGTCTGGGTATGCTCGGCTTTGCTCTGACAGAAGCTATCGCTCTGTTCGCGCTGCTGATCGCGTTCCTGATCCTGTTCGTCTGAGAAAGCTTTCAGGAAAGAGGAGAACATTCCTGTGGGTGTGATTAAGAAGATGCTTCGTGCCGGCCTGTTCGCAACGGTTTCCGGTGTGTCTCTTCTGGCCGTTTCCGCGCCTGGTGCATACGCCACGGGAATGCCTCAGCTAGATTTTGCCAACCCCCTTGTAACCGGTCAGGTTATGTGGGGCGCGGTAATTTTCTTCGTCTTTTATATGGTGCTCAGCAAAGCCATGCTGCCCGGTATTACCCGGGTGCTGGAAGACCGTAGCAAGCGTATTTCCGGGGATCTGGAAATTGCACGTGCGGCCAAGCAGGACGCCGATAAAGCTGTTGCTGAACTTCAGCAGGCCCGTAAAGATGCCATGGCAGAAGCTCAGGCGCATCTTGATCAGGTTCTGGCAGAAGAACATAAAGCAGCCGAACAGCAGATGCAGGAAATCAACGCGCGGGTCACAGCAGAAATTGCTGATGCCGAAAAACGCGTGGCTGAGGAAAAAACGCGTGCATTAAGCGCGCTTAAAGAAATTGCGGGTGATACCACGCAGGCTCTGGTTCAGCGTCTGACGGGTATTGTGCCTGATGCTCAGCTTGTTGCCCAGAAGGTTGAAAGCGCTTCGGCGCACAGCACTATCTGACCAGCTCCGGGGGAATTTTCGTCATGTCTGGCATTTTTCACGAAGCGGGTTTCTGGGTCGCTGTTTCGTTTGTTCTGTTCTTTGTGCTGGTTGGTAAAAAGATTTGGGGGCCTATCGCCACCATTCTGGATAGCCGCGCCAACCGTATCCGTGAAGAACTGGATGAAGCTGCCCGCTTGAGAAGAGAAGCAGAGCAGATGCTAGAAGATGCCACGCGTGATCGTGAGCAGGCACTGGCAGAAGCCAAATCTTATGTGGAGCAGGCTCATCAGCAGGCTGCCGAAATGGCCCAGAAAGCACGTGCAGAGGCAGAAGCCGCTGTGCAGCGCCATGAACAAATGGCACGTGATCGTATTGCTGCTGTAGAACGTGCTGCTGTTAAAGAAGTGCGCCAGCTTGCAATTGATGTGGCTGTACAGGCCGCCAACGGTGTTATTCCTCAGACGCTTGATGAACAGAAAGCCGCAGGGCTTGTTGATCAGGCGCTGGCTGGTTTGCCTGCCGCTCTTGCGCGCAAGGCAGCCTGAAACATTATCAGCTGAATGGTGAATACGTGACAGGTCTGGTTTCAGCCGCACCGTCACAGCATAACGATGCTCAGTATGAACTGAGCATCGTTATTGCTGTTTTGGATGAACAGGATAACCTGCCACAGGTTTGCCGAGAATTAGCCGAGGCCATGCAGCAATTGCCTGCAGCCGAAGTTGTTTTTGTGGATGACGGCAGCCAAGATCAAACCGTAGAAGTTTTGCAACGCTTGCGGGATGAGTGTTTGCCGAGCTTGCGCATTCTTTCTCATGATCGGCGTTGCGGTAAGTCTGCCGCGTTACGTACAGGCATTACAGCAGCCCGAGGGGCTTGGATTGCCACAATTGATGGCGATGGCCAGGATGACCCGCGTGAACTTGGTAATTTGGTTTCCCTTGCGCAGGCACAGGCTACCAAGGGTAGGCCACCGCTTGTTGTAGGGGTGCGCACGCGCCGTAAAGATGGGTGGTCTCGCCGCTTTGCAACACGTTTCGCTAACGGGCTACGGCAAAAATTACTAAATGATCAATGCCCGGATACAGGTGCGCCGATCAAAATTTTTCAGCGAGCAGACTTTCTGCGCTTGCCGCAGTTTGAAGGTTTGCATCGTTTTCTTCCGGCATTGTTTGCATCTTACGGTGTGCCGTTGGTGTGCCACCCTGTTACACACAGGCCGCGTTTGCATGGGCAGTCTAAATATACCAATTTCAATCGCGCTGTAGTTGGGGTGCGGGATCTGCTGGGCGTGATGTGGTTACGGAATCGCACACATCTTCCAAAATCGATTCGTGAATGCTGAAGCAGAAAAACGGTCACCAACCACTTTCTATTAAAGCCCTGCTGCTGTTAGGCCTTGCTGCTTTTTTGCTGTTTTTGCCAGGGCGGGCCGTTACGCCACCATTCGATCGGGATGAACCCCGATACATGGAAGCCACGGCGCAGATGCTAGAATCGCACAACTTTGTAGATGTGCGCTTTCAGGACAAACCACGTTATTTACAGCCCGCTGGTATTTACTGGCTGGAGGCTGCTGCTGTTTCTCTTACAGGCATGCAGCATCAGCGGGTTGTTTGGCCGTATCGCATTCCCTCGCTTTTGGCCATGTCTGGTGCTGTTGTTCTAACGGCGCTTATTGGCTCCATGCTGTTTGGGGCATCGGCCGGACTTGGTGCGGGCTTGCTGTTTATGGCTTCTGTTCTGGTGGCAGCAGAAAGCCGGATGGCTACGATCGATTCCTGCTTGCTGTTTACGGTGCTGCTGGCCCAATGGGCGCTAACAGGTGCTTTGCGAGATCGCCAGCAAGGCGCGGCCACACCAGTAAAGCGGGCTTTGCTGTATTGGGGCGCTATTGGTTGCGGCCTGATGTTGAAAGGGCCGGTCATTCTTATCCCATCTCTTGCCACACCACTGGTGTTGGGGATGCTGGAGCGGGATTTTGGTCTGTGGCGCAGAATGCGTCCGGCATGGGGCTGGCTTTTGTCTGCTGCTATTCTGGTGCCGTGGTGTGTAGCTATTGGGGTTGTGAGCCACGGTGAATTTTTTCGGAATGCTGTTGGCACTAATTTTTTAGGTAAAGTGGCTTCCGGGCAGCAGGCGCATGGGCTGCCGCCAGGTTACCATCTGCTGGTTTTCCTGCTGGCGTTCTGGCCTGGCTCATTTTTTGCTGCGTGCGTGGTGCCCTTGGTTTGGCATGCGCGTAAGCAAGAGACTGTGCGCTATTTGCTGTGCTGGATTGTGCCGCATTGGCTGGTGTTTGAAGCTATTGCTACAAAGCTTCCGCATTACGTGCTGCCTACTTATCCAGCTATTGCCATTCTTACAGCCGCGTTTCTGGTTCAGGGTGGGGATGTATGGCGCAATTGGCCTGCTCGTGTTTGGGGCAGGGTATTGCTAGGCATTTATGCTGTTGCATGGGCTTTGGTAGGCATTGCCTTGGCGGTTGCCGGTCCAACGCTTGTTTGGGTGCTTGAACACCAGATATCTGCAGCAGCAATTGTTTTGGCTGTGGGTGTGTTGCCGCTTGTTGGTCTTTCTGCATGGTACATTACGCGTGGGCGTTTGCAGCAGGCAGCGTTAAGCAGTGTGGCTGCTGCCGTACTGCTTTATGTAGGGCTGTTTACAGTTGTTGTGCCGCAGATTCAGAGCATCTGGTTGGCACCACGCCTAACAGCATTGGTGCAGGCACACCAACCATGTGCAGAGTCGCATGTTGTTTCAGTATCATTTTCTGAACCTAGTCTGGTCTTTTTGCTTGGGGGCAAAGTGCTGCTAACAGGCGCAGAAAATGCAGCATCAGCCATGAAGGCAGATGCAAAGTGCACGGTCGCGCTTGTTGATAAGCGAGATACCTCAGTATTTATGGCAGCGCTGGGGAATAAAGCGAAAGATGCCGTCAGTCTGGGCACTGTAGGTGGGATGAATTATTCTAACGGCCGCCATTTGCTTATAAGTTTGTACAAGCTGAATACGCCACCAAAGCAGTAAATCTGTTTGATTGGGCGGATATAAAACGCAATTCTACAGCATAATGCAAAAGCGTATTGAGTATTTTGGGAAGTGCAAAAGGAAATGCCCGCTGGCGGATTCGAACCACCGGCCCCATCATTACGAATGACGTGCTCTACCAACTGAGCTAAGCGGGCACATTTTGTTTGCGGGGCGGTGACTATCATGATCCCCATGCCTACGCAAGGAGAAATTGCAATTCACCCGGTGCTTTGAACAACAACAAAACGGCATTTCTGGCTTTAAGCAGGGGTGCCATTCTGTTTTGAGTGTGACGGAACGGTTTTTTCGTTTTAAGAACTATCCGTATGAATATGTCGCAGTTATTTGGCCTGGTGCGGGAGGCCCTTAATCCCGGGCAGAATGTTCCGGTTGATGAAAAGCGGCATGTTCGGCTTGTGCAGGGCATTGTTGAATGCCCCTGTTGTGGCCATTACCAGCATCTTTCAGAGCTTAAACCCGGAACACAGGCACGGTGTTGCCGGTGTGGGCAGTTGCTGGATCGGCGTAATCGTACCTCTCCTATCGCAACGCCATTGGCCTTCTGCATCAGTTCGGCATCTCTCTACCTGGCCATGCTGCTTTCCACCTTGATGATGTTGGATCTGTATGGGCGGGAGAGAACCGTAGATATCCTTACCGGCCCGATAGAATTGCTGCATGAGGGCTGGGGCGAAATTGGCGTGTTGGTGGCAATAGCCACCATTATTGTGCCGGGGCTTGTTATCAGCATGATGATGCTTGTGCTGGTGGGTGCGCTTCAGCCCAAGCTGCCGTTCTGGGTGCCGCATCTTCTGAAGTGGTATGAACGCTTACGCCCGTGGTCGATGGTGGAAGTATATATTCTGGGCGTTTTCGTGGCCTACACCAAGCTGTCAGATATGGCTTACGTACAAGTGGGGGCGGCGGTCTTTCTGGTTGCTTCGCTTATGGTCACCATGTCCGCCACAGATGCCACTTTGGATACGGAACTGATTTGGCGACGCAGGCAAACAGATACCAGTTTGCGGCGGATGGATAATCAGCGTGTGCGTCTGACCTGTGAGGAAATCGGGCCGGATGATCAGATCCCGCCAGCCAGCCATATGGTATCCTGCCTTTCTTGCTCTGCGGTGCTGGTGTTTGATGAAAAGTTGGATCAAACAGCTCCACTGGGTTTTTGCCCACGCTGTGGGCATGTGTTGCGGCAACGCAAGCCAGACAGCATTGCCCGCACTGTGGCACTGCTTGTTTCTGCGGTGGTGTTTTACCTGCCGGCCAATATTTACCCGGTTATGACCGTTATCCGGCTGGGTGCGGGAACAGGGCATACTATTGTGGAAGGGGCCATAGAGCTGTGGGAGAGCAACATGATCCCGCTTTCCCTGCTGGTACTTTTTGCCAGTGTGCTGGTGCCCGTTCTTAAAATTATCGGGCTGATGTTTATGGTGATCAGCACCAAGCGCCATTCTGCGCGAAATCTGCCTGCCCGATCCAGACTTTACAGGCTGGTAGATGTTATCGGGCGCTGGTCTATGATTGACGTGTTCATGGTCTCCATTCTGGTGGCTATGGTGCGCTTCAGCAGTATGGCCAGCATCAGTGCGAATGGTGGTGTGGTATGTTTTGCCGCCGTAGTGGTGCTGACAATTTTTGCAGTGCATGCATTTGACCCTCGGCTGATGTGGGATGCAGCGGGCAAAAACGGCGATACGGCCCCAGCCGATGCCGGGCAAAATTGTCCGGCAAAAATTGAGGCCGCTGCATATTGGGACAACATGGAGCCGGACAGGGCGTGAACGGACACAGTCATAATCATTTCTCTCCTCCAGAAGGGGAAAGTGCTCAGGATGCTCTGGTAAGGCGCATTCGGTTTTCCATTATCTGGATTATTCCCATTGTTTCCGTGCTGATTGCGGGCTTTCTGGTCTGGCGCAGTTTTATGGACAACGGGCCAGAAATTACCGTTGTATTTGATACGGCAGATGGTTTGACCAGCGGCCAGACACAGGTGAAAAACAAATCTGTGGTTCTAGGTACGGTGGAAGGTGTTTCGCTGACTGATGATCTGCGGCATGTCAAAGTGCGTATCCGTATGAACAAGGGTACGAATGATATGCTTACGGATAGCGGCCGGTTCTGGGTTGTGCGTCCGCGTATCAACGGGGCCAGCATTACCGGTTTGGAAACCCTGATGTCTGGTGCGTATATTGCGTTTGATCCAGGCCTGAACAAAAATGGCCACCCCGCAGGCAAACGCACCACAACGTTTGAAGGGTTGGAAGCGCCTCCGGGTGTGCGGTCTGATCAGCCGGGCCGTATTTACACGCTGGTAGCGGGTAATATTGGGTCTATCGGGCAGGGCGCCCCTGTTTTCTTCCGTGATGTGGATGTTGGGGAAGTGCTGGGCTACACCATGCCACCCGGCGGACGCGGCCCGGTGATGATCCAGATTTTTGTGCGCGAACCTTATGACCATTACCTGAACACCAATTCCCGCTTCTGGAATGTGTCTGGCGTTAAGGTTGGATTTGGTGCCGGTGGGCTTAAAGTGCAGCTGCAATCCTTGCAGGCTTTGTTTTCTGGTGGCGTGGCTTTTGGTTTGCCACCTGTTGCAGAAAGCCGCATGCACCCGGCATCAGAGGCTCCGGCCAATACGGTGTTCAAGCTGTATGACACGCATGAGGATGCAGATAACGCGGGCTACCGTGAGCGCGTGCCCCTTGCGACTTATGTGATGTCTTCTGTCAAAGGTCTGGATGTTGGCAGCCAGGTGACGATGTTTGGGATTCAGGTGGGGAATGTAACCAGTGTAAAGCTGGATCTAAGTTCCAACCCCGGGCATCCGCGCGTACGTATTGGCATGGAAGTGCAGCCTGAACGTGTGCTGTCTTCGGCTGAGCTACGGAATAATAATCTGACAGACATGTTCCGCACTTTGGTAGCGAACGGCCTGCGTGCCTCAACAGATAGCGTTAGCTTCCTGACGGGTGAGGGGATGATTTCCCTCAACTTTATCAAGAACCCAGCGCCCGCTACAACCAGCATGGAAGGCGCAACGCTGGTTATTCCAAGCCAAGCTGGTGGTATGGGCGGGATTATGGATTCCCTGTCCACCATTACGTCTCGTTTGGCCGCGATGCCGTTTGAACAGATTGGTACAAACGCCAATAATCTACTGGCCCATGCAGATCAGACACTGGTTAGCCCAGACGTAAAGCAGTCTCTGGTTGGGTTGCGGAATTCCATGCAGAACCTACAGGCTCTTACAAAGGATCTGCGCAATGGCATGGCACCGTTGAGCAAGCGTCTGCCAGAAATGGCACAGCAGCTTGATCAAACCCTGCAAAATGCCAACCGCTTGCTGGCCAGTTATGGCGGCAACAGTGATTTCCATCGGAATCTGCAATCCATGGTGGTGCAGTTGGGGCAGACAGCGCGCTCCCTGCGTTTCCTGTCAGACTTCCTGACCAACCATCCTTCTGCGCTGCTTTCAGGACGATAAGATCATGACGCAAACTGTTTCTTGTAAGCCCATGAACACCCGTCTTGACCGGCGTATGTTGCTCCGCCTGAGTGGTGTGGCCGGGTTGGGTGTTATGGCCGTTACGCTAACGGCTTGCTCTGGCGGTAGCCCTTCGCTTTACACATTGGCGGTGACGCCTGGCCAACCGCAGCCGGGTGGCCCGCGCTTTGTAGAAGTGCGCTTGCCAACCGTGGCATCTGGTCTGGATCGGGATCGGATTGTTACGGCAGATAGTGGCTATAAGCTTACAGTCTCTTCTGCTGATGCATGGAGTGATTCCCTGCCAGCGCAGATCAGCCGCGTTATGGCGGGTGATCTGGCACAGCGCCTGCCGGGTACAGGCGTGTTTGTAGAGAATGATACAGTGGCGACAGAACCAGAGGCCTATGTGGATATGTCCATCAGCCGCTTCTCAACTGGTCCATCAGGTAATGTGGAGTTGGATGCCACGTTATCCATCCAGCCTGCTTCTGCTGGTGCTCCCGGTAAGGATGAGCAGTATTATATGCAGAACTTTACACTGCAGGGCACACAGGCAAGTGCCACCATGCCAATGGTACAGGTGTTAAGCCAGCTTCTGGGCCAATTGGCAGATGTTGCTGCGCAGCAGTTGCGCCAGCTTCCTTCCGGGCAATCCACTGGGCGGCATACTATTGTGCGTAAGAAAGCACAGCAGGGGTGATCTTGCG
Source organism: Acetobacter sp. AAB5 (assembly GCF_050106715.1). Lineage (NCBI taxonomy): Bacteria > Pseudomonadati > Pseudomonadota > Alphaproteobacteria > Acetobacterales > Acetobacteraceae > Acetobacter > Acetobacter sp. AAB5. Next base: position 76,948 of record NZ_JBNIEW010000009.1, read on the forward strand.
CGAAAGCGTGGAGAATAAAGGTTACAAAAAAAGCGGCCAACTTGGCCGCTTTTTTATTTGGTGAGAATCTGGCTTCAGGCGGTGCCTGGGCCAAACTCCGCATCATGGTCAATAAGGGGGATAGGATATTCCCCCGTAAAGCAGGCATCGCAATAGCGGGCATTGCTAGACTGACGGTCTTTATAACCCATAGCGCGATACAGCCCATCAAGCGAGATAAAGGCAAGGCTATCTACGCCAATGAGTTCCGCCATGGCTTTCAGATCATTCTGGGCAGCCAGCAATTTGCTGCGTTCTGGCGTATCAATGCCATAAAAGCAGGAATGCCGTGTGGGTGGGGAAGAAATGCGCATATGCACTTCTGTTGCACCCGCAGCCCGCACCATATCCACAATCTTGCGGGATGTGGTGCCGCGCACAATGGAATCATCCACCAGAATAACGCGCTTGCCGCTCAGAATAGGGCAATTGGGGGAGTGTTTCATCTTCACGCCCAAATGCCGGATCTGATCTGTGGGTTCGATAAAGGTGCGGCCCACGTAATGGTTACGGATAATACCCAGTTCAAAAGGAATGCCGCTGGCTTCAGCATAGCCGATAGCAGAAGGCACACCTGAATCGGGCACTGGCACCACAACATCTGCATCTACATGGCTTTCGCGCGCCAGTTCGTGGCCGATCTGCTTACGCACTTCGTAAACAGGCAAGCCTTCCAGAACAGAATCGGGGCGGGCGAAGTAGATGTATTCAAACACGCAAAAGCGTGGGTGCGTGTCACCAAACGGGCGCAAAGAGCGGATACCGTTTTCATCAATCACAACCAGTTCGCCCGGTTCCACATCACGCACAAATTCTGCGCCGATAATGTCCAGACCACAGGTTTCTGATGCGAGCACCCAAGACGGTTGTTTACCATCTTCAGATGGCAGCTTGCCGAGCACCAGTGGGCGCACACCCATTGGGTCTCGCACGCCAATCAGCGCTTCTTCAGATAGCACAACCAATGAATACGCGCCGGTTACCCGTTTAAGCGCATCAATCAGTCGGTCTTCCACTGTTGCATACAGAGAGATGGCAATCAGATGGATGAAAACTTCCGAATCTGTGGTGGACTGAAACAGGCAACCACGGCGGATAAGTTCGCTGCGCAGGGTGTCTGCATTAGTGAGGTTGCCGTTATGGGCAACGGCCAACCCGCCAAACGCAAATTCAGCAAACAAAGGCTGCACGTTGCGGAGCAGCGTGGCGCCTGTTGTGGCGTAGCGGTTATGGCCAATGGCGCGTGTGCCTTTAAGCGTGGCCATAACGCGGGAATCTGCAAACACATCACTGACAAGGCCAAGGCCCCGGTGAGAGTGGAAGCGACGTTCCTGCGGGTCAAAACACACAATACCGGCGGCTTCTTGCCCGCGGTGTTGAAGGGCGTGCAAACCCAGAGTGGTAAGGGGAGCGGCATCCTTAGCGTTCCAGATACCAAAGACAGCACATTCTTCGTGTGGATGATCATCATCCAGTGTCAGTGGATCAGGCAAGGAAGCAGACGGCGTGGGATGGGCGAGCATAAGCGTGCAGGGCCTCCGCAGAAGGTCAGAAACTGGCCGTATGGGATCACAAGGTGGCGTCATGACCTGTAGAAGGATTCCGCGCAACCCCTTTTGCGCTTAAATCCGGTAGATATGGCTGGATATGGGATGCGCCGAGCCGGATGTAAGGGGTCAGTCGGCTATCTTCTGTCAGGGCGGCCATGTCTTGGGGTTGCAGAAGCCATTGTGCGGCCATGAAGAGCACGACCACCAAAAACATCCCACGCACAATACCAAAAAGCAGCCCGAGAAGCCGATCCAGCGCATCCAATGGCGTTGCTTTCACGATTCGGACAATAGCTGCAGAAAGCATATAGCCAGCGCACAGTACGCCCAGCAGCAGCAGAATAAAGGCGCCTATCTGTGCGCCAGCAGAAGAGGTAATAAAGCGCTGCACATAGGGCAGAAAAACTGCGTGAAAGCGCAGGGCCAGCACAATGGCAATGCCCCAACTGACAAAGCCCAACGCATGCCGCGTAAACCCCCGCCATGCGCCATGCAGGGCAGACAGGCCAATAATCAGCAGAGAGAGGGCATCTATGGCAGCCATGAGGGACGCTTTATGCCAATGAATGAGCGACCTGTCATGCGCTTCTGTATTTTATGGCAGCTTGCTGGTGGTGACGCGCCAAGGGCGCATGATCTTGCCGTTTCGTTTTTTTCTGTGCGGGGGTTGGTTCAGCTTCATCAGCAATTCTGCCACTTCCAGCCTACGCAGCAGTTCTGTCCATACTTCAGCCGCATCAACGTCTTGGCTTTCCCACAATTTGTGTAGGGTTTGCAGGAACAAGGCACTTTCATGCACAACATCCTGCTGCCGGTTATCTATAAACGCGGCAGTACAGTTTGTAGCATGCAGCCCAACCTGCCGGCAGAGCCGCTTGAGAGCAACGCTGGCTGGAGGAGAGGCAGGTGGGGGTGAGGTAACCATAAGGTGAATGATGCGCTGCATCTTCACCCTTGGTCAATGGTGTTAGATTGTGAAGTATTTTGCGTGCTTGTTGAGAATAACAAGAGCGGAGGTGGACTGTTCCGGATGGAGTTGATCTCCATCTGTTAGGGAAACCCCAATGCGTTCGGCATCCAGCAGGGCCAGAATGGGGTGCTGGTCTTCCAGGCGCGGGCAGGCCGGATACCCAAAGGAATAGCGAGATCCGCGATATCCCTGCTGAAGCAGCTTTTCCATATCGCGGGCATCTTCCCCAGCAAAGCCAAGTTCGGCCCGGATACGTTTGTGGGTGTATTCGGCCATGGCTTCTGCCATTTCAACGGAAAGACCGTGCAGGTACAGGTAATCCTGATAGCGGTTTTCCTCAAACCAATCGCGGGCGATGTCGGATGCTTTCTGGCCGACTGTTACAACCTGTAGGCCGATAACATCACGTTCTGGGTCTGATATATCGCGCACAAAGTCAGCAATACATTCGCCATCCGCTTTTGGCTGCCGTGGCAGGGTGAAACGGCAGGCTTCGGTTGTGCCGTCTTCTTCAAACAGCACCAGATCGTTGCCATCGCCGGCGGCTTTCCAGTAGCCATAAATGGCCTGCGGTTTGAGAATATTTTCTTTGGCTGTCAGGTCCAGCATGCGGCGCAGGATCGGGCGTAATTCCTGCCGAGCCCAGATCAAGAAGTCATCCAAGGAGCGGCCTTGTTTACGGAAGCCCCACTGGAACTGGTAAAGGGCGCGTTCGTTCAGGAACGGTAGAACGGCTTCCGGTGTAGCTTCCAGAACGCGGGAACCCCAGAATGGCGGAACCATGGGCGCTTCATCTGCAGTCAGGCGTTCGCGCCGTGCGCGGGCTGCAGCAACATCAACAGGGCCAAAACCGCGTGTTTCTGCTGTTTCTGGCATGCGGGCATTGGTGCGGGTGGCTTTGCCTTCACGCCGTTTCTGGATGGCGGCCAGATAATCATCAAATTTTTTCTGGCTAACCTGATCCATAAGGGTCAGGCCATCAAAAGCATCACGCGCATAAGCCACCCTGCCTGTAGGCGCATAGGCGGCAACACAATCTTCTTCCACATAGTTGCGGGTAAGGGCGGCGCCACCCAGCAGAACGGGTGTATCCAGCCCAGCGCGGGAAATTTCTTCCAGATTTTCACGCATGATAACGGTGGACTTCACCAACAGGCCAGACATGCCAATGGCATCGGCCTTTTCCTTGCGTGCGGCTTCGATCATGTCCTGCACAGGCACTTTGATGCCCAGATTGACAACACGGTACCCATTGTTGGTGAGAATGATATCTACAAGGTTTTTGCCGATATCGTGCACATCACCTTTTACTGTAGCCAGCACGATTGTGCCACGTTGCTGGCCATCTATCCGCTCCATATGCGGTTCCAGATAGGCAACGGCGGCTTTCATGGTTTCGGCAGATTGCAGCACGAATGGTAGCTGCATTTTGCCTGCACCAAACAGTTCTCCAACCACCTTCATGCCATCCAGCAGAACGGTGTTGATGATGTCCAGTGGGGCCATGTTCTGCATGGCTTCTTCAAGGTCTGCTTCCAGCCCTTTTCGGTCCCCATCAACAATACGGTCTTTCAGGCGTTCTTCTGCCGTTTCAGCCCGTTTGCGCTTCACCGCATCCGCTGCCTTACGGTCTGCAAACATGGCCAGAAGTGTTTGCAGTGGGTCATAATCTTCTGTGCGGCGGTCAAAAATCAGATCTTCCGCAACCTTTACCTCTTCGGGGGCAATCAGGTGCAGAGGACGGATTTTGGAAACGTGCACAATAGCGGCTGTCATGCCTGCTTTGACGGCGTGGTCCAGATAGACCGAGTTCAGCACGGCACGCGCAGCTGGGTTCAGCCCGAAGGAAATATTAGAGAGGCCCAGTACGATCTGAATATCCGGGAAGGCATCCCGAATCATTTTAATGCCCTCAAGCGTCCATTGCCCCAGTTTGCGGTCATCTTCCGCACCGGTGGCGATGGTAAAGGTGAGGGGGTCTATCATCAGATCAGACTGTGGCAGACCGTATTTTTCGCAGGCAAATTCCACAAGGCGGCTGGCAATGCGCAGCTTGTCTTCTGGCTTGCGGGCCATGCCTTCTTCATCAATGGTCAGGGCAACAACAGCGGCACCAAACTTACGGGCCAGTGTCATGCGGTCTGAAGCAGGGCCTTCACCATCTTCAAAGTTGATGGAGTTGATGATGGGCTTGCCACCATGCAGCTTGAGAGCGGCTTCAATAACCGGTGTTTCGGTGGAATCAATCACCAATGGTGCGTTTACGGATGAGGTGAAGCGTTTGATCACTTCATCCATTTCTGCACGTTCGTTACGGCCTACAAAGGCCGTGCAGATATCCAGCGCATTAGAGCCTTCTCGTATCTGTTCGCGTCCAACAGTTACGCAGCCATCCCAGTCATGCGCTTCCTGAAGTTCGCGCCATTTCTTGGAGCCGTTGGCATTGCAGCGTTCTCCAATGGAGAAATAGGCGTTTTCCTGCCGGAGGGGCACCTGAGAATAAAGGCTGGCAACAGAAGGCACCCATACGGATGTGCGCGGCACAGGGGCAGGGCGCAGGCGGCCTGTTCCTTCTGCACGGCGGCGCAACATGGCATCCAGGGCTTCTGTATGCGGTGTGGAAGTGCCACAGCAGCCGCCAATCAGATTTAGGCCATCTTCTGTAATAAAGCGCTCAACCCATGTGGCCATTTCTGCGGGGCTTAGGGGGTAATGGGTCTGGCCGTTTACAAGCTCAGGCAGGCCCGCATTGGGCTGCACGGAAATTAGCCGCGGCCAGTTTTCAGACAGCCATTTTACATGTTCGGCCATTTCCTGCGGGCCTGTCGCGCAGTTCAGGCCCATCAGATCTACATCAAGGCTGTGAATGACTGTGGCTGCCGCAGCAATATCTGGCCCTACCAGAAGGGTGCCTGTGGTTTCTACGGTAACCTGCACAAAAATAGGTGTGGAAGCACCAAGTTCTGCCCGGGCAATTTTCACACCGTTTACGGCGGCCTTGATCTGGAGTGTGTCTTGGCAGGTTTCAATCAGGATGGCATCTACGCCGCCTTCAATCAGGCCGCGTGCTTGCTCTGCCAGAGCAGCTTCCAAACTATCATAATCAATATTGCCCAGAGAGGGTAGCTTGGTGCCAGGCCCCATGGAACCCAGAACATAGCGGGCGCGCCCATCGGCAAAGCTTTCTGCGGCTTCGCGTGCCAATAGGGCGGAGTTTTTGTTGATCTCCCGCGTTCTGTCTGTCAGACCAAATTCGCCCAATGTGATGGGGGAGCCACCAAACGTGTTGGTTTCCACCATATCTGCGCCAGCTTCAAAATAACCGCGATGGATTTCACGGATAAGTTCCGGGCGTGAGAGCGTGAGAATTTCGGTGCAGTTTTCCTGCCCCCAGTAATCACGCTGGACATCCAGATCCAGCATCTGGATACGTGAGCCCATGCCTCCATCACAAAGCAGAACCTGATCACGGAGGGCATCAAGAAGAGGCAGACGAGAAGACATGGCGACCATAAAATATAAAAGGAAAGGGAAGAGTGCTTTCCCAACACCGCAAAGCACAGGGTTTCACGTTATTTCAGAGAGCAGCCCGTATGTCCACTAGCCTTATGAAGCAGAGCGCCAAGCCCAAGGATGGCCGGATAATGCTGCATGTTTGTACATCAGTGCCAGATGATGCAGCATACGGGCACAAAGATGCGCTTTTACTTGTTAATACAGAAGTAACAGAAGAACAGAAGGCAAAATGGCAGCATGTCTGGCGCTGGAGCGGAGTGCTGGGGCCAGAATTTGGGCGCCATTCTGCCCAATGCGTCTGTTGTGTGGGGCAAGGAAGCCTATCGGCTTTTTTGTTGGCGCAGGCCCAACAAAGTGTTCTGGGGCGCTGCGAGCCGTATCGTTCAGTATGGGTTATATGTTGCGAAAATGAAGCACAAAAAGTGCGCAACCGGTTGCGAAAAGAAGGGTTTTTAAATTCTTTTTATCAATTTCCTGCTTAAAATGGTTTCTAACTTTAGTTACTGCTTCGTTTTCTTTATGGATTTTGTGATAAACCACATAGAAAAACTTGGAGAGTGTGTCTTCTCCTGTCATAACGGCGCATGTGCCGGGCGAACAAGTCTCTGCTATATTTGTACGGTATTGCTGTTTGTTGAGTTGGTTTAACCAAAAGGGTTGTGCGTGGACCAGACTGATCATGTGCCGGAACAGGCCGGTTCTTCTTCAAATACAGAGCGCGGCCAAGGGGCTCCTGTTTCTGCACCGGTTATCAGGCTGAAAGCTGTTATTGCAGCTGCCAAGTATCACGGTCTGGAGCTGGATATCCGTGATTTTGCGGCAGAACCGGGGGAAAGTACGCCATCTCCTGCAACGTTGGTGCGCTGGTTGGAAGATCAGGGTGCTGTTGCAAAGGCAATACGGATAAAGTGGCGTTATCTTGTTAAGATGGTGAACTCGCCGCCAATCGTTCTGATGTTCCGTGATGGTTCGGCCGCGTTGATGACCAACGCAACACCAGAGCGCGGTGTTGTCTGGCTGCAAGACCCGCTTAAAGGGGCCGCCGTAGCCGCCGTGCCGGTGGATGAACTGCGCCTATCCCAAATCTGGACGGGCGATATTCTGCTTATTAAGCAGCGCAAAGGGGAATCAGAAGCCGAGGCACCAGTCAGTCTGGGCTGGCTGGCCAAGATGGTGCTGCGTGAAAAGCGCTCCTTGCGTGATATATGCATTGCATCCATGACATTGAGTTTGCTGCAAATTTTCCCCCCGCTTATTGTTATGCAGGTGGTGGATAAGGTTGTGGGCTACCACTCGATGTCGACACTCGTGTCGATTTCTGGGTTGCTTTTTATATTTTCGATTTATGAAGTTTTAATCAGTTACGCCCGACGTGAGCTGTCCCTGGTGCTCACAACACGTATCGATTCTCGTATTTCGCTGCATCTGTTTAATCGCCTTGTATCCTTGCCGTTGGAGTATTTTGAACGGCAACAGGCGGGTAACGTGCTTGGGCGTGTAATGGCCATTTATAAAGTGCGAGATTTTCTGACAGGTCGGCTGATGTCGACCTTTCTGGATTTGTTCACACTGGTTGTTATTTTGCCTTTCCTGTTCATCCTCAGTTCGACGTTGGCATGGATGACTGTGGCATGTGCTGGCCTTATTGGTTTGATTGTGGTGGTGGCTATGGGGCCGCTGGCCAAGCTGATGGGAAATCAGTTGGCTGCAGACCGGGAACGAAGCGCTATTTTGTATGAAAGCGTGGCCGGTATTCGTACGCTGAAAACACTGGCCTTGGAGCCGATCCGCAAACAGACGTGGGATGATGCTACGGCAAACGTTATCCGCTGGAAGCTTGCCGTGGGGCGTTTTTCAAACTGGCCTCAGACATTGGTTATGCCGCTAGATCTGTTTATCAGTCGCGGTATCATTCTTGTGGGTGCCTATCTGGCTCTTGTTAGCCCCGGCACAGTGGGCGTGGGCGGCTTGATTGCGTTCATGATGCTGGGTGGCCGTGTGGCTTCTCCGTTGGTTGGACTGGCAAGGCTTATGGATGACTTCAATGAAGTTATGGCATCCTTGGGGGAAGCTGCTTCGGTGTTGAACCAGCCTACAGAAACACAGGCTCTTACAACGGGTATGCGTCCACGTATTCAAGGGGCGCTTTCCTTTGAAGATGTGAATTTTTCTTATCCGGGTTCTACGCGGCTGGCTTTGAAGGATGTAAACTTCTCAGTTCCCGCAGGTACCATGCTTGGGCTTGTTGGCCGAAGCGGCTCAGGTAAATCCACCATTACACGTCTGCTGCAAGGTGTTAGCCGTTCTTATACAGGCTACCTCAAGCTGGATGGTGTTGATCTGCGTGAAATCAATCTAACCCATTTGCGCCGTTCGTTCGGGGTTGTGTTGCAGGATAACTTTCTGTTCCGCGGCACTATTCGTGATAACATTACCGCTGGCCGCCCAGGGTTTACGATAGATGATGTCGTTCACGCTGCCAGAATGGCAGGTGCTGAAGAATTTATTGAACGTATGCCAGCAGGTTACGAAACCTTTATTGAGGAAGGTTCAACCAACATTTCTGGTGGGCAACGTCAGCGCCTAGCCATTGCGCGTGCTGTTATTACTGATCCTAAGCTGATGATTTTGGATGAAGCAACGTCCGCTTTGGATCCAGAAAGTGAAGCTTTGGTTAACGCCAACCTGGAACGGATTGGTAAAGGCCGTACCATGGTGATTGTTTCTCACCGACTGTCTTCTTTGGTGAATTGTGATCAGATCTGCGTGATGGATCAGGGCGCAGTGGTTGATATTGCGCCACATGACGTTCTGCTTGAACGGTGTGATATTTATCGGACACTTTGGATGCAGCAGAACCGGCATACGGAATCTCGTGCCCAATCTGGAGATGCATCTTTGATCGCGGAAGGAGAATAATCCCATGAGCGAACAGGATGCACATATTGTGCCACAAGGTTCTTCAGGCAATAACCAGCAGCAAGAGGTAGTGCCCTCTTCGGATGATTTCCTTAAGCAGGCGGATGATCCGTATGCACCAGGTGATATGCCCGTTGCATTGTTGGAGTTTCATTCTCCAACTGCGGCGCTGGTCAATATGCCACCTACGCCCACCGCTCAGTATATGATTTGGATTATTGGCGGATTGATGCTGTTTTCCTTAATCGGGCTTACAGTGTTTCCGCTGGATCGTGTTGTTTCTACTCAAGGGCGATTGGTTTCCAGTGAAGCTTCATTGGTAATACAGCCTTTGGATACATCAATTGTGCGGTCTATTGATGTGAGGGAAGGGGATTTTGTCCATAAAGGTGATATTCTTGCGCATCTAGACCCCACGCAAACTGGCGCAGATAGTGAAAATCTGAAAACTCAGATGGATCAGTATCAAGCCGAGGTGGATCGTCTTACAGCAGAAGCTAACGGCCAGACTTACAAACCCGACCTAAACAATGCTGCAACCTTGCCGCAGGGCGAAGCCTATTTGCGACGGATGGCAGAATTTGATGCCAAAGTTGAAAACTACAACAGGCAGATTGCCAGTTTGCAAAGTGATTTACAGGGGTACGTTGCAAATGCTGCCATGTATGCCGCCCGCGCAAAGGTAGCTGGGGATGTGCATACAATGCGTATGCAGTTGCAGAAGGATCAGGTAGGGAGCCGACTTTCCACTTTAAGTGCTCAGAACGATTTGATGGAAGTTGAGCGCTCACAGATTTCGGCCCAGCAGCAGGCATCTTCAACACGGAACAAGCTGGCGGCTGCTATATCTGAAAAAGAAGGTTACATTCAAACGTGGAAAGCAGAGATTTATAAGGATCTGATTTCCGCACAGCATAAGCTGTCCGAAGCCAAAGGCTCTTATCAAAAAGCTGTTTTACATAACAGTATGGTAGGGCTTAAAGCGGATGAAGATGCTGTTGTGCTTAATATTGCCAAAGTTTCAGTCGGATCTGTTGTCACGCCAGCCGAAAAAATCATGACTCTTGTGCCTGTAGGTAAGGGGCTGGAAATTGAAACCGCTATGTCCGGAGAAGATGCAGGTTTTGTGCGTCTTGGTGATAAGGCTTTGGTGAAGTTTGCGACTTTCCCTTTCCAGCAATATGGTGGTGCAGAAGCAACTGTAAAAACTATCAGTGCAGACTCTTTTGTGTCGGGTAACGGGAGTGGGCCAAGCTCAGAAGATGTTACGCCCGATAACACTTCCAAGTCCTTTTACAGAGTTCGTCTGCGGGTAGATAAATATACATTGCATAATGTACCCAATTTCTTTCACCCACAGCCAGGTATGCCAGTTACGGCGGATATTCGTGTTGGTAAGCGTACTGTCATGCAATATATGCTGAATAGCTTTGTGCCATTGATGACAAATGGTATGCGCGAACCCTGATTAGAAAGGGTGGAATATAATACTCTGAGTTGTAGAGGGTTGGTGCTTTGGTCTGGAAACTGTTTCAGAAAACGTTTGGCAAGTCGGGCAAAGATATACAAACGCGGCTTGAGCAGGCCAAAGCACAACTGGAAAACCAACCTAATGTCGCGTTCAGCCAACTGGCTGTTCTTGCACGGGAAGGATCTCCAGAAGCCGAATTTCTAGTAGGTCAATGTTATTTAACGGCAAAAGGGGCGCCGCCAGATTTGGTGGAAGGCGCGCGCTGGATGCGCCGTGCTGCCCAGAATGGATGGGCGCAGGCTTCTTTTATTCTTGCAACGTTGTATCTGCATGGTCTGCCACAGGAAGTGGAAGATCATGCGCCGAAATCGATTTTTGATAATTCTGCCGAATATTCCAAGCGGGAACCGGACTTTTTTAAAGCGGCAGAATGGGCCCAGCGTGCAGCAGAGGCCGGATATGCTGATGGTCAGGCCCTGTATGGGTATATTTTAACAGCTGGCCCGGCAGAAATTCGTAATCCCGAACAGGCTTTGGATTGGTATCAGAAGGCTGCTGCCAGTGGTTGCGTGCAGGGGCATCTGGGGCTTGGTCTTGCAGCGCTTGCTAAAGCAAAAACGCAGGAAGATTACGCATCCGCTGCTGTTGAGCTAAAAAAAGCTGCTGATGGCGATATGGGTACTGCTCAATATCTTATGGGTGTTATGGCGGAACGTGGCATAGGTATTCCGCAAAACATTCCTGAATCCACACAATATTTTGCAAAAGCAGCGGAAAAGAAAGTTCGTGGTGCGCAAGCAAAATATGGTTTGGCCCTGCTTTCTGGCAAAGGCGTCGCGCGCGATACTGTGCGGGGTGAAACGTGGTTAAGGCGCGCCGCATTGGCGGGGGATGGTGAAGCCGCTGCCATTTTGGGGGATATGCACGGACGGGGAGGCGATATGCCCCCCAATTATGCAGAAGCTATTTCTTGGTATCGTTTTGCATCGGATCAGGGGCATGCGGCATCTAGTCGTATATTAGGCAATATTTATTTGAGTGGCACGGGGGTGCCGAAAGATCCGCAGGCAGCCGCGCAGTGGTTTAAAATTGCGGCAGAGCAGGGCGATAAGGAAGCTACAGCTGAATTGGGCAATCTGGCCTTGGCGGGTATTGTTCCCACAGCAGAAGCAGCCGAAGTTTTAGAATGTTATCGGAAAGCTGCGGCACAGGATGATTTTCTGGCTGCGTTTAATGTTGGTGTTGCGCTTGCCCAAGGGCTTGGCTCTCAGAAGAATGAGGAAGAGGCTCTTAAGTGGATACGTAAAGCAGCCGATAAAGTTGTAAATGCGCAGTATTGGTACGGACGTATGCTGCTAGAGGGGCGCGGTGCAGAACGTAACCCTCAAGAAGGTCGGGAGTGGGTAGAAAAGGCCGCTGAATCTGGCATGACAGAAGCGCAGCTTACCTATGGACACTTGCTTATTACAGGGACAGGTGGTGCAAAAGATCATCCACAAGCCCTACAATGGTACAGAAAAGCAGCGGATTCTGGCAATGTGGATGCCATGTTCTCTATTGGCGCCATGTATGGTGGCGGCCATGAAATTCCAGAAGATTTGGTTCTGGCGCGGTCATGGTTTCAGCAGGCGGCAGAAGGCGGTCATGGTCTTGCGCAGTTGATGATGGGGCGTTATCTGGCCAATGGAATTGGTGGAGACAAGAATCTGGAAGAAGCCAGATCTTGGTATCGCAAAGCAGAAAAGCAGAATATTCTGCAGGCAAGTATTGAGCTTTCCAAGCTTGGAGTTGATGAGGGCGTCAAAGCACCTTCCTAGAAAAGTTCTTCAAATTTCAAAAGGTTTGGCATTTTATTTTACAGTATCATTAAAAGAGTAGGTGCATATTTATGGCAGCCCTGAAACAGTCTGAGAGTCAGCAGGCAGGGTTTGTCACGGAGGCAGACCGAACAGCGTATGAACAACGCGCGAGTGCGGCAGCACAGGAATCTTTCAGGCAGGGAAATGCCGCCTGGCAAGCAGGGGCTTACGCCCTAGCGCGGGATTGGCTGGAAAGAGCAAACAGGCAAGCGCGTGATAACCCACATGTTATGTTTGCGCTGGTTTTGGCGCGTCAGGCAGTGGGAGACAATGACGCTGCTATTGAACTTTTAGATCAGCTTTTAGAAAAATTTGATTTTCGCGAAGGGTGGAGCCTGCGGGCAACATTAAAGCAGGCCAATGGTGTTGGGTATCAGGCTTTGCTCTCTATACGGCATTTGCTCACATATTATGCCTGCACACCAGATATAGAAAAATTGGCAACAATTATTGCGCGTTTGAATGGTGTGCCCTGTTGGTATGGAGTGCGGGGGAATGGCCAAATTGTAGGGGTAGGCCTTCCAGAAAAAGGGCTGCAACTGGTTGTTGATGGTCATGTAAAAAAAGCCGTGCGCAAAAAGGGGGGCTGGTTTTGTCCCTCAGGGTGGCAAACGGCGCATACGCTTTGCATAATGTCTGCTCAGGGCATGATTTTTCCAGATGGCGGTGTGTGTCCACAAAAAATCATGCAGTGCGAAGGATTGGTGGATGTAGGAGAAGAAGGGCTGACAGGCTGGGTCTGGCTACCGCATGATTCTGATAACGCGCCTCTTTTGAACATCCTAGATGCAAAAACAAATAAGAAAATTCTAACGTTTTCCGCAGAAGATTTTTGTGATTCTGTGAGTTCAAAACAACCACTAGCGCGATATAGGGCGTTCACAGTTCCTTTTTCTGCATTGCCAGAAGGCCCGGTAAGGGTGGTGGGGCCTGATGGGAAAGATCTAGCCGGGAGTCCGATAGATCCAGATATGCTGCGTTCTGGGGGCAGTCAGATTGCACACTACGTAGCAGAGCAGACCAAAGGGGAAGATCTGTCTCAAGCATGCGTGCCTGTTCCAAAAATTATACCTATTCCAGTTATGGAAGAGGACAGCGCACAACCAAAGGTTTCGGGTGATACTGCTGAAACCTTTGTTGTTATTCCAGTTTTTAAAAATGCTACGCGTACTTTGGCGTGTTTGCATAGTGTGCAAGCAAGCCTGAAACCAAAAGCCGCTGTGCACGTTTGGGTGGTGAATGATGCATCCCCGGAGCCAGATTTGGTCACCTCTGTTTCAGATTTTTGCCAGCAGGCAGGTTTCCGGTATCTGGAAAGGGTGCGCAATGGTGGCTTCCCATGCGCGGTAAACGAAGCACTTCGCCATCTCACTACGCATGATGCTGTCTTGCTGAATAGCGATACATTGGTGGCGGAAGGATGGCTGGAAGCATTACGCAAAATTGCCTATGCAGCACCAGATACAGGAACGGTAACGCCCCTTTCTAATGATGCCAGTATTTTTTCCTATCCAGATAAAAACGGTGCAAATCCGGTACCGGATCAGGAAGAAACAGATATGCTCATGCAAATGGCACAGGCAGCCAATAGGGGGCGTGCTGTGGAAGTACCCACGGCTCATGGTTTTTGCATGTATATCCGCCATGACTGTTTGCAGCAGACCGGGTTGCTCCGTGAGGATGTGTTTGCACAAGGCTATGGTGAAGAAAACGATTTTTGTATGCGTGCCCGTGCTCTTGGGTGGAAGCATATGGCTGCTTCCGGCGTGTTTGTGGCGCATGTGGGCAGCAGTTCGTTTGGTGAAAGTGGGAGCCCTTTAATGGTGCGGAACCAAAAGGTTCTGGAGCAATTGCACCCTGGGTATCATGATTACGTTGCGCGCTGGATGGCGGCAGATCCACTTTTTCCAGAACGCAGGCGCCTTGACCTTGTCCGTTTTAGAAGTGCCAGGGCAGAAGATTTTTCAGATCAAGCCGTCCTGTTGGTCACACATGCCGTAGGTGGTGGTGTGGAAAAGGTTGTGCAAGAGCGCATAGCCTTTTGGTGTGATCGGAAAATACGCCCACTTATCTTACGTCCATCTGAGCAGGGATGTGTGCTGGAAGATGGAGGGAGCGCGGCAAAATATCCTTCCTTATGTTTTACGTTTGCCAAGGAGATGGCGCTTTTGCTGCGTCTTTTACGTGCAGAAGGTGTGGGACGAATTGAGTTCCATCAAACTGCCGGGCATGATCAGCAAGTTATGGACCTGCCTGCACGTTTAAAATGCGCATATGATGTGTTTGTGCATGATTATATCTGGTTTTGCCCGCGTATTTCATTAATGGGGTGGGAAAATCGTTATTGCGGTGAACCCGATGTGGCCACATGTGAAGTGTGCGTGACGGTACTAGGGCGGCGCGTGGATGATACGCTGAGTGTTGCGGCCTATCGTAAAGCGGCACATATTTTTCTACAAAAAGCAGAGCAGGTTTTTGTGCCCTCGCGCGATACAGGGCGAAGGATGCAAAAATATTTTTCTGATGTCCGGTTTTCTGTGCGAAGGCTGGAAAAAGACAGCTTTCTAAAAAAGCAATTTCAGTTTCCAGAGCAGGTTGAACGTAAAACAGCACAAGCAAGTGCATTTTTGGCGCAAGGTCTTAAACGCACTGCACCGCGTATTCGGGTGTGTGTTGTGGGTGGCATAGGGCCAGAAAAAGGTTATGACATTTTGTTTGAAGCGGCAGTGGATGCTGCCTTGCGCGATCTGCCGCTGGAGTTTGTGGTTGTAGGCCATACACGTGATGATGCGCGATTGTTAAAAACAGAACGCATTTTTGTAACGGGTGAATTCCAAAAAGAGGATGTTGTTTCCTTAATCCATGCAGTAGATGCGGACATCGCTTTGCTTCCGTCTGTATGGCCGGAAACATGGTGTTTTGCTTTGGGGGATATCTGGAAAGCCGGATTACATGTTGTTGCATTTGATCTGGGAGCCCCAGCAGAGCGCATTCGTTCCACAGGATTGGGGAGCGTGGTACCGTTTGGTATTTCCATACAGGAGTTGAATAAGAAATTACTGGAAAAGGGGAGAGAGATGGAGAAAAAAAGAAGGCTTTCGCTTACCTAACTCTTTCTTTACTTACCGGTGTTTTTTTGTTTTACAGTTTAGCTGAAAATTTAGGATGGAAGAGGTTTTATGTCTCAGGCAAGCCAGCAGCGGATTACTGATCTGAAAGTCACAGGTCATCTGATGACACTCCAGACCGGTCTGTTCTGCATCAGCCATGCAGCAGGTCAGCAGCCGCCAACATCTGCCGGTTTGCCTGGGGTTCGTGTTTCTCTTTCTCCTGTTTCTGCTCCGGGCAATGTGCAGATTGTAACGTTTGAGCAAGATGGCTGGATGGGCGGCAGAAACAATGCTGCGTTGGTACGTGTGCGCCGCGGCCCAGCGCAGGTGATGATCACTATTTATCAGGAAATGAACACGCGGCATGATGCACCGCGTTTGCAAGTGATTCAGCTGAGTGCGGAATCTGATCCGCTGCCTGTTCCTGTCACTGCTGCGGTGTCTGTAGCACCTGAAGTGGCCGCTGCTGCTCCAAAAGAAACAGCACCCACAGAAGCTCCGCTGGCCCAGAAGCCAGAAATTGGGGCCCATATCCAACGGCGTGGTGATGTTACCGGTATCCTTGGTGAATGGATGGGTGTGCCGGGTAGCCAGGCGTGGATTGAAGGTTTTGGTATTGCACCCGCTCATCTCATTCAGTCTGATGATATTGAATATCAGGCTGTTCTGGGTAAAGGGTGGCTCTCTCCGTGGGTAGAAGGTGGCCAGTATTGTGGCAGCCGCGGAATGGCATTGCCTATTTTGGGTTTGTGTGTGCGCCTGAAAGGTGCCGCGGCTAAAAAATTCATTTGCCAAGTTACAGCCAGCTTTACGGATGGCACCAAAATTGGGCCTGTTGATAACGGTGAACCCGTAGAAGCTGATAGCCTTGCACCATTAGAAGCTTTCCTTGTTGAAATTCTTCCGCGCGATGCAGAAAGCAAAGCCAAGCGGGGTGGGCGTAAACGGAAGCAGAATGCTGCAGAAGACTTGGCCGCTCTGTTGGAAGAAGAAATAGAAGAACTGGAAGCTGAAGTTCTGGAAGAGGCTGCAGAACTTCTTGAGGAAGAAGAGCTTGAAGAAGAAATAGAAGAAGATGTTGAAGAGGAAATTCTGGTTAAACCAGTAAGGCGTGCAGCCAAACCTCAGCCTCGTCGTGCTTCTTCTGCCGCTCAGAAAGCGGCAAAGCCTAAAGCAGCAGGGCGCGGTGGAGCACGTGGGCGTAAGCCTTCTCGCCGTTAAATATGTAGGAACAGGTCCGGTTGAAATATCGGGCCTGTTTTTTATTTGTGATTAGAGCAGCACGCAGGTGCAGGTTTGAAATACCTTTTTATCCATCAAAATTTTCCCGGCCAGTATCTGCACATTGTGCGCCATCTGGTGCAAAACGGTGATAACGAAGTTGTTTTCATTAGTGAAGATAATCAAAACGCCATTAAGGGTGTGCGTCGCGTAAGGTACCGTATGCCCCGTGGGGCTGCCGCGCAGGCTCATCTGGCCGTGCGCGAGCTGGATATGGGAATGGTGCGGGCCAATGAAGTGGAAAAAGCCGCCCGCACCCTCAAAAACCTAGGATTTCAGCCTGATATTATTATCGGCCACCACGGGTGGGGAGAACTGCTGAATATTCAGGATGTGTACCCTGATGTGCCTGTCTTGGGGTATTTTGAGTTCTATTATCATACAGAACCTGGGTTTGATGTTGGGTTTGATCCGGAATTTCCGCTTCAGCCCCAAATGTTGCCTATTGTGCGGGCCAAGAACGCCATTAACTTATTGGCTCTTACAGGCCCTAGTTATGGCCAGACGCCTACTGATTTCCAGAAGAGCGCTTACCCAGCATGGGCCGCAGACAAAATTACCGTGTTGCGTGAAGGTGTAGATCTGGAGACCTGTAAGCCAGATCCAAAACTTGCAAAAAAGATTTTCAAGCTAGGTGATATCAAAATTTCACCTAAGAACAAGCTGATTACCTATGTCTCGCGCGATCTGGAGCCTTATCGCGGCTTCCATGTGTTTATGCGTGCGCTTCCCCGAATTTTGGAAGAAGAACCCAACGTGCATGTCATTATGGTTGGGGGAGACGGTGTGAGCTACGGAGCACCGCTGGCATCTGGTTGTTGGCGGGAGAAAATGCTTCAGGAGCTGGAAGGGCAACTGGATTTAAGCCGGGTACACTTTGCGGGCAAAGTTGATTACCCAGATTTTCTGCGTCTTCTACAACGTTCAGATGCGCATGTTTATCTCACATATCCTTTTGTGGCTTCGTGGTCTCTGCGTGAGGCAATGGCTATGGGGTGCGCTATTGTTGGAAGCGCGACAGCCCCAGTGCAGGAGTTTCTGACAGATCAGGAAACGGCTGTGCTGGTGCCGTTTACAGAACCAGACAAAATTGCCGATGGTGTGCTGGAACTGCTGAACAATAAGCCGCTGGCAACCCGTTTGCGTCGCGCAGTTAGAGAAAAAGCTGAACAGACTCTGTGTATCAAGTCATATCTGGCTGAATATGAAGCGCTTATTGCGCGTTTGATTGCAACGCACAGGGCTGAGGCTGGTCTTTCTTATTCTGAAGAATTGGAAGAAACACAAAAGCCAGCAAAGCCTGTAAGAAAGCCAGTGGCTCGTCGTGCTGCCAGTAAAACTGTTGCTGCACGTACTACCAAAAAAGCAGCGTCTTCTGTTGCGGCAAAAACGATACGCCCTGTGGCTCAGAAAGTAGCCGCAAAGCCGCGTAAAACCGCTTCTGCTAAAAGGCGGAGCTAGAAGCCCAACCCGATATAACCAGCAATTACGCGTAAGTGGTTATATCGGGCGGCTTTGTTACTGCGTGGATGGAATGGACAGATTAACTTGGTCTGCCAGTTGAATAACCAGATTGCGCATTAAGGATGCTGTATCCGCATCCGTAGAAACAGACCCGGTAGCTGTAAGATGCGCACGGTTACGAATAAGCGGCTTTTTAGGATCCCGTGGGATAACGGCCCAGTTTGCATCCAAGACCGCCTGCCCATCGACATTCACATCAAAACGAGAAACGTTGATCTGAACGCGCATATTGGCTGCATCGGCCAATGGCTGATCTGTAATCAGTTCGTTGGGGTGGGATGATGCAATTTCGTTGGTCACCAAATCCGTAATGCCGAGAGAAAGGCGTGTTGCCCAGCGTGAGCGCGGGCTACGGATAACTTCTTCTCCCTGCCGGGTGATCATGTCCTGGCTATCAAGATAATCAGGCAGTACCGCACGGCTAACTTCTATGGTGGTCAGGCGGGCAGAAAGGTGGGGCTGCTGAACGTCCCGATCTCCCGGCATGCCAAGTGTGTAAAGCCGAAGGGGAGGAGAGGCGCAGCCTGCAAGCAGGGTACAGGCTCCCAGAAAAACCAGAGCAATACGGCGAGGAGGAAACATCATGGACGGCGTCCCATCAGCAGAAGTTGCGGGTTACGTTCCACATCGCTGGCGAAGCCACGTAGGGAGGCTGCAGCAGCAGCAATATCTCGCAGTGAGGCATCCAGATTTGCTCGGTCGATAGAACGTGGTGAGAGGATATCCTGCAAGGAATCCAGAGTTTTTGTAGCAGAAGCCAATGTTGCGTGCAGATCTTTGCCGCGTGCATCAAGCTGCGTATTTCCGGTGTCCATCAGCTTGTCCATTTTCAGGAGCGTTACATCCAGCTTAGCCTGTAGATCCTTAATGGCATCGGTTGCGGCCTGCACCGTCTCGTGGGAGCGATCCGCTGTTTCCTTTACGCTGGAAATCAACGGCGGCAGATCATCACGCAGATGATCGCTTAGGGATGTAATAGACAGCAGAGCCAGATCAGCATGGTGGCTGATATCCTTGATCGGAATCTGGCCGATAGTGTCTTTCAGCTTTTCCATAGTGGAAAGACGCACAGGAATTTCCGGCAAGTCGGTAATGCGTGGGTGTAAAACGGGTGTGACGGATTTATCAAAATCCAGTTCAATATTGGATTGGCCCGTTACAAAGCTTTGCAGGTTTAGTTCAGCGCGGAGTCCGTTGCTGATCATTTCCTGAATGCTTACTTTTGTGCCCCCCGGCACATCCCGCACTACATGAATCTGATCTGGCTCCAGCGTAAGCACAACAGGGATGTAAGCTTTGCGGTCCTGCGGATCAAAACGCAGCGTAATGTTTTTAACCGTTCCAACCTTAACGCCGCGGAAATTTACAGGCGCACCCACAGAAAGACCGGTGATAGAGTTCTGGAACACAACAGCGGCTTCACGCGAGGGTGTGAAAAAGCGCATGTGCCCAAAAGCCATAATAATGAACAGGCCCAGCAAGCCGCCAAGGATCACAAACGCGCCGATCAGAGTTTTCCGGTTTGTGCTTTGAGACATGCCGCTCAGCCTTCTGTCTTATCTGCGGAGGGAATAGAGGCAGATCGGTTCATAAACGCCGTTACCTCCGGAATCTTGCAGGTGTCATGCAATGCGCGTGGTGAACCATGCGCAATGGGTGTGTGTGTTTTGGCATCTAAAAAGATGCCATCGTCTGCAATGGCAAACAGGCTGGGCAGTTCATGGCTGACAATCATAATGGTTGCCCCCAGCCCATCCCGTAATGTCAGGATCAGATCATCCAGCCGGGCAGACGTAATGGGGTCTAGCCCTGCGGAGGGTTCATCAAAAAACAGAATATCGGGTTCCAGAGCAATGGCGCGCGCAAGGCCTGCGCGTTTGCACATGCCACCGGAGATTTCAGAGGGGAACAGATCAATCGCCTGTTCCATACCAACAAACCCGAGTTTTAATTCCACCAACCGCCGAATGGTGTCAGGCTTGAGTGAGGTGAACATTTCCAAGGGCAGGGCTACATTTTCCCCTACCGTCATGGAACTCCACAAAGCACCACTCTGAAACAGCACACCGTAACGATGGTTAATATCAGTGCGACGGTTATCTGATTGCGCCCAGTAATCTTCCCCATCTACCAGAATCTGCCCGGCAGTTGGTCGCAGCAGCCCGATCATGCTTTTAAGTAGTGTGCTTTTGCCGCAGCCTGAACCACCCATGATGGCAAAGATGGAGCCACGTTTCAGATCAAAGGAAACATTTTGCTGAATGATCTTGGGGCCGAACGATAATTGCAGATCGCGAACGGAAATAAGGGTTTCTGCATCAGACATCATCAGATTCCAAGCGCGTTGGCTATCACGGCAAAAATGGCATCCATGGCAATAATACCCACAATGCCAATAACCACAGCGCGTGTGGCGGCAACGCCAACATCAGCCGCGCTGCGTCCGGCTTTTAAGCCCACACGGCAAGCTGCCAGTGCAATAAAGCTGGCGAAAAAGAAGGATTTGATAAACCCGAAGATAAATTCCTTCAGCTCCACGCCATCAAAGGTGGAAATCCAATAGCCGATGGGGGAAACATCCATCATGCTCATGGAAACGGCAAAGCCACCAAAAATCGCAACAATGGTGCCATATAGATAGAGCAGCGGCATCATGAGTGCGAGAGAGACAATGGATGGCAGCAGAATGTAACTGGAGATGGGAATGCCAAACACCTGTAGGGCATCAATTTCTTCGTTGCCCAGCATGGTGGAAATGCGGGCTGCGTAAGCGCCGCCAGTTCGGCCCGCCATGATAATGGCAGTCATGATAGCAGAAATTTCACGCGCGCAGGCAATGCCTACCAAGTCTGTAACGTAAATTTCCGCAGCAAATTTTCGTAGTTCCACCAGCCCGACAAAAGCCAGAATGGCACCCACCAAAAAGTTGACGATGCCGACAATAAGCAAGGCATCTGGCCCGGCATTCCAGATATCCAGCAACAGGTCTTTCATGCGCATGGCACTTTTGCCACGCACAGCCTGTGCGGCACCTTTGGCGGTATCTAATGCCAGCTCACTTACTGTGCCTGTTTCGGTCAACCCATTCAGGGTCATATCACCTACACGCGCAAAAATACCTTCGTTGTTGTGCGGAGGTTGTGCAGGCTCGGCAGGTGCATCGGGTAAAAGGGCGAGAAGCCTTTGCGCGGGAGCCGGAAGGTTTTGCTCATCAAAATGAAGCTGCGCCTTGCTGGCGGCCTGTTTGACATCCCACAAAAAGGCAACAAAAGCCGAATCCCAGTTTTTTAAACCGGTTGTATTAATATGGAGGGTATGGCCTGGCTCTACCGGCAGTTTATCTTGCGGGAAGGGTGTTGCGCCCCCAGCCTGAACTGTCCAAGCCCCTTCGACGTTCAAGCATACACCATCTGCCGTGTTCTGGAGAGACCACGAAGGGGTGTCGGCAGTCTTGTGAAGACCGGAAGAGGGAGATTGATCAACCATAATTTGGTGGCGACATTACGGCACAGGCAAGCCTATGACCAGCCCCCTTGGTTCATACATGCTAGAAGTGGTAAACCTTGGGTTTGCCTTGGTTTAAGAACAATAACTTGGTCGGCAGTCCTTTTTAACAGGCCAGCGTTGCGCCTAATGGCAGCATTGCATGGCATGGCAGCCTTCGGCTACATGCACCCCCAGATGGAGTGCATATTCCATTAATTAAGTGTTGTACTAACGCAAAAACCTTCTGGCTGAGCCGTTCATGGCTGCTGCATGGTATTTGATGAATCGCATACGGGAGTTTTCATGCGACGCAGACGTGGGCGGCCACTTAACGGCTGGCTTATAGTAGACAAGCCTTCCGGCATGACATCAACACAGGTAGTGGGGCGCGCCAAACGGCTGTTTGATGCACAAAAAGTTGGGCATGGCGGCACACTGGACCCACTGGCGACCGGTTTGCTGCCACTGGCTTTTGGTGCCGCTACAAAAACCGTGCCTTACGTGATGGATGGAACCAAGGTGTACCGCTTCACTCTTAAAATGGGTGAAGCGCGAGATAGCGATGATGCCGATGGCAATGTCATTGGTACATCTGATGTGCGGCCTTCTGATGAAGAACTGCGAGCAGCCTTGCCAGCGCTTACGGGCGATATCATGCAGGTACCTCCCGTTTTTTCTGCCTTGAAAGTGGGTGGAGAGCGTTCCTACGATATGGCGCGAGAAGGCCGTCCGCCAGAATTGCCGCCGCGGCCCGCACGCGTAGATCGGTTTGAACTGATTGAGCGGCCAGATCGGGATACAGCAGTGTTTGAAGTCGAATCCGGCAAGGGCGTTTACATGCGTGCGCTGGCGCGTGATGTGGCTTTGGCATGCGGAACAGTGGGGCATATTACCGTGCTGCGCCGCCTGCGTGTGGGGCCTTTTACAGAAGCCGATGCGATTGTGCTGGACAAAATCACCCCAAACGACGACAACGCCCATGCTTCACCGGAACTTCTGCGTCCGGTCTCGACCGCGCTGGCCGACATCCCGGCGCTGGCCTTGACACAGGATGAAGCGGTTCTGCTACGGCACGGGCAAGCTCTCGGCCTTGTTGATCTGATGGGGCGTATCCCACAGACCGCCGAGGATGGGGGCGTTGTGCGTGTTATGGACGGTGAGCACGTGCTGGGTATTGGCCGCCTGGAAGACGGGTGGTTGAAGCCGGTACGGATTCTCTAAAACCTGATATGTTTTTTGATGGAGACATGTGATGTCGATTACTGCTGAACGTCGCACGCAAGTTATTGCTGAATACCAGACTGCACCGGGTGATACGGGCTCCCCGGAAGTGCAGGTGGCAATCCTGACCGAACGGATTAACAACCTGACCGAACATCTGAAGACTCACGCGAAGGACTTCCATTCTCGCCGTGGTCTGCTGATTCTCGTTGGTCGTCGCCGCAGCATGCTGGACTACCTGAAGGGCAAGAGCCAGACGCGTTATGAAACGCTGATTGGCCGCTTGGGCCTGCGCCGCTAAAAACGGCTCAACGGGCGGGAAGAGGGGGTGTGTAGGCATGATCTCTCTTCCCGTTCGGAATTTTCGCTAGCACTTGTTTGCTGGCGTCACCATATTGGATACAGCCACAGGTTTTGCATCAGGGCGTTTCGTGCCCGGTAAGCCACGGCGTTTCCGACCACATGGCGCCTGGGAGGTTTGTTCCGCCAGTCACCATGCCGTCCGAGGCGCTGTCCGCCCAGCCGGTCTGTCCTGTTGTTCTGTGGCTCTGAAGTGAAATAGAACAGAGGCTTACAGAATGTTTAACTACTTCCGTAAAGAGATTGAATGGGGCGGCCGCCCGCTGATTCTGGAAACCGGCAAAGTTGCCCGTCAGGCTGATGGCGCCGTGATGGTTACTTACGGTGAAACCGTTGTGCTGTGCACCGCTGTTGGTGCAAAAGACGTAAAGCCCGGTCAGGACTTTTTCCCGCTGACAGTTAATTATCAGGAAAAAGCTTACGCGGCAGGTAAGATTCCCGGTGGTTTCTTTAAGCGTGAAGGCCGTCCTTCTGAAAATGAAACACTGGTTTCCCGCCTGATTGACCGCCCGCTGCGTCCGCTGTTCCCAGAAGGGTTCCGCAACGAAGTGCAGGTGATTGCAACCGTGCTGACGCACGATATGGAAAATGATCCTTCCATTCCTGCGCTGATCGGCTGTTCTGCTGCTCTGACCCTGTCTGGCATCCCGTTCTTCGGCCCCGTTGGCGCTGCCCGCGTTGGCTTTAAGGATGGCGCATTCATCCTGAACCCGACACAGGAACAGATCAAAGAATCAGATCTGGAACTGGTTGTGGCTGGCACGGCAGAAGGCGTGCTGATGGTGGAATCCGAAGCTTCCGAACTGTCTGAAGAAGTTATGCTGGATGCCGTAACGTTCGGCCATACAGCATTCCAGCCGGTTCTGGATGCCATTATCTCCTTGGCAGAGCACGCAGCCAAGGAACCATGGGCACTGGCAGAGCCCACCAAGGAAGAAATTCAGCTGCGCAAGCAGGTGGAAAAAGCTGGGCGCAAGCTGATTGCTGATGCTTACAAGGAAAAGCAGAAGCAGGTGCGCTACGAAAAGCTGAAAGCAGCACGTGCAGCGATTGTTGAAAAGCTGACTGCTGATGAACTGGACGTTGCAGCCGCCAAGCCGATGATCAAGGATCTGGAAGCTGACGTTGTGCGCTCTTCCGTTCTGAAAACCGGCAAGCGCATTGATGGTCGTGATCTGGTAACTGTCCGTCCGATCGTGCCGGAAGTTGGTATTCTGCCGCGCGTACATGGCTCTTCTCTGTTCACTCGTGGTGAAACGCAGGCGCTGGTTGTGACCACGCTGGGTACAGGGCAGGACGAACAGGTTATTGATGCGCTGGAAGGTGAATACCGCACCAACTTTATGCTGCATTATAACTTCCCGCCCTTCTCTGTGGGTGAATGTGGGCGTATCGGTTCTCCGGGCCGTCGTGAAATCGGGCATGGCAAGCTGGCATGGCGCGCTATTCACCCGCTGATGCCTTCCCGCAAGGAATTCCCGTACACAGTGCGCGTGGTTTCCGAAATTACGGAAAGCAACGGGTCTTCTTCCATGGCAACCGTATGCGGTGGCTCTCTGGCTCTGATGGATGCTGGTGTACCGTTGAAGCGTCCGGTTGCTGGTATTGCCATGGGTCTGATCAAGGAAGGCGATGATTTCGCTGTTCTGTCTGATATTCTTGGCGATGAAGATCATCTTGGGGATATGGACTTCAAGGTGGCTGGCACCGAACAGGGTGTGACAGCCCTGCAGATGGATATTAAGATTACCTCCATCACGCCGGAAATCATGAAGATTGCTCTGGGTCAGGCTCGTGATGGCCGGATGCATATTCTGGGTGAAATGAGCAAGGCGCTGACAGAAACACGCACCAACGTGTCTTCCACAGCACCGAAGATCACCACCATGAAGGTGCCTCGGGAAAAGATCCGTGATGTGATCGGATCTGGCGGTAAAGTGATCCGCGAAATCGTGGAATATTCTGGCGCCAAGGTTGATATTGGGGATGACGGCACAATCACCATTGCCGCCGCTTCTGATGATCAGGCACAGAAGGCCATTGACCGGATCAACGGCATTGTGGCGGAACCGGAACTGGGCCGCATTTACGATGGTAAGGTTGTTAAAACTGCCGATTTTGGTGCGTTTGTAAACTTCCTTGGTGCACGTGATGGCTTGGTGCACATTTCCGAACTGGCGCAGGGCCGCGTTGGTAAAACCACGGATGTGGTGAAGGAAGGCGATACCGTGAAGGTTAAGGTCATCGGCTTTGATGATCGCGGTAAGGTTAAGCTGTCCATGCGTGTTGTTGATCAGAACACGGGTGCGGATATCACGGAAACTGTGGGTGAAAAGCCCTCACGTGGCCCCCGTCGGGATGCTGAATAAGCATCCTTTTTCGGGTCACTTTCAATCATACGGATAGTTGCAGGAACGATAGGACGGTCATGAAGGCGATCAATACGGTTCGCATGGGGGGTGTGGATATCCTGCCGCTGGTAGAAGGCGGTAAGGGGGTTTCTGTCTCCACAGGCGTATCGGCCGGGGCATGGGCTGCAGCAGGTGGCGCGGGCACGGTTTCTATCGTCAATGCAGATAGTTATGATGAAAACGGGCAGCCAGTTCCCCAGATCTATCACGGCCGTACGCGCCGTGAGCGGCATGAGGAACTGGTAGATTACGCCATTCGTGGCGGTATTACCCAAGCGCGTGTAGCGCATGAAATATCCGGCGGAAAAGGCCGGATTCATGCCAATATTCTGTGGGAAATGGGATCAGCCGAAAGGGTGATTACTGGCGTGCTAGAAGGTGCGCCGGGCCTTATTCACGGTCTTACATGCGGCGCAGGTATGCCGTATCGGCTGTCTGAAATTGCAACACGGTTTGGGGTGCATTATTATCCCATCGTGTCATCTGCACGTGCTTTCAATGCATTGTGGAAGCGGGCCTATCATAAATCCGCCGATCTGTTGGGTGGCGTGGTTTATGAAGATCCTTGGCGTGCAGGGGGCCATAATGGCCTTTCCAACACGGAAAATCCATTAAAGCCGGAAGATCCTTACCCGCGTGTTGCAGCATTGCGTAAACTTATGCGCGGGTTTGGGTTGGATAATACGCCCATCATCATGGCTGGTGGTGTGTGGTGGCTGGAAGAATGGGAAGACTGGATTGATAATCCAGAGCTTGGCCCCATTGTGTTCCAGTTTGGCACGCGCCCGCTGTTGACGAAGGAAAGCCCTATTCCAGAAGCATGGAAGCAGCGCTTACTCACCCTGAAAAAAGGGGATGTGTATCTGAACCGCTTCTCTCCTACGGGCTTTTACTCTTCTGCGGTTAACAACAGTTTCTTACAGGAACTGCGCGAGCGCTCAGAGCGGCAGGTTCCTTTTGCTCTGGCGGCAGAAGAAGATCTGGTTACACCCTACGGCATTGGCGCACGTAAGCGTGAAGTGTTTGTAAAAGCAGAAGATTTGCCGCGCATCCAGCAGTGGGAACAGCAGGGTTTTACCGAAGCTTTGCGTACACAGGATTCCACCCTGATTTTTGTAACGCCAGACAGAGCGCGCGAAATTCTGGCAGATCAGGCTGATTGTATGGGCTGCCTGTCTGAATGTCAGTTCTCTAACTGGAGCCAGCGTGGCCCCAAGTATTCAACGGGCCATAAAGCAGATCCACGTTCTTTCTGTATTCAGAAAACGCTTCAGGCTGTGGCTCATGCCAGCGGGCCAGATGCTGCTCAGGTATTGGACCATAATCTGATGTTCGGTGGCACAAACGCCTGGCGCTTTGCGACCGATCCTTTCTATGCCAACGGGTTTGTGCCAACGGTGCAGCAGTTGGTGGATCGGATTATGACAGGACGTTAAGCCAGTCAGATATAAAGGCTGATTTCTATAAAAAAGGCGGCTCCCATTGGGAGCCGCCTTTTTTACTAACCTCATAAATTGGAGGCTTATCGCCCCATGCGGGAAATTTTTTTATCTGTTTCATACTGGTTGAGTGCGTAAACAGACCAGATGGCTGCCGGAATCCAGCCAATAACAGTTATCTGCAATATTAGGCAGATAATGCCCGAAAAAGGGCGGCCAATTGTAAAAAACTGAAACCACGGAAACAGTAATGCCAAAAGCAGGCGCATGGCTGAAACTCCTTATAGTGTGCATCATGATGGGCACAGCCTTTTGCCTGAAGCAAGTCTGCTATTTCAGCCGCTAGGTGGTGCGGGTTTTGTGTGCTAGAAAATATTCTGCAAGTGCCGGGTAACCGGTGCAGAAGTGGATTTGGCACATGCTCCATAATCCGGGGCGTGCAGCATGACAGAGCGGATAAACCTTGACCGAGATTTCTGACCAGCCGGGTGTACCGGAACCCTCAGACCTTCTGCCCGTAACCATTGAGGAGGAGATGCGCTCCTCCTACCTCGCGTATGCGATGTCGGTTATTGTCAGCCGTGCGCTGCCGGATGTGCGAGATGGTCTTAAACCTGTTCATCGTCGCATCCTGTATGCCATGCATGAAAGTGGTTTTACCTACGATAAACCTTACCGCAAATCTGCCCGTGCAGTTGGTGAGGTTATGGGTAAATACCATCCGCATGGTGACTCCTCCATTTACGATGCCATGGTGCGTATGGCGCAGTCTTGGTCCATGCGGGTCAAGCTGATTGACGGGCAAGGTAACTTTGGCTCGGTGGATGGTGATAGCCCCGCGGCCATGCGTTATACGGAAGCTCGGCTGGCCAAAGCTTCTACATTTCTGCTGAATGATATTGACCGCGATACGGTAGATTTTCAGCCGAACTATGATGAGAGCGAGGAAGAACCAACTGTTCTTCCTGCTACATTCCCGAACCTGCTGATCAATGGTGCCACAGGTATTGCGGTGGGTATGGCCACCAATATTCCTACGCATAATCCATCAGAAGTTATTGATGCTACGTTGGCGCTGATTGCCAACCCGGATCTTTCACTTGATGATCTGATGGAATATGTGCCGGGGCCAGACTTTCCCACAGGCGGTATTATTCTTGGGCGTTCTGGCATCCGCAGTGCTTTTGCCACAGGGCGCGGTGCCGTTATTATTCGTGCCAAGGCAGATATTGAGGAAATCCGTAAGGATCGTAAGGCCATTATCGTTACGGAAATTCCGTATCAGGTTAACAAGGCCACCTTGCAGGAACGTATTGCTGATCTGGTACGTAACAAGCAGATTGAAGGCATTGCTGATATCCGCGATGAATCTGACCGCTCCGGTATGCGTGTGGTTATCGAAATCAAGCGGGATGCCACACCAGAAGTGGTGTTGAACCAGCTTTATCGCTTCACGCAGCTTCAGACTTCCTTCGGCGTGAATATGCTGGCGCTGGATGGTGGCAAGCCCCGCCTGATGGGCCTGAAGGATGTGCTGGAAGCCTTTATTGCGTTCCGTGAGGAAGTAATTCTGCGCCGCTCGCGTTTTGAGCTGAATAAGGCGCGAGATCGCGGGCACATTTTGGTTGGGCTGGTTATTGCCGTTGCCAATATTGATGCGGTTATTGCTCTTATTCGCGGCGCGCCAGATGCAGCCGCAGCGCGTGAAGCCCTGATGGCCGCCCAGTGGGACGCCGCAGAAGTGGAACCGCTGCTGGCCCTGATTCATGATGACGGCAACGTGGTTGTGGATGGCAAAGTGCGGCTAACAGAAGCACAGGCACGTGGCATTCTGGAACTGCGCCTGCAACGTTTGACGGGGCTGGAACGAGACAAGATCCAGCAGGAACTCTCGGAAGTTGCTCAGCGTATTAACGAGCTTCTGGAAATTATTGGTAGCCACGTCCGCCGTATGGAAGTGCTGCGTGATGAACTTTCCGTCGCACGGGCGGAAATTGCCACCCCACGTATGACCGAAATTGCGGATTACGCAGGGGATCAGGACGATGAAAGCCTGATCGAACCCGGCCAGATGGTTGTAACCATCACGCGGGAAGGGTTTATTAAACGCACGCCGCTGGATGTGTTCCGGGCGCAAAACCGTGGTGGCCGTGGCCGTACGGGGGCCAGCACACGTGGCGATGATATTGTTGTGCGGTCCTTTAATGCGCACACCCATCAGTGGGTCATGTTCTTCTCCTCAGGCGGTAAAGTATATCGTCAGAAGGTCTGGCGTCTGCCAGAAGCCGGGCCTGCGGCTAAAGGCCGCGCTTTGGTGAATCTGTTGCCAGATCTGGGCTCTGATAGCATTACGGCCGTGCTGCCGCTGCCGCAGGATGAAGAGCTGTGGGAAGCCTTGCATCTGGTCTTTGCAACGGCCAGCGGCAATGTGCGTCGTAACCGTTTGAGTGATTTCCGGAATATCCGTTCGTCTGGCATGATTGCCATGAAGTTGGATGAAGGAGATAGCCTGATAGGTGTTGCTACCTGCCGTGAAGGGCAGGATGTGTTCCTTGCCACGCGTGGGGCACGTTGTATCCGCTTCCAGATTACCGATGACACATTGCGTGTTTTTGCCGGTCGTGGCTCTTCTGGCGTGCGGGGTATCCGCTTGGCCGAGGGTGACCGCGTGATCAGTCTTGCTGTGCTGAACCACGTTGAAGCAACGGTGGAAGAACGTTCGGCTTATCTGCGGATGGCGAATGCCAAGCGCAGAGCGGAAAATGCTGCGGAAGCGGCAGAGGAAGACGCGGATACTGTGCAGCCCGATTCGGATGAAGAAGGCAGCGATACGGATGCTCTGCTTTCTCCAGAACGGTTTGAGCAGCTTGAAGCCGCCGAGGAAATCCTGCTGATCGTGAGTGATGGTGGATTTGGGCGTCGCTCTTCCGCGTATGATTACCGTGTCAGCGGGCGTGGCGGGCAAGGCATTACCAATATGACGTTCTCGGCCAACAAGCGTGGGAAAGAAGTGGCTGCCACCCTGCCGGTTCTGGCAGGCACGGATGTTATGCTGGTAACGGATGCGGGCCGCCTTATCCGTGTGCCGGTTGATCAGGTGCGTGTCATGGCGCGTCAGGCAAGCGGTGTAACGTTGTTCCGCCTGAATGATGATGAGCGCGTAACCAGTGTCTTCCCCGTTATGGATGATGGTGAAGATGAAGCAGGAGAGGCTGAGGGGGAATGAACGCCCCCGCAGGCTCTGTGGTGCCCAAACGTGTAGGTTTTTATGCGGGCACCTTTGATCCGGTAACGGTTGGCCATCTGGATGTGATTGAACGCGCATCCCGTTTGGTGGATCGGTTGGTGATAGGTGTGGCCCATAACCCGGGCAAAAATCCACTTATGCCATTGGATGAGCGGATTGCCTGTGTGGAAGAAGCCTTGCCAGCTATTCGTCAGAACACGGGTGGAGATATCGTGGTGGTGCCATTTGATTCTCTGCTGGTGAAAGCTGTACGAGAACATGGCGCAACACTGATTTTTCGTGGTCTTCGGGTGCTTTCTGATTTTGATTACGAAATCCAGATGAGCGGCGTAAACCGCAAGCTGGATGCCGGAATTGAAAGCGTGTTTCTTATGGCTTCAGAACGCACCCAATTTATTTCTTCCCGTCTGGTGAAAGAAATTGCCAGTTACGGCGGGGATATTTCGGAATTTGTAACACCGGGCACGCAGGTGCGTTTGTTGGCACACCTTGCTGACAGGAAAAACGTTTCTGCCTGACGTGGCAAACATGGGTGTTGCAAACACAAGGAGAGTTTCTGATGTCTTCAGAAGATAAAAACGATATCATTCATATGGATATCCCGCACGGTCGCGTTATTATTAAACTGCGTCCAGATCTGGCCCCCAAGGCTGCGGAACGTATTCGCACGCTGGCGGCAGAAGGTTTTTACGATAACGTACCCTTCCATCGTGTTATCCCCGGCTTTATGGCACAGGGTGGTGATCCAACGGGCACGGGTATGCACGGCAGCAAATTACCGGATCTGCCCGCAGAATTCACAAACAAAGCCAAGTTTGAACGTGGCACCATTGGCATGGCGCGGACGTCTGATCCGAACAGTGCTAATAGCCAGTTCTTCATCATGTTTGAACCTTCTCCGCACCTTGATGGCCAGTACACCATTGTGGGTGAAGTGATCGAAGGTATGGAAAATGTCGATAAAATCAAACATGGGTCTGGCATGTCCGGCATGGTGAAGGATCCGGATCGGATTTCTCGCATGCGTCCGGCAGTTGGCGAAAAATCCTGATTTTTCGAAGATATGCAAAAAAAGCGTCACTCCGGTTGGGGTGGCGCTTTTTTTATGTCTGAAACCGATCAAACCATCTGATTTTTCAGGAATGGCACAAAATTCTTTCTACTGCTTGACAGAGGTTAGGTAATCCGTTTAGGAACACCTCCATCGCGCAGACATTAAGTTTTGCACGGTTAAAGGTGTGAGCCGGTAGCTCAGTTGGTAGAGCATTCGACTTTTAATCGAATGGTCGAGGGTTCGAGTCCCTCCCGGCTCACCATTTTAAAATCTTCCAAAATATCAAGACAGTTTTAGCCCATATATCCCTTGGGTTATGCCGCTTTTTCCCATGGTGGAATCGGGCCATAGCATTGCGCAAGATAATCAATCATGGCGCGGACTTTTAAGGGAATACTTGTGCCGGGTGCATACACGGCGTGTAAGTCTGGCCCCGGTGTGGTGGGGTAATCCAATGATAAAGCAATAAGTTGGCCTTGTTGCAGTTCTTGGCTCACAACAAAAAGCGGCAAATAAGCAATGCCTGCGCCAGCTACTGCGGCTTCTCGCAAAGCATCTCCATTATTGGCGGAAAGTAGGCCGGAAACAGAAACGGTTTTTTCTCCGCTTTCTCCAAAATGCCAACGGGATGCGCTATTGTTTCCGCTAAGGGTGTATCCAAGACAATTGTGCTGCTGCAATTCATCTATATGCATGGGTGTGCCAGCCTTTTCTAAATAGGCAGGAGAGGCACAGATAATCATACGCACAGCAGCCAATTTACGTGCACGCAGCGTACTGACTGTTAGGTTGCGGATACGCAGCGTAAGATCCCACCCTTCCTCAACCAGATCAACGGGTCTGTCATTCAAGCCAAGTTCTACCTGAACCTGCGGATACCTTCTGCTAAATTCAGGCAGATAAGGTGCGACATACCGAATAGCGAAGGAAACCGGAGCGTTAAGGCGTAATTGCCCACGTGGTTCACGGTACTGCTCACTTACAGTTTGCTCCATGTTTTCTACATCGGCCAGAATTTTTTGGCAGCTTTCCAAAAACAGGCGTCCGGCTTCGGTTAAGGAAAGATGCCGCGTGCTACGCTGAAAGAGAGAAACTCCTAACCGGGTTTCCAGTGCAGTTACATGTTTGGTTACCATTGTTGGGGAAAGCGCCATAAGGCGTGCTGCCCCTGTAAAGCTGCCCGCAGCTACAACTTTGACAAAAATCTGCATACTGGTGATGCGATCGAGCATTTATAGTGCCCCGGCATGATGGAAATGGTGAGTTTTTTCTAGCACAGGCCGTGGCTCCTTTGTCATGCAGGCCGTATGCTGCCAAAAGCAGCGTTGCAGCACGTTTGAGGTTGGAGAAGATGTGGCAACAGGTAAATCCGTAATGGGCAGATATATGTGCGGAATGCTTTTCGCCTATTTGTTGCTGCCTACGTTGCCGGCTGTAGCGGGTGAAGATGGCCTGCATGCGCTTCCCGTTCCCGCAGTGCAGGAGGAATCTCTCGATGGCCAGCAAGGGGCATCTCTTTTTCTGCCTATAGGAGCGGAGGTTGCCCTTGCGGCTTTCTGGTCTGGGTCTGATTTGCTGATCGTGGCAGACCGTCCCGTGACTTCGTTAGTTCATAATTTTACGGGGCAGGGTATATTTGCAGATACGGATGTGACGGTTCTGGAATACGCTACTGTTTTGCGCGTTCATGTACCGTCTCATCCACATATTGCGTTACATAAAAAGCTGGATGGCTGGTTGCTGGAACAGCTTCCAAAAGGCGATACAGGTAGCGTAAGGCCTGCACCGCCTGCGGTTATGATGCCAGAAGCCGTTCTGTTTCCACAAAAACAGTCTGGGCACGCTATCTCGTTTCCAGATCCGACAACTGGCGCACGTTTGCTGATAACGCCGTCTGTCATGGAAACGGGATATCGCTCTTCTTATCGGGCCATAGGGTATGGTGTGCGAGATTCTGCCCAAGGTGTTGTCGTGGCGGCGGATTCATCACAAATCAGATTAGATGCTGTTGCAGATAAAGGCGTGTTCCTCTCTGCTATAGGGCTGGATGCTTTGCCTGTAGGGCAGGGAACAGCAGAGACAGTGCTACCGGAAGGTGGGTTAGACTGGTTCTGGCTAGGGTTGCATGCTGCACCAGTTGCCATTTTACAAAAGAACTGGCTTAGCGCGAAGGTTGACGCCGAAAAAGCACCACCTTCTTTACGATGGCCTGCGCAGGTTGCTGCTGCACGTGCTGCTTTTGTAGCCGGGTATCCAGCAGATGCATGGCGTCTGGTAAAAAATATGCCTCAGCGGTCTGAACCGGGAGGCCCCCCAACGGGAGTGCTCTTTCTGCGGGCCTGTGCAGCGTTATTAAGCCATGATGTGGATGCTGCGGCATCCGTTCTGGCGCAGATGGATGGTGCCCCTCCAGAACTGGAAATATGGCACGCATTGTATCTTATGATGAGTGGCGCAAACAGCAAAGATGCTTCTGTTTTGCTTGCGCGTCATTACGAACAGATTCTGCGCTATCCACAACCGCTGCGTGATCTGCTCCTTCCACAAGTTACAAATTATATCGCGCGTTATGGTGCGGATGAAGCCGCTCTGATTTTGGAGCCTTTACCCAGTGATGGCGTTTATGATCTTGCACGTGCGCGCATGCAGGATCGTGAAGGGAATGCAGAAACTGCACGGGTTACGCTGGAAAATCTAACGGCTGCGGCAGATCCAGAAAAAGCCGCTTATGCGCGTGCAGATCTGGTGAATTTTCTGTTGCAGCACGATCAGATTGCTGCGGCCATGGCTGCCGAGAGCTTTCAAAACCTTCTTGATGGAAAAGAAGGCGTTGGAAAGCTTGCGCCTACTGCTCGGGCATATACCAGTTTGTTATTATCTACAGCACTTGTACAATGTGGTCGGGCACGGCAGGCTTTAGCTGTGCTGGGCGGGCTTTCTGCCTCTGCACAAACGCCACATGACAGGTTGGAGGCTGTGCGACGGCAGGCTTTGTATGTGCTTGTGTTTAATACCTTGCCATCCGGTAAAGCTGTGAGCGGAGAGGATGGGGCGTTATCCGCAGAGCAACGGGTGCATATTTTGCAGACCCAATTGCCTTTACTGGAAGATAATACATCTAAGGCAAAACTGTTAAGAGGTTACGGAACGCTTCTATTGCAGATAGGGCAAGCCGAGGCTGCTGTTATGGCGTTCAAACAAGCCGTTGTGTTGACGGCTGATCCGGTAGCGCGCGCAGAAATACAGGAGCAGATTGTTCAGGCAGCTTTCAAGGCGGGAAATGTGAATGCCGCCATGGAAGCATTGGAACAAAGCACTGTTCCCGGCTTGCCGGAGGATATGGCTGCCCGCCGCCATTATGATGAAGCGCATCTTGCGCTTACAAAAGGGGATAGAGCTGGTGCATTGGCCTTGCTGGCGGATGATGAATCCGACACCGGTTTAGAGCTGCGCGGGCAATTGTATGAGCAAGGCAAGCAATGGGCGGATGCTGTGCGCGTAGTAGGCCGCTTGGCCAGCCGTGCTTTACCAGAAACAGGGCCTTTAACAGAACCGCAGCAAGACCTTGCCATGCAGCTTGCCACCGATTCTGCCGCTGCACACGATGCAGATACCTTACAACGTTTAAAGGCTTGGTTAGCCGGGCGAACGCTGGGAAAAGAGCGCGATCGTCAGCTTGACATGCTTGTGAAACAAACTGTGCATTATTCTACAGAGCGTTGATTATTCTGTATTTTGGGGTGGCGTGTTTCTGAAAAATTTATGAAACACGTAAATAATGCTTGCAACGCAGGCGCAGGGGTCTTACCAAGCGCGCTCTTGGCCCAAGGGGGCAATTTTTGCCCAACAGGCTGTCTACTGGTTTGGGGGTACGTCTATGAACGCACTTGCTCAACTGGGGATGGTCTCGGAACACCCGAGCAATAACCAGGCATTTTCTGTTCCGGTCTCGTCTGCTGACGAAGAGCGTAAAGATTACTTCGTCGAAAAGAATGGCGAGAAGTTTGCAGGTACTCACCTGCTTGTCGATATGTGGGGCGCCACAAATCTGGATGATCCAGAAAAGATCGACACAACACTGTGCGAAGCAGCGCGTGCTGCCGGGGCTACAATCCTGCACAGTCATTTCCATCATTTTTCACCCAATGGGGGTGTTTCTGGCGTGGTGGTGCTGGCTGAAAGCCATATTTCCATTCACACATGGCCAGAACGCAACTTTGCTGCGGTGGACATCTTTATGTGTGGTGCGTGTGATCCGCACCTGTCCATCCCTGTTATGCAGCGTCTCTTTCAGGCCAAACGGCTTGAGGTGGATGAAGAACGCCGTGGTCGCGTGGTCGCCTAAAGGCTGTTTTTCTTAAAGTTGTAAAACTCTGTTTGATTGTCGTGCTGATACAGTTCTGCAAAAGGGCTGTATCAGTGCGGCCCATTACGTATGTGGGAAGATAAGGCTGGTATGGCTGAAACATGGATTGAAGAAACCCTATACGATAACTGGGGGCAGCATTTCCGTGTGGTAAAGGAACTGGCCCGCACGCGAAGCCCGTTTCAGGATATTGTTGTTTTTGAAAGTGAATCCCACGGTCGTGTGCTCATGCTGGATGGCGTGGTGCAGATTACCGAAAAGGATGAATTTGTTTATCAGGAAATGCTCACGCATGTTCCGTTGTTTACCCACCCCAACCCGAAAAATGTGCTGATTATTGGCGCGGGGGATGGCGGGGTACTGCGCCGCGTTCTGGAACATCCCGGCATCGAAAAAGCTGTGATGGTGGAAATTGATGGTGCTGTTATAGAACTTTCAAAACAGCATCTGCCATCTATTGCCGGTGATGCGTGGAATAATCCGCGGGCAGAAGTAATTGTGGGGGATGGAATAGATTACGTTGCCCGCGCAGCTGATGCCTCGTTTGACGTGATTATTGTTGATAGTACAGACCCGATAGGTGTGGGCGAAGTGCTGTTTACAGATTCATTTTACGAACATTGCGCACGTATCCTTACCGCCGAAGGGCTGATTGTAAACCAGTGCGGTGTGCCGTTTATGCAGGCGGATGAACTGCATGAAACCAGTGTGCGGCGTGCAAAATTTTTCCCGCATGTGTCTGCCTATGTGGCCGCTGTGCCAACCTATGTAGGTGGGTTTATGACACTGGGGATCGCCAGCAAAGGCCGCAACCTGCAAGCGCAGAATGTAGAGCGGGTGCGTGCCCGTGCTCAGGAAGCCGGCATTTTGGAAAAAACCCAGTACTGGACGCCTGAAATCCACGTAGGTTCGTTTAATCTGCCGCCTTATATTGCCCAGCATTTGCCTAAAGCTGCGGGGTAATACGCATAATAGGGGCCGTGATTGACTTGAAAGCGAAATGATGTCACGGTTCCTTAACGCAGAGGGAGAGACTGGCTTAGCCAGCGCCGAAGGAGCAACCGCCCCGGAAACTCTCAGGCAGAAGGACCCTGCGTTTTAAAACTTCTGGAGAGAGGTGCAATCGCACCCGCCGACGGGATAGCGATCTCAGGCAAAAGCACAGAAGGGGCAGCGGATTATATAATCCGGAGCCTCGTGTTGTGCTGATGTGTTTGTCAGATTGCAGTGGGTTCCGGCCTTTTTGGCAAGGCGGCGTGCATGGGCACCGATACTCTCCTTCATACTCCCCTCTATTCATTGCATGAAGAATCCGGCGGCAAAATGGTGCCGTTTGCGGGTTATGCCATGCCTTTGCAGTATGCAGATGGCATTATGGCCGAACATCGGCATGTGCGTGAGCATGTTGGTCTGTTTGATGTTTCCCATATGGGGCAAGTGCTGCTGCGCCCGCGTTCGGGGGATGTAGATGATGCGGCTCTGGCGCTGGAAAAACTGGTGCCAGCAGATATTGCCGCCCTTAAACATGGCCGCCAGCGTTATACTCAGTTCACTAATGCCGAAGGTGGTATTCTGGATGATCTGATGGTGGCGCGTCTGGAAGATGGTCTTCTGCTGGTTGTTAACGCCGCATGTAAGGAAGCCGATCTTGAGCTTCTGCAATCTGCACTGGTGGCAGAATGCGTTGTAGAGCCGCAGGAAGACCGCGCGTTGCTTGCCTTGCAGGGGCCAGAAGCTGAACAAGTTTTGGCAGCGTTTGCCGAAGATGTGCGCAAGATGGTGTTCATGGATGTGCGCACGCTGGATGTAGATGGTGCCCGCTGCGTTATCTCTCGTTCCGGCTATACGGGAGAAGATGGGTTTGAAATTTCTGTTTCCGCTAAGGATGCAGATCGGGTTGCCCGTAAATTGCTAGAACAGCCAAACGTCAAACTGATTGGCTTAGGTGCCCGAGACAGTCTGCGGCTTGAAGCCGGGCTGTGCCTGTATGGGGCGGATATTGATACAACCACCACTCCGGTTGAGGCCGCGCTTGAATGGTCTATCCAGAAGTCTCGCCGCAATGGTGGTGCGCGTGCAGGTGGTTTTCCGGGCGCCGATATTATTCTTGGCCAGCTTGAAAATGGTGTAAGCCGCCGCCGCGTTGGGTTACGACCGGAGGGGCGTGCGCCTGTGCGTCATGATGCACCTTTATATGCAGATGCAGAATTTGCCACGCATATCGGCAAGGTAACGTCTGGTGCATTTGGCCCCACAGTGGGTGGCCCGGTGGCGATGGGCTATGTGGCAAGCAATGATACCCAAATAGGGCACACCATTTTTGCTGAATTGCGGGGGCGTTCCGTACCTTCCGTCGTGAGCACACTGCCTTTTGTGCCAGCGCATTTCAAACGCTAGGCCATGGATACATTAATTTACGCTTAACTGGAGAAATTGAGAAATGACCCTGTATTTCACAAAAGAACACGAATGGCTGCGCGTTGAGGGTGAAACAGCAACCGTGGGCATCACTCGCCATGCGGCTGATGAACTGGGTGAACTGGTGTTTATTGAAGCCCGCCCATCTGGCACGGAAGTAAAAGCTGGGGAATCCATTGCAGTTGTGGAATCCGTTAAGGCGGCTTCCGATATTTATGCGCCAGTTGATGGTGAGGTTCTGGAAAGCAATGCAGCACTGGCTGATGATCCAGCACGGGTAAGCTCTGACCCCGAAGGCGAAGGTTGGATTGTCAAATTCCGCGTTGCTAATCCCGATCAGCTTTCCGGGCTGATGGATGCCGCAGCATATGCAGCTTTTGTAGGCTGATTTCTGCCTGATTGGAAAAAATGGCCTGTTCCAGACAGGCCTTGTTCAGGAAAAATTTCTGCATGTTCTCCCTTGCTCCCGGTTCGGATGCGCGTTCCCAACAGAATATTAAAGCTCTTCCCGCTTTTGCTGCCTTAAAAGCCGAAGGTGAGGCGTTTGCTACGCGCCACATTGGCCCGACTGCGGCAGATCAGGCCGAAATGCTGCGTGTTGTTGGTGCGGCCTCTTTGGATGATCTGATAGATCAGACACTTCCTGCTTCCATTCGTGCCACGCAGCCTTTGGGGCTTGGTGCCGGATGGACGGAAACACAGGTTCTTGCACGCCTGCGTGAACTGGCCGGACAAAATCAGGTTATGACATCCCTGATCGGGCAAGGGTATTACGGTACGGTGCTGCCCGCTGTTATCCAGCGGAATATTCTGGAAAATCCGGCTTGGTACACAGCATACACGCCATATCAGCCAGAAATCAGCCAAGGGCGTCTGGAAGCCCTGCTGAACTTCCAAACCATGATTACAGAGCTGACAGGGTTGGATATCGCCAACTCTTCTCTGTTGGATGAAGCAACAGCAGCGGCAGAAGCCATGGCGTTGGCTCGCCGGGTTGCAACCTCTAAGTCCACCGTCTTTTTTGTAGATGCAGAATGTCTCCCGCAGACAATTGCTGTGTTGAAAACCCGTGCAGAGCCTATGGGCATTACGCTCCAGATTGGGCAGCCCGAAACAGATTTGGATGCCCAA
Source organism: Acetobacter sp. AAB5 (assembly GCF_050106715.1). NCBI lineage: Bacteria > Pseudomonadati > Pseudomonadota > Alphaproteobacteria > Acetobacterales > Acetobacteraceae > Acetobacter > Acetobacter sp. AAB5. Next base: position 116,320 of record NZ_JBNIEW010000009.1, read on the forward strand.
AACGTATTTGGGGCTATTTTCCAATATCCCGGCACATCCGGCCAGATTGCAAACCCGCAAAAGCAGATAGAAAGCCTGCATGCCGCGGGGGGTATTGCTGTTATGGCGGCAGATCCGCTGGCTTTAACGTTGCTGGCTTCTCCCGGTGAACTGGGGGCGGATATTGCCATTGGTTCTACCCAGCGCTTTGGTATTCCCATGGGGTATGGTGGGCCGCATGCAGCTTATATGGCTGTGCGGGATGCCTATAAACGGAGCATGCCGGGGCGTTTGGTTGGGGTATCGGTTGATAGCGCTGGGCGTCCGGCTTATCGTCTCGCCCTGCAAACGCGTGAACAGCATATCCGGCGTGAAAAGGCGACATCCAATATCTGCACGGCGCAGGTGTTGCTGGCTGTTATTGCAGGCATGTATGCCGTTTATCATGGTCCAGAAGGTCTGAAGGCGATTGCACAGCGCATTCATGGTCTGGCTGCTACACTGGGCGCTGGTTTGCGCGCACTGGGCGTTACTGTTGAAACAACCACATTTTTTGACACGCTGACGGTGAATGTAGGTGAAGGCGCTGTTGATCTTCTGGAGCGTGCGCGTTCTGCCGGCATGAATCTGCGCAATGCAGGGAATGGCCGTATTGGCATCAGTCTGGATGAAACCAGCACGCCGGAAACCGTTTACGCTGTATGGTCTGTTTTTTGCGCTGAACACGGGCATGTAGAAAAAATGGCGCAGGCGCTTGGAGCGGCTTCCACAGCATTGCCTGAGGGTGTGCGCCGGCAGTCTGGCTATATGGCGCTGCCTGTGTTCCGCTCCTGTAGTTCAGAAACGGATATGCTGCGTTACCTGCGGCGCTTGTCAGATAAGGATCTGGCGTTGGATCGGACAATGATTCCGCTGGGTTCTTGCACCATGAAGCTGAACGCCACGGTGGAAATGCTGCCCATTACGTGGTCTGGTTTTTGTGACATTCATCCGTTTGCACCGGCAGATCAGGCAAAAGGGTATCAGGTTCTTTTGCAGGATCTGGAAAAGTGGCTGTGTGCTATCAGCGGTTATGATGCTGTTTCCTTCCAACCTAATTCTGGCGCACAGGGAGAATATGCAGGTTTACTTGTTATTCGTGCGTATCATCAGGGGCGTGGGGAAGGGCATCGGACAGTTTGCCTAATTCCGGCTTCTGCACATGGTACCAACCCAGCATCTGCCCAAATGGCGGGCATGAAGGTTGTGGTGGTAAAGTGTGATGCAGGCGGCAACATTGATCTGGAAGACATGCGTGAGAAAATAAAGGCGCATGCGAATGATCTGGCTGCAGTGATGATCACTTATCCTTCCACTCACGGTGTGTTTGAAGAAAACATGCGTGAAATCTGTGATCTGGTGCACGCAGCCGGTGGGCAGGTATATGTGGATGGTGCCAACATGAATGCTCAGGTTGGACTTGCACGCCCGGCAGATTACGGTGGGGATGTTAGCCACTTTAACCTGCATAAAACTTTCTGCATTCCACATGGTGGCGGTGGCCCGGGTATGGGGCCAATTGGTGTGCGGGCGCATTTGGCACCTTATCTGCCCGGAAACCCGGCAGATGTAGCTGTTTCTATGGCTGTAAGTGCTGCTCCTTTTGGATCAGCTTCTATTCTACCGATCTCATGGGCTTATATTCGCTTAATGGGGGATGAAGGCCTAAAACGGGCTACGCAGGTGGCTATTCTGAACGCCAATTATATTGTGAGCCGCCTGAAAGATGCTTACCCTGTGCTTTACGAAGGGGCACACGGGCGCGTTGCGCATGAATGTATTCTGGATTTGCGCCCGATCAAGAATACAACAGGCGTTACTGTGGATGATATGTCCAAGCGTTTGGTGGATTACGGTTTTCACGCGCCAACAGTTAGCTTTCCGGTGGCCGGCACATTCATGATCGAGCCAACCGAATCTGAAGGAAAAGCGGAGCTGGATCGTTTTTGCGATGCCATGCTGGCTATACGTGAGGAAGTGCGTGCAGTTGAAAGTGGTAAGGTTACGGCGGAAGATGCAGTGTTGCGTCATGCCCCTCATACAGGCCTTGCACTAACTGCAACGGAATGGACGCATCCTTATACACGGCAGGAAGCGTGTTTCCCCGGTAATGTGCAGCTTTCTACCAAATATTGGCCACCTGTAGGCCGAATTGACAACGTATATGGTGACAGAAACCTAGTTTGCTCTTGCCCAGATATTGCTGAATGGATGGAATAAGCTAACCGTTTCTGAGGGTTACTAAGAAAGGGGAGCAACCAAAGGAGGTTGCTCCCCTTTCTTTATGCTCTGCGCAAGAATTTCCTGTTATGGAAAAGGCAATAAAAAACGCCCGGCAAAGCCGAGCGTTGAAAAGAAGATTCTACAAAGAAACTAAAGGTTGGTTTCAGTTGTTATCATCAAAGGCAATATTCGGATCTTCCTGACCAGCAGAGATCTGGCGAGGTGTTGCCGGAGCCTGTGCCAGCTGTGTGGTAGTGCCTTTCTTGGCCCATGCCGTCATAACTTCCTGCTGCATGTTCCGTTCTGCACCAGGGTGGCGTGCATAAATAAAGCCGTAAGTTGGATAGATGGACCCGAAACCACCAGAATGATTGTTAAGGGCTACACGAACGGCAGACCAATCATTGTTTGGAGAAACGTCAATCACGGCTACGTTGCGGCTGATGCCTGCCTGTGCCCAGTGTGACTGATCAATCATAATGGTGCGGTTATCTACAACATTGCGCACAACAGCAACATGGCCCAAAGGCATGCGGCGTGTTGCACGGAAGTTCAGCACACTACCTGCTTCTGGTGCATGGCCACGGTCATAAACGCCACTTGCGTTATGCCACCAATCACGCGCATTGCCATGCAGCACCACTTCAGATGCAGATTTGGCATAAGCAACGCACTGAATAACGTGCCCACCATAATACCCGGAGCGATAACGCCCCGCAGCTGGGTGCCAGCGGCCCCCTGCGTATCGGCCTGCCGCATGGCCAGATGCAGAAAATACAATTTTATGCACACCGCTATGGTGGGCGGCTGCATGATGGGTGCGGGCAGATGCAGAAGCAGTAAAGGCAGAAACGGACAGAAAAGACAAAACGGCCAGCTTCAGTTTGAAAATTCCGGACCGTCCGTGCCGCATTGTGCTTACCTTTCCTGATCGCATTTGCCGTGAGTTGGGGTACTGCAATGTTCGGGTTCAGGTATTAAACATCCATGCAGATCAGGCAAGCGTTCATTGCGCACCAAAATCGTTAAAGTTACTCTTTGCTTCATTGGTGGGTATCAAAAAGAAAAAATAGGATTTTTATCCTATGTTGCGTCATAAATTCGCCTGATTCCGTTTCATTCCGGCCTTTGTTTAAGAGAATAGGGAACACGCGCCAGTTGGTGATGATTCGGAGGAATGTTGCATGAATGCCACGTTTTCTCACATCACCAACTGGTCAATATTAAAGGCTTATTTTGTGGTGGTGACCATGATTTCCACAAGGATACGTGGGTCAGCCATCACAGCCTGAACACAAGCGCGGGCAGGGGCCATATTTTCTGGCAGCCAAGCGCTCCAGATTTTGTTCAGCTTGTCACGGTCATTAATGTCTTTAACCCAGATCTGAGCTTGCAGAATGCGGGTGTTATCTGTGCCGTGCTGCTCTAGCAGTGTGTCAATCTGTTCCAGCACATCACGTGTCTGGCCTTCAACATCCTGATCCAGATTGCGGGCAACAACACCCTGCGTGAAAATAAAGCCGTGATATTCAACCGCAGCAGAAAGAATGGGGTTGGGGTTAGTGCGTAGAATTTTGCTCATGGTGAGACCTTGTTGAAAAACAGATAAAACGACCGTTCAGTGAAAACTTACGGTCTGTTGTGAATTGTCGGAGGGTGTGTCCGTCTGGTCAACTGCCAGGAAAAGCCATCTGCCGATATATTTTCAGCCGTTCTGGCGTATCAAAATCAACCAGTTCGGTAGAATTGGCTGGAATGAGGCGTATATCAGCGCCCAGACTGCGCAAAACAGCCCGCCCGCCCTGATCTCCTGTAATCTGGAGCAACTTACTGAATTGTGATGGATTCCAGACAACAGGATTTCCAGCCTTGCCGTCTCGTAACGGTGCGGTGGCGGCAGGAGCATATTGATTCTGGTTCTCCAACAGTGTGTTTAGCAGCGTTGTAGAAACCAGAGGCATGTCGCCCAGACACATAAGCAGGCTTTGTGCATTTCCTGATCGAGCAGCCTGAACACCTGCATGCAGAGAAGCGGCAAGGCCCAAACGCGCATTCAAAACAGTTTGTAGTTGCAGCCTTTCTGCTTTCAGGGCGTGGGAGAAGTGCGCGTGCACAACGGTTTCAAGCTCTGGCTGGTCTGGCGGTAGAAGGGCCAGAACAGTTTCAGCTTTGCTGTTGAGAATATTTTTGAGTGTCTGCACCAGCATAGGTTGCCCGGTAGCGTCCGGAGCCAATAATTTGTTGGCTGGGGCAGTACGGGCAGAACGGCCTGCGCATAGCACGCAGGCCCATGTTCCTGGCAGAAACGCAGGTTTTACCATCCGCGAATGTCTGACAAGGGAGCATGGCGGCGGGTGGCAACAATTTCCGCCATAATGGAAAGAGCAATTTCCTCAGCTCCCACTGCGCCAATAGCTAAGCCAACTGGGCCGCGTATGCGTTTGAGGTCCTGCTCGGTAAAGCCAAGAGTTTGCAAGCGTTGCAACCGGCTCGCCTGTGTTTTGCGAGACCCCAAAGCACCAATATAAAAAGCTGGGCTTTTTAGGGCTGCTTCAAGTGTTGGGTCATCGAGTTTGGCATCATGCGTCAGGGTTACGATGGCAGTCATGCTATCAACCCCCAAGGCTTCCAGAGCGTCATCCGGCCATTCTGTAATAAGGGTGCTTCCACTTTCCAGCCCCGGAAAGCGGTCTGCTGTCGCCAGTGCTTCACGCGGGTCTATGACGATGGGAGAAAAGCCGGTGATCTGCGCCAGGCGAGCAAGATACTGTGCGATATGCACTGCTCCCACTATAAGAAGCCGAGGTGGCGGAATAATGGGTTGCACAAACCATTTTTGCCCAAGAGCCTCTTCTATTGCTGCGCAACGCCCGTCTTGGAGCTGGTGGAAGGCAACTTCTTTCACGAATGGTGGAAGCTCTTCAAAAGTGCTTTTTTGGTGTTCCTGCGCAAGAATGTGCTGCTTACCATCTAAGCTGCGCACCAATACTGCGGCTTTTCGAGCGGCTTGAAGATCACATATCTGCTCTAGCAGGTGTAGCGGCCATGTTCCGGTTGGGCAGGCAGGGCTTTGAACGGCTTCTACCATAACATCCAGTGTGCCTCCGCAGGCCAACCCGACTTCCCATGCCTTGGCACTGCTCACACCATAAGAAAGAACGGTTGGTGCTTGCCCTTCCATAATTTCTTGTGCGTGGAGCATGACATCTGTTTCCACACAGCCGCCACTCACGGAGCCTTCCATAAGGCCATTTTTGCTCATGACCATATTGCTGCCTGGGGGGCGGGGGGAACTACCCCACGTGCCTGTTACGGTTGCAATGGCAACAGCTTGGCCCTGACGGGCCCAGAGCAGAGCATGATCCAGAGGAGTAACAAGTTGGGAAAAGAGGGGTGGAACTGTCATGCCTCAATCCTATATCACTCAGCACGCAGACTGCACATCAGCAGCGCAGCAGCGCTGGTGGTTAAATGTCGCATAATACGGCATGCTGGCAGGCTGATAGAGTGATTTGAAAAGGATGTATTCCATGACGGAAGCAAGAGATGGCCTGGTAGTTTACGTTGTTGCAGATGGTGGCAAAGTGCGTTTTCTGCATGATGCAGAAGGCGAAATGCGCGATGTGCAGGATTTTGATACGCGTGGCCATGAAGGTACGCCGGGTAAAATGCCTTCTGGCTCTACCCCGGCAGATGATGCGAAAGATGCTTTTGCCCGCGTTGTGGCAGACCGCATGAACAGCATGATTGCGCATGGCGGCAAGGTTGATGGGTTTGTAGTGGCTGCTCCGGCACCAATTATTCATGAAATCAAGACGCATCTGAGCAAGCCTGCAACGGCAAAGATTATCAAAACCTTCACCAAGGATCTCACCAACGTGCCTGCGCATGAACTGCGTAAGCACTTTGATATTCCAGAAACTGGCTGGGTGCTGCCTCAATAAGCAGAGCACTTTTGCTGTATAAAAAGCTGCCAGACACTGGTTCTGGCAGCTTTTTTTTGTGTAAAACTCATAAAAGCATTCTTTAGATAATTTATAGAGAACAAGAGGAATAAGGCATGCACGTCAATTACCCGGATATGCAGTTGCGTATCGTGCCGGTTACGCCATTTCGGCAGAATTGCTCTGTTCTGTGGAATGAAAAAACACGTAAAGCCGTTATTGTAGATGCTGGTGGAGACGCGAATGTCCTGCTGGATTTCTTAAAAAAAAATATACTGGAAGTAGAAGCCATTCTGCTCACGCATGGTCATCTGGATCATGCCGGAGGGGTGGCGGCTTTGTGTCGTGGGCTGGAAAATACGCAGGAAACCCGGCCAGATGTCATTGGGCCGAATATTCATGATCAGTTTTTGCTCCAATCCATTGTAGAGCAAGCTCGGCATTTTGGGCTTTCAGATTTAGAAAATGCAGATGTTGACCGTTTCACCCAAGATGGTGAAAGTCTGCACTATCTAGGATGTACATTTCGTGTTGTGCATGTTCCGGGGCATACGCCCGGGCATGTTGTATTTGTGGATGAAAAGGCCCGTTTTGCTTTTGGGGGAGATGTTCTTTTTAGAGGAACAATAGGTAGAACCGATTTTGCATACGGTAATAGCCAACAGCTTATTCAAGGCATAAAGGAAAAACTACTTCCTTTAGGGGATGATATTGTTATCGTGCCTGGGCATGGCGGGCTGACGACATTAGGGGCAGAACGTGCCAGTAATCCATTTCTGCAAAGATGATGGGACCGAGGAGAACAGATAAGGTGCTGACAAAAAAACTGTTGGGGCTGATGGCAGCCTGCATGATCGGCGGTGCCGCGGGTTCTCTCTTACCTGCTTATGCAGAAGAAACGGGAGAGCCAACACACGCTCAGGCTGAATTGCAGCGGGAAGAATTGGCTATAGTTTCCCCAAGTGGGCGGCATGTTTTTTCAGTTGAGTTGGCAAAAACCCCGCGTGAGCAGCAGGTGGGGGAAATGTTCCGCCAGCATCTGCCAGAAAACTCTGGCATGCTTTTTGTGTGGAAGACGCCACAGCAGAGTGACATGTGGATGGAAAATACGCTGATTCCGCTGGATATTGTTTTTATAGATGCGGATCATCGTATTCAGGCCATTACAGAAAATGCAGTGCCACGCAGCTTGGCACGAATCAGCAGTCATGGCCCGGTAGCTGCTACGCTTGAGCTGGCAGGGGGTGTAACTGCCAAGTTTGGCATTACTGTAGGCGATAAGGTGGAAGCACCGTCTTTAGGTAAAAAGCTTTAATCAACAGCCGCTTTTGCGGCTAAGATTCTTGCAGTAATCATGGGTGGGGCCAAAAGGTTGCCCTGCGGCGTGGGGCAATAAATTTTGACACTTTTGGTAACTGGAGCCGCTGGGTTTGTCGGCTTCCATGTCACGCAGGCTCTTTTGGCGCGTGGCGAGCAGGTGATCGGGGTTGATAATCTGAATGGTTATTATAATCCCCAACTCAAGCAGGCGCGCCTTGCTCTGCTTGAGGCGCATCCACAGTTTTCTTTTTATTACTGTGATCTGGATCAGCCAGAAAATTTGCAAGAGCTACAAAAGAAAGCCCCCAATATAGAGGGTATCTTTCATTTTGCAGCGCAAGCAGGTGTGCGCTACTCGTTGAAAGACCCTTATGTCTTTGCAGATTCCAATGTGCGCGGCCATGTGGCGATGCTGGAATTTGCGCGTGAACTGCCAGCTCTAAAGCACTTTGTGTATGCTTCGTCGTCTTCTGTATATGGGCGCAATCGTAAATTACCGTTTTCAGAAACAGATCCTGTAGATCATCCGGGATCTTTTTACGCAGTTACAAAGCGTGCGGCTGAACTGGCATCATCCGCCTATAGCCATCTGTATAATATCCCTCAAACAGGCCTGAGGTTTTTTACGGTGTATGGTCCGTGGGGGCGGCCGGACATGGCTTATTACAGTTTTGCCCGTGCGATTACGGAGGGGCGGGATGTTACCCTTTATGAGGGAGCATCTTTGGCACGGGATTTCACATATATTGATGATGTGGTTGCCGCAGTGCTGGCAGTGTACGAACAGGCACCCCCAGCAGCAGAACCACGTGTGCTTAATATAGGGAACCATCACCCAGAACCGGTGAAGTATTTGGTGGAGCTGTTGGAGCAGGCTTTGGGGCGTAAAGCTGCAATCCGTTATCTGCCGCGTCCTGAATCTGATGTGGAAAAGACATGGGCCGATATTACGGCCATTCAGCAGTTAACAGGATGGGCCCCGCAAACCACATTGGAAGATGGTATTCCTGAGTTTACGCGTTGGTTTCAGGATTGTGGGCAAAATTTCAGTTGATCTGATTCGGATAACGGAATCGGTTTTTCATAAGGATATTGTTTATTTTCAGCTAGTTACATTTTTTTTGGGGATGGGTGTTGACGACGTATGTTTATGGGGTGTAGAAGCTGCTTCACCGAGACG
>NZ_JBNIEW010000010.1:0-124045 GCF_050106715.1 Acetobacter sp. AAB5
CTTCCGCCCCCTCACCCTGCCAGACCGCTTTATTGACCATAACACTCAGGCCGCCCAATATGCCGAGGCCGGGCTCTCCGCTCCGCACATCGTCGGAACCGCTCTAAGCGCGTTGGGCGTTGATTTTTCGGAACAAATGGCCTGATTTGATATGGCACGACGTCGTGTTGACCAGCTTCTTGTAGACAGGGGACTGGTTGAAAGCCGCACCAAAGCACAAGCTCTGATTATGGCTGGGCTTGTGTTTTCTGGTGAAAAACGCGTAGCTAAAGCTGGGGATCAGGTTCCTGAAGATGCACCTTTGCAAGTGCGTGGGCAGGAACACCCTTGGGTATCTCGTGGTGGCTGCAAGCTGGCTCATGCCATTGAACATTTTAGCCTTTCTCCAGAAGGACGGATCTGTTTGGATGTTGGTGCTTCAACCGGCGGGTTTACGGACGTGCTTCTTACTCACGGCGCCAAGCATGTTTACGCAGTTGATGTTGGCCACGGACAACTTGCATGGAAATTGCGGTCTGATCCACGCGTAACTGTGCTGGAAAAATGCAACGCCCGGTATCTGGATAAGACAACCATACCAGAAGCCCCTTCCGTGGTTGTGTGTGATGCCAGCTTTATCGGCCTGCGCACGGTGCTCCCTGCCGCGCTGGCTCTTACCACGGAAAACGCTTGGGCTGTTGCGTTAATCAAACCTCAGTTTGAAGCTGGCCGTGATCAAATAGGCGCTAAAGGCGTTGTGCGCGATCCTGCCGTGCATGATGCCGTTTGCGAAACCATTTTTTCTTGGTGGAGCGCTCTTCCCGGCTGGAAAGTGCTGGGGATTGAACCCAGCCCTATTACCGGACCAGAAGGAAATAGAGAGTTCCTTATTGCAGCTCAGCGCGTCTAGCTAAGACGGCTGATTGTAACACTAAATTAAATTTTCAGGTTTCCCTGCCTTTTTTGCATGGCAGCACATCAATTTTTTTGCCACATTTCTTTGTGATCCTTCTACACGTTATCACTAGGAATAAGGGCAAGCATCTTATGCGCAAAATTGCAGGTCTGTTTGGCGTCGCCTGCCTTGCATTTACAAGCGGTCACGCATTGGCGGCCCCAGTTTTTCATTCTGCATCCCACACTTCTGCCCCTACCCAAAGTATGCAGGCGACAGAAGTTGGTAATACGCTTTTGCGTGGATACGAGCAGGATGGCTTAATCCTGCATGATGATATAAGTGCAGGTACACTTTCAATTCAGGCAGACCCAGCAACACTACAAGCGCATGGTTCTAATACGAATAATCGCTATCGGTTGGCGATGAAAGATGTTCTTTCTGCTGCTGCAACATACGCGTATCTGTATTTTGGACAGAACCCCGATGCGCGGGAAGTTACCGTCTCTGCTAATATCCAGACCGATGGTTTTACCCCTGCCAGCGCAAACTCAGCAGACACGGCAGAGCCTGCCATGACTTTGGAAATTGCCCGACCCGCCTTTCCTATTTCTTCGGATACCAAACCCGATTCATATTCCGCACAAACCATTGGCATGATTCTGGATGGCATAGACGCTTCAAAAATTACCATTGCCCCATGGCTGCGTTCCGCCCTGAAGGAAAGCAACTAACGTGTAAGGGCTGCTGCCCACAACAGATACGAATGCGCATATATAAAAGAGGCTGGTATCTATCAGCCTCTTTTTTTGTTATATCCACTTTCCCTTCCTTTTTTGTAGCAGCATATCCGTAATGTCTTCGCGCACTTATACTTCCACATCAGCTGACGCTAACAGTTCAGCCCTTACCGATCTGAACGCGGAAGAACGTTCACGCATTCTGGCCAAGGCTGCGCTTTTTAGCCCCCCATCAGCCACTTTATCCGATGGACGAAGAGATTTGGTTGGGCTTTCACGCGATGAACTCACGGATATTCTGATAGAAATTGGTGAAAAACCCTTCCGCACCAAGCAGCTCTGGCACTGGATTTATCATCAGGGTGTGACAGATTTTTCGCGGATGAGCACAATTGCCAAGCCTCTTCAGCAGAAATTGGCTGAACGATTTATTATTGGGCGCCCAGAAGCTGCAACGGTTCAGACATCATCGGATAGCACACGTAAATTTCTGTTCCGTTTTCGCGATGGGCAGGAAGCTGAAACCGTTTACATTCCTGATCGGCGTGAAGATCGGGGCGCTGTGTGTATTTCATCGCAAGTTGGATGCACTCTTTCCTGCACTTTTTGCCATACAGGCACGCAAAAGCTGGTGCGTAACCTCGGCGCGGCAGAAATTGTCAGCCAGTTCATGGCTGCGCGGGATTCCTACGGAGAATGGCCCAGCCCGAAAGGCGAAACCCCTCGCCTTCTCTCTACTATCGTGCTGATGGGTATGGGGGAGCCGCTCTATAATTATGAGAATGTTGCCAAAGCCATGAAAATTATCATGGATGGCGAAGGTATTGGGCTCTCTCGTCGGCGTATCACACTTTCTACGTCCGGGGTTGTGCCGCTAATGGATCGGTGTGGTGATGAGCTGGGGATCAATCTGGCGGTCTCCCTACACGCAGTCCGGAATGATCTGCGTGATGAAATTGTGCCGCTCAATAGGAAATATCCAATTGAGGAAGTGCTGGCAGCTTGCAGGCGCTACCCCGCAGCCAGTAATGCCCGCCGCATTACATTCGAATACATCATGCTGCGTGGCGTGAATGACAGCGAAGCCGATGCACGTGAGTTGGTACGCCTGATTTCCGGCATTCCCGCAAAAGTCAACCTCATCCCCTTCAATCCGTGGCCCGGCAGCGCTTACAAGCCTTCCACGCGTGAACAGCAGAACCGGTTTGCAGAAATTGTTATGAATGCAGGATTTGCGTCCCCAATCCGCACACCTCGTGGTCGGGATATTCTGGCTGCCTGTGGGCAATTAAAAACGGCAAGTGAACGTGCACGCGCAGGTTCAGCACCTGTTTCAGAGTAATTTTTCCACACAAACAGCCCTTAGTGGGTGAATGCACTCTGGTTACGCGCCTCCTGCAGTGATAGGAGGAAAGCCATAGTTACAGATTTATATATCAGGAGATCTGCCTCATGGGCCCGACTTCCGCCCGGAAAGACGTCAAAAAGGTTGTGCTGGCTTACTCCGGTGGCTTGGATACATCTGTTATCCTCCGCTGGCTCCAGAAGACCTATGGTTGCGAGGTTGTTACCTTTACGGCTGATCTGGGCCAGGGGGAAGAACTGGAACCAGCCCGCAAAAAAGCGGAAATGTTTGGCGTAAAGGAAATCTTCGTTGAAGATTTGCGCGAGACATTTGTGAAAGACTTTGTTTTTCCGATGTTCCGGGCCAACACCCTGTATGAAGGCCAGTATCTTCTGGGCACATCCATTGCGCGCCCTTTGATTGCTCAGCGCCAGATTGAAATTGCAGAAGCCGTTGGTGCAGATGCCGTGGCACATGGCGCAACGGGTAAAGGCAACGATCAGGTTCGCTTCGAGCTGGCATATTACGCCCTCAAGCCAGATATCACAGTTATTGCCCCTTGGCGGGAATGGGATCTGACATCCCGCACACGTCTGTTGGCCTTTGCTGAAGAAAATCAGATTCCGATTGCCAAAGACAAGCGTGGTGAAGCCCCTTTCTCTGTAGATGCTAACCTGCTGCATTCTTCTTCAGAAGGAAAAGTTCTGGAAGACCCTGCCGTTGCTCCAGAAGAAATCGTGTTTCAGCGCACAATCTCTCCAGAAGCCGCGCCGGATAAGCCCACAGAAATCACCATGGATTTTGTGAGCGGTGACCCCGTTGCCATTAACGGCGTGGCTATGTCTCCGGCCACCTTGCTGACACGTCTGAACGAGTTGGGTAAAGAAAACGGTATTGGCCGTTTGGATATGGTGGAAAACCGCTTTGTTGGCATGAAATCCCGCGGGATTTATGAAACACCCGGTGGCACCATCCTGCTTGCTGCGCATCGCAGCATGGAATCCATCACGCTGGATCGCGAAGCCATGCATCTTAAAGATAGCCTGATGCCGCGCTACGCTTCCATTCTGTATAATGGCCTCTGGTTCTCTCCAGAACGGCGGATGCTGCAAGCTCTTATCGATGCCTCCCAGCATTCTGTTACGGGGCGTGTTCGTCTCAAACTTTACAAGGGCAATGTTATCTGCGTTGGGCGTGAAAGCCCCAACAGCCTGTATGATGCGCGCGTTGTAACGTTTGAAGATGATGAAGGCGCATATAACCAGCAGGATGCTCAAGGCTTTATTAAGCTCAATGCACTGCGCCTGCGCCTTGGTGCGCAGATCGGGCGTAAAGGTGGTGCCCTGTAAGGCCCCCCTTTCCACCATCCATCAGAAGGTGTTGAAGAAGATCATGATCCGTCGCTTTTCTCTTATCCCCTGCATGCTTGCGGCCAGCTTGGCCGTATCTCTTACGGCCTGTGGTTCTCACAAGGAAGAACAGGAACTTACGCCTGCTCAGCAGATGGAAAAGCTGCGCTCTGCACCTGGCGTAACCGTTCTGAAAGATGGCTTGGCTTATAAAGTGCTGGAATCTGGCCCCAAGGATGGTGAACAACCACGCCCGGGTGATGGCATGATGCTTATTTATGAAGGCCGTCTGCCAGACGGCTCCATCTTTGATAGCTCAGACCAGCATGGTAGCGGTGCCTATATGCAGATGCCTCTTGCCGGCCTGATCCAGGGCTGGATGGAGGCTCTGCCCTTGATGCACGTGGGTGATACATGGATGCTGTATGTTCCGCCAGAACTTGGATATGGACATAAATCCATGGGCATTATTCCTTCAGATAGCCCGCTGATTTTCCGCATCCAGCTTTTGGGTGTGGAACACGCACACAATTCGCCCTGATATAAACCCTTATGATAATGCGGGTTCTTGGTTTCAAGAACCCGCTTGGGTTTTTGCCCATGCTTTCTTCACGCTTTGCGTATCGTCTTTTATGTGGCGGCATGTTGCTTTTGGTAGCGGCTTGTTCTCCTAAAAGCGGCTCCAGCCTTTACGGCACCAATTGTGGTATTTGCCATCATGGTGGCGATGGTATGCCCGGCTCTGTTCCCCCTCTTGTAAACCGCATTGACCATATTGCCAGCACCCCAGAAGGGCGCAAATATCTGGCCGATGTGCTTATGAATGGTGTAAGCGGGCCTATTAAGGCTCATGGGGCGGCTTATAGTGCAGAAATGCCCCCCTTCCGCTACCTTAAAGATGAAGAAGTTGCCGCTATTCTGACTTGGCTTTCTGAGCGCGGAAACCTAAAACCTGCCCCAACAATAAGCCCGGCAGACATTGCGACCGCACGGGCTGATCGGAAATCGGCCGGTAAAGTTGCAGGCGAGCGGGAAGAACTGGATCGCATACATCCAATCCCATAATCTGTCCCTATAACATGCGGTGATACTTTTCTTATGCAGCGTATTTTTTCTGGTATTCAGCCTTCTGGTGTTCCCCAACTTGGCAATTATCTGGGGGCAATTCGAAACTGGGTTCATTTACAGGCAAACTATGAGTGCATTTTCTGCCTTGTAGATATGCACGCCATTACTGTGTGGCAGGACCCAGAAAAACTACGCGAACATACCTTAACACAAGCCGCTATCCTGCTTGCTGCGGGCATTGATGCTGATAAGCACATTCTCTTCAACCAGTCTGCTGTTTCTGCCCATGCGCGGCTGGCATGGATTTTTAATTGTGTTGCACGGATCGGCTGGCTGAACCGTATGACGCAATTTAAGGACAAAGCTGGAAAAGACCGCGAAAATCATTCAGCCGGCCTATATGTTTACCCCAACCTTATGGCTGCCGATATTTTGGCCTATAAAGCTACGCATGTTCCGGTAGGTGAAGACCAGAAGCAGCATCTGGAACTCACCAATGATATCGCCCAAAAATTCAACCATGATTACAAGGTAGAGTTTTTTCCGCAGGTAGCACCGCTTATTCCACCTACAGCCGCGCGTATCATGAGCTTGCGTGATGGCACCAAAAAGATGTCCAAGTCCGACCCTTCTGCACAAAGCCGGATTGAATTAACAGACGATGCCGATGCGATTGCTTTAAAAATTCGCCGTGCAAAAACAGACTCAGCCCCCTTGCCCGAAGATATTTCGGGCCTTGCTGATCGCCCGGAAGCAAAAAATCTTGTTTCCATTTATGCTGCCTTGGCAGATATTCCTGCCGAACAGGTACTAAAAGAGCATGCAGGCCAAGGCTTTGGACCATTTAAAGCCGCGCTGACAGAAATTGTTGTCAACGCTATTGCTCCTATCGGGCAAGAAACTACACGGCTTTTGCAAGATGAAAGCTATTTGCTGAATACTCTGCGCGCTGGTGCACAACGCGCACAAAGCATTGCGGAGCCTATTGTTTCTGAAGCTGAAAAACTTGTTGGTTTTCTAAAATAAACGCAATCTGACACTATTTTTTGCGTGCGGATGTTCGGGCATTTTCAATAATGCCCGGCGCCGCCAAAGCTACCAGAATAATTGCGACTATAAATAAAATATATTTTTTGCAATGCATGTAGCCTACAGCCCCTAAAATACCTCCTACAATAAAACAAAATACAATTTGCGCATGTAACCATAAGCGTTTTTTAATAACATCCAAATATTCATCATCAACATGATGGTAAAAAGATTCAAGCCAATCTGATATTTCTATCCCAAGGTCTGTCAACATTCCGGTAACATGGGTGGTACGTACAACAGACCCCGAAATGCGCGTGACTGTGGCGTTTTGTAACCCCATGACAAAACTTAAAACCAACGTAGCGCCCCCATCTGGCACTCCCGCCTGTGCAAACCAAGCAGATTTTACACCTAAAGCTACAAGGATAGCTGCCTCTAAAACCAAACTAAAAGCATATACCGCGCCCCACCCTTTCCGGCGGCCCATATTAACTAAAACGGTACAGACAATGGCGCCCAGAACAAAACTTGCAATTAAAGCAAAACATAAAAAGGCAGATCTAACATCCAAGGCATTGATTTTTAGAGCCAGACTAGATGCGTTGCCTGTCATATTGGCGCAGTAATATCCAAACTGCAGAAAGCCAAGCACATTTACAGCTCCTGCCACCACAGCAAGAGAGCTGCCGAGTTGCCGGTTCATCTGAAAACTGCGCTGACTTTTTTCTCGCAAAAGCATGACTAAGAATTTCTCTGCTTTAATGATGCAAAGCAATGCCATTGCCCTGTTTTTTTTACACTTTTTATATAAGAAGCCCCTTGCCAAATGTCTTAGAGGCAGATATTAAGCTCCCATAAACCGGGTGCGTAGCTCAGCGGTAGAGCATCGCCTTCACACGGCGGGGGTCACAGGTTCAATCCCTGTCGCACCCACCACGGTTTTTCCTAGTTTTCTGCGGGTTTTGGATAAATTATTGAACACTAAGGTGTTCTATTCAGTCCCGTTTTATCCCTCTTAGAAGCGGTAAATCGTTGCCAAAATTGTGCAAAATTGGTGCACAATTCGCAGCCCTTCTACCTATCCCCAATCCGCGTGAGCTTCACGGGGTGATGAGGCACCATCCCTTTCCTAATGTCGAAGCCACAACCCTCGGTCTCACGAGGAAAGTTGCTTCTGGGAACGCTCGGTCAGAAACTAACCCCTGTAAAACTGAGAGCCGCTGCTAGACAGTAGCAGGCAATGCAGAGGGATATAGACGGCGGACCTTAGTCGCGTGGCATATCCTCGTAGCCGACGAGTAGATGTCTTTATGATCATGAACATTAGTGAGCAAAAGGCGTTGAGGCTGGCATGTTCCGCCATGCTCTCTAATTACGAATTTTAAAGCGCGACCACCTATCGGTTCATCTCGTAAGCAAGATTTTATCAGTTTAGCCGATAAGCTTCTGTACAAATTGCCCTGACTGAGATTCCAGCAGAAAAATAGCCAGATACGTTTTTCAGAATTTCTTGTGAAATAAGACAGGCCCTGCTGGGGGCAAGATGATGCTCGCTTTCTGGCTCACTATCTATCGTAGGTTCAGCTTGGCAGTCATCAGAATGAGGAGTTTCATTTTCGGTCTGAACATGGTCATTCAAGGGGTGGAATAGAATTTGCATACGATGATATGATTTTTACGGCAGAATGCAGCATCGTTAGCCGTTCATAATAAAAAAGCCCTCCAAGGTTGGAGGGCTTTCCTAATATAATTTAAATTACGAAACCGTTAGAAATTGAATCTATTTTCAATTTAGCAAGAATCAAACGGCTGTTGTCGCAACTTCTGGTTCAGGGTTCAGCCGATACCCCCCTCCTTCTGTTACCAGCAAGGATGCATGAGCTGGATCTGGCTCAATCTTCTGGCGAAGGCGGTAAATATGCGTTTCCAGCGTATGTGTTGTTACCGCTGCATTATATCCCCACACCTCATTCAGCAAAACTTGCCGGGGCACTGGGCGCGTTCCTGCGCGATAAAGAAACTTGAGAATAGCCGTTTCTTTTTCCGTCAAACGAATGCGACGGTTTTTAGCCGGTTCCTGCAACAGTTTAGCAGAAGGGCGGAACGTATATGGACCAATGGAAAACACTGCATCTTCACTGTTTTCAAACAGTCTGAGCTGCGCCCGCAATCTGGCCAGAAGTTCTGCAATACGGAAAGGCTTGGCAACGTAATCATTAGCACCAGCATCAAGCCCTTTTACAATATCAGATTCATCATCTGATCCTGTGAGCATGATAACGGGCATACGCAAGCCATCCTTGCGCAGTTCTGCACAAAAATCGCGCCCATCTCCATCTGGTAGCGTTACGTCCAGCAGAATGGCATCACATCGCGCATCTGGTTCCTTCAGCTTCTGGCGGGCTTCGGCCAATGTTGCCGCCTCCAGAACCTGAAATTCCCCGTCCAACTGCAACTGCTCTGCCAGTGTTCTGCGAATGACTTGATCGTCATCTACAACCAAAATTGGGCGCGCACCCGTCATGGAACATCGTCTCCTTATGTCAGCCCTCTGGCTCGGCTGCCTTGGCCTGCTTCCTGCACGATCACAAAACGAATCGTATCGAAACCAATTTCTGGCATGATACGTCAACCTCACGCGAAAGCCATAAAGCAGGGGTAAGATTGTTTATGATGATACACGTCTGGCCAACAGTAAACAGCAATATGGATGCACAACTGCATTGCAGACACAAAAGCATGAGCGCCATTATCGGCAAGAATGGCGTAACGCACCATAAGCACGAAGGGGATCTGGCAACACCACTAGGCACCTTTCCCCTACGGCAAGTATTTTATCGGGCTGACCGGATTATAAAACCACAAGCCGCCCTGCCTGTTATCCCTTTAAGCCCGCAGGACGGATGGTGTGATGATCCATCATCATCCTGTTATAACCAGCACATCCAGTTGCCATCTTCTTTCCGCCACGAAATACTGTGGCGTGAAGATGCTGTATATGATCTGATTGTTGTGATCGGTTATAATGATTGCCCTGCAGAACCCGGCAAAGGTTCTGCCATTTTCATGCATCTGCAACGCCCCAACAAAACACCGACTGAAGGATGCGTTGCCCTAACAGAGGCAGACCTACGTTTTGTGCTGGCTGCAGGCGCTACAGAAATAACCATTCACCAGCCACGTTAAGCCGCATTGCCAGAAGCAGGCTTGGCTATTTGTTCCGGCGCAACCAACCCTATTGCCACGTATCCTGGTGTTAAAGTTGGTTGCGGCTCATCCTCTGCCGATACAATCGTGATGGCCGCATCTTTCTGAAGCACCAGAAACAACAGAAAATGGCTGCTTTCACTCAGAAGATAATCCTGATTAGCTTCGGTAACTTCTATCGCAACAAAATGCCAGCCTTGGCTCACCAGCGCTTCCAACACGGTAAAATTCCACGCAGGCTGCCCCAAAACCTTTCCGCGCGCTTCCCGGCTAAATCCGCGATACTGATCCAGCCGCGCAATGCCGGGGCTGACCTGATAAACCCTCTGCCGCCCAAAATGGGGCGCCAGATGTGCACAGACCAACCCATTGTAAATGGCATCTGGTGTAGCTGAAATAAGATAATCAGCCGGGCGTTCCTCCAAATTTTCTGTGCCTTCTTCCGATAAAACCTCAGCACATAAAACAGGCACGCCAGCAAGCTCGGCTGGGCGTAAATCACCCAAAGAACTATCCACCAGCAAAACAGGCGTGCCCACAGCGTGCACTGCCATAGCCAACTGTGTGGACCAATCATTCGCCCCCACAATGGCCAGCGCGGGTTGATTGGAAAGCGTAAGATGCAACCGTCGGCCTAGAGGAATAAGGGAAAAACCATGCAAAATCATGGTGGAGGCAATAACGGCAAAAACAGCCGGCATAACCTGAGAAGCCCCAGGGTAACCTGCATCCTGCAATCGTATCCCGGCGGCACCAGCAACTGCCGCCGCCACAATCCCACGTGGTGCAATCCACCCCATAAATAGCCGTTCGGCCCGGCTTAGGCTGGAACCTATGGTGGCCAACCAAATACCCAAAGGCCTGACCACAAACAGCACTGCCAGCGTTAAAGCCCCAATAGACCATGACAAACCAGCAAGCTCACTTCGTGTCAGATCGGCCGTAAGCATAATGAACAGGATGGAGACAATAAGCACCACCAGCGCTTCTTTCATCCGCTGGATTTCCGCCATACCGGGAATACGCAGATTAACCAACGCCATGCCGAATACGGTAGAGGCAATCAGCCCAGCCCCATCCATGGTTAAAGTGCCGATAACGTAAAGAATCAGCGCAAGGCTAAGCAGTATCGGCATTTTCAGAAGATCGGGCATTAAATCCCGTATGCACAGCCACCGCACAAACCATGCCGCACCAATGCCAAGCGCAATCATCAATGTAGCGCTCATCAGCATATGCGGGATGATAGATACAAAAAATGTGCCAGACCCCTCACCCGGCTGCATAAGCAGCACTTCCAGCACTAACGTGGCCAGAATGGCACCTACGGGGTCATTCAGAATGGCTTCCCACCGCAAAAAGGCTGCAATGCGCGGTTTCAGCTTGGCATGGCGTAACAGGGGCAAAACAACCGTTGGGCCGGTAACCACAATAATGGCGCCAAACAGAAAGGCAGGCCCCCAGCCCATACGCCCAACGTAATGGGCTGCAATGCTGCCTAAAATTAAATTGATCGGCAATGCCACCAGCGTAAGGCGCAAAACGCCCTCACCGGCTTCTTTTAACTGACGAAAATCTAATGCAAGGCCGCCTTCAAACACGATAAGCGCCACCGCCAAAGAAACCATTTGGTGGAAAGCGCTACCCGCAACCTCTGAGGGATGCATGATCTGCAACCCCGGGCCCAAAAGCAGCCCCAGAGAAAAAAGCAGAACAATGGCAGGTAACCTGAACCGCCAAGCCGCCCATTGTGCCAGCATACCGCCGCCCAGCACGAGAAAAACAAAAAGAATTACGCTTTCAGTCATGCTAGGCCATTTATCTTATTGGTCTGTAGGACCTGATGAATCAGGCATCAGTATTATGCGTAAGACCAATAAGATGAACAGTTAAAAATGTTTTCCTATTCTATACCTGCCTCAGGTTCTGGCGCGGCACGCTCCATGACGGCGGCAAAAAAGCCATCTGTTCCATCCCGCAGAGGACTTAAACTGATAGAGCTTTCCTGACGCAAGGCCTGCGGCATTTCTGGGCTACCTGAAGGAACAAGCCTGAAATCAGGATGGCGTGCTAAAAATGCTGTAACCTGATCCATGTTTTCTGCGCGTAGCAAAGAACAGGTTGCATACACCATACGCCCTCCGGCCCGAACAAGTGCTGCCGCCCGGTCCATAATGGCAGCCTGCTTTTCCAACAGCTCTGTCAGATCCTGTTCCGTAGTGCGGAAACGTGCATCCGGGTTCCGGCGCCATGTGCCCGTTCCGCTACACGGTGCATCCACCAATACCCGATCGAATGATCCGGCCCGACGTTTGGCCCATTTATCTCCCGGCACCAGCAAGTGCCGTTCAACATTATGCACGCCTGCACGCCGCAAGCGTTTAACTGCACCTTCTAACCGAGGCGCAGAAACATCGCATGCAACAATATGGCCTTTGTTTTCCATCATCATGGCCATAGCAAGCGTTTTACCGCCAGCGCCTGCGCAATAATCCAACACACGCATCTGGGGTTCAACGCCACTTATGGCGGCAACAAGCTGGCTGCCTTCATCCTGAATTTCCACCAGCCCATCACGGAATGCCACACTTGTTGTAACTGGCAAACGTGCAGGTAAACGCAGCCCCCACGGAGAAAGCGGTGTAGGTTCAGCATGCAGGCCTTCACATGCCAGACTACGCTGTGCCTCCTTACGGGGGCCACGCAGAATATTCACCCGCAAATCCAGAGGCGCTGGGGTGGACATAGCTGCAAGCTCTTCTTCCAGCTTATCGCCAAAAGTTGCTTCCAGATGAGGCAACAGCCAATCCGGCAGTTCCAGCCGAACAGCACGAGGCATTTCCGGGTTATCCAGAGTTTTGCCCGCAAGTGGCGTAAGGGTTGAAAGTTCCCCACGCGTCAACGCCCCTGCTGCAAAGCGCCCCTGCTCAAACATTTCCTCTACTTCTGCAAGAGAGAAACCATCGAACAACAGACGCGCCCCGGCCCGGAGCCGAGCAGACGCCACCTGCCCTTTTTGCTCCAACCACCAGCCAAGCCGACGCCACGCCCGCATAACATCCCATACAAGGCCGGATATGGCTCTGCGGTCTCCACCGCCCATATAGCGCCGCTCTCTAAAAAAGCTGTTGGCGACAGCATCGGCGGGTTTGCGCGGGGCGGCTTCCATTGCTGCAAGCAGATCAATAGCGGCCGCAAGCCTGGCTGAAGGTGTCATATGTGGTTATCAATCCCGACGGTAATTAGGAGCTTCACGCGTGATGGAAACATCATGCACATGGCTTTCACGCAGGCCTGCACCGGTAATACGGCGGAACTGAGCACCTTCTTGCAGCTCCTTCAGCACGCGGGAACCTGTGTAGCCCATACCGGCTTTAAGGCCACCCACCAGCTGATGAATAACCGCAGCCATGCTGCCTTTGTAAGGCACGCGGCCTTCAATGCCTTCTGGCACCAGCTTAAGCGCATCTTTGACTTCCTGCTGGAAATACCGATCAGCCGAGCCACGCGCCATGGCGCCAAGGCTGCCCATGCCACGGTAAGATTTGTAAGAACGCCCCTGATAAAGGAATACCTCGCCCGGCGCTTCTTCCGTGCCAGCAAGCAGTGACCCCACCATGACCACATCAGCACCAGCACCAATGGCCTTTACGATATCGCCCGATGTACGAATGCCGCCATCTGCAATGCAGGGAATACCTTTTTCCTTACATGCCAGAGAGGTTTCAAGCACGGCAGAGAACTGAGGCACACCTACGCCGGCCACAATACGTGTGGTGCAGATGGAACCCGGGCCAATACCGATTTTCACGCAGTCTGCGCCAGCTTCAATCAGGGCATGAGCAGCTTCTGGCGTGGCAACGTTACCAGCCACAATCTGCACATTGGCATCAAAGGCTTTCAGGCGTTCAACTGCACCCAAAACACCGGCAGAATGACCATGCGCTGTATCTACCACCAACACATCCACACCGGCTTCAATCAGCATCTTGGCGCGGCTAAAACCGTCTTCACCCACCCCTGTTGCAGCCGCACAGCGCAGGCGGCCCAAGCTATCCTTGATAGCCAGCGGATGGGCTACAGCCTTATCCATGTCTTTAACCGTGATGATACCTACGCAACGGTCTGCGTCATCAACCACCAGCAGTTTTTCAATCCGGTGTTTGTGCAGCAACTGGCGGGCCGTATCTGCATCCACACCATTTTTAACCGTGATCAGCCGATCTTTGGTCATCAACTCGGAAACGGGCTGGTTGGGATCTACGGCAAAGCGAGCATCACGGTTGGTAAGAATACCCACCAGCTTCTGCGTGCCGGGTTCCACCACAGGAAGGCCACTAATACCGTGGCGGTGCATGATATCACGCACTTCGGCCAGTGTCTGGTCCGGGCCAACGGTTACCGGGTTCACCACCATGCCAGATTCAAAGCGCTTAACGCGACGAACCTGCTCGGCCTGTTCTTCTGGTTGCAGGTTTTTATGGATCACGCCAAGGCCGCCTTGCTGGGCCATGGCAATAGCCATCTGGTCTTCCGTAACTGTATCCATCGCGGCGGAAACCAGCGGAATATTCAGTTCAATAGAGCGTGTGAGATGCGTGCGAACGGTTGTCTGGCTGGGCACAACGTCAGATGCAGCCGGCACAACCAGCACATCGTCAAACGCCAGAGCTTCCGTAACACGGCTATAGGGAGAAGAGGTCATGCTGCGGGCACCCTTGCTGAAATACAAAAAGGCAGGTTACCCTGAAGCATACGCTACGCCGCAGGTCACCCGACCATTGGCGCTCCCTCTTATGATGATGCACGCATAAACGCAAGCGTTACACGCGCCTTCTGTCTGTTTTTTTAACGTAAATGCAAAAAAGCAGAGGAGGAACGTTTGAAAGACACCCGCATACAGGCCATAACACAGCAGATGAAACGTGTTCTTCCTTTCCTGTGGGGTTTTATGCTGGCCCCTGCTGCTGCACATGCAGTGGAAGCTCCACAAACAGGAGGCACGCTGCGCATTCTGGTTTCCAGCGCAGCGGGCACGCTTGATCCGCAGATATCCTATATTGGCTTAACCAAGTTTTTTGAAACGCCTGTTTACGATACGCTTTTAACCTACCCCAAATTTGCAGGAGCAGGCGCGCAACCCGTTATTCCCAATCTGGCAGAAAACGTGCCCCAGCCAGAAGATAACGGGCTGACCTATAGGCTCACCTTGCGCAAAGGCATTCACTTCTCCAACGGGCAGCTTTTAACCGTGGCGGATGTGGCGGCTTCTTTCCGGCGTATTTTTGCTGCTGGCAGCCCGACTGCGGGGCCGTATTACAGCGCAATCAAAGGGGCTGATGCCTGCCTGAAAGACACCGCCCACTGCACTTTAGCCGAGGGCATTGAAACAGATGCAACGGCAAACACCATTACATTTCATCTCAGCCACCCGGACCCGGAATTTCTGGAACATCTGGCGTGGGTTCATGCAACCATTTTGCCAGCGAGCACGCCCACGCATGATATGGGCAATATGGCCCCTCCGGGTACGGGGCCTTACCAAATTACAGATTACAACCCCACAACACATATGCGTTTTGAGCGGAATCCATACTTTCATGAATGGTCGCATAATGCACAGCCTGCGGGCTTTCCTGACCACATAGAAGTAACGTTTGGGTTGGAGCCAGAAGCCGCTGTAACCGCGGTAGAAAATGGCCAAGCTGATCTGATGTATGAAAACGTTCCGCTAGACCGCTTGGGTGAGGTTGGCAGTAAATATGCAGGCCAAGTGCATATCTTTACCCCTCTGTTGTATTACTACGCGACATTAAATGTAAATGAACCGCCGTTTACATCCCTCAAGGTGCGGCAGGCGCTTAATTACGCGGTAAACCGTCATGCTATGGTGATTTACGATGGCGGCAGTGCTGTGGCATCTCCGCAGTGCCAGCTTTTGCCAGAAGGCACTCCGGGGTATGAACGCTTTTGCTCCTATACCGCTGGCGCATCCCCTCAAAACCCTGCACCAGAATGGGCCAAACCGGATATGGAAAAAGCCCGTCAGCTTGTGCAGGAAAGTGGCACCAAGGGTATGCGGGTAACTATTGTAACCCCATCTGGCGGTAAATCGGACAATACTGCGCTAGATTTGCGCAGTGTATTGGAAAATCTGGGTTACAAGGCTTCGGTCCACAGTATCAGCCCGGCCATCCATTTCACGTTTGTGCAGAACTCAGACAACCATGTGCAGATTTCCATTGGTGGGTGGAATGCAGATTACCCATCGGCTGCCAGCTTTCTGGACACGTTGTTTGCGTGCTCCAATTTTCATCCCCATTCCGATAATTCACCCAATATGTCCGGCTTTTGTGATCCGCATATTGACGACATGATGCACCACGCCGCCCAGCTTGCCTTAACAGATCGCACAGCCAGCAATGCGACGTGGGCTCAGGTTGATAAAGCCCTGATGGCGCAGGCCCCTGCCGTGCCTTTTGTACAGACCAAAAGGGTTGTGCTGGTTTCTAAACGCACACGAAATATAATTATTACGCTTAATGATGAAATCCTGCTTTCTCAGCTACAGGTTCCATGACTGATCTCGCCCCCACTTCTGCGCAAGATACCAAACCACCCGGCCCTTGGCGGATGGCGTTGCGGTCCCTACGCCATAATCGCTCTGCACTGTTTTCTTTTGCCGTTTTGGTATTTCTGGCTGTAGCCAGCCTGCTTGCGCCCTATTACGCACGCTATGTTGCACATACAGATCCGTTTGTTTCCAACGTAGCAGGCGCCATCACGGTAGGTGGGCAGGAAGTGGATATCATGCAACCCAATGATAACCCATTGCACCTTGGCCTTAGCCCCATTGGCCCCACATGGCATGGAGCTTACATGCTGGGGGCGGATAGCCAGGGGCGTGATGTTGCAGCACGGTTACTTTATGGCGGACGGAACTCTTTACTGATTTCGTTCTGCTCTGCCGTTCTATGCCTTGTAATGGCAGCCGCTGTCGGAATAACCGCTGGTTTTTGCGGTGGCATTATAGATACCGTTCTCTCCCGCATGATGGATATTATGTGGTCTGTTCCCGTGTATCTGTTTGCTATTTCTCTTTCCATTGTCACGGTAAGTGATGGGCTGCATCTGGGCCCGTTTGTTATTGAATCTGACAACCTGCTTTTGCCTATCTGCATTATCGCGCTGGTTTATGTGCCTTATGCTGCACGCCCTATTCGGGGCCGGGTTATGGCATTGCGGGAAGCTGAATTTGTAATGGCTGCACGTTGCCTTGGCGTTCCCCGCTGGCGTATTGTGCTGCAAGATATTCTCCCCAACGTCACCTCCACCCTTGTTGTTCTTGGGCCACTTATCATGGCCATGTCCTTGCTGGCTGAAAGCGCGCTCTCGTTTTTGTCCATTGGGGTGCAGGCCCCTGCGGCATCTTGGGGTACGCTTATCCAAGATGGTGAAGGATTGATTTATACACGCCCCATGGTGGCCATTGCCCCGGGCTTGGCCATTATAGCCGTAGTGCTGGCCCTGAACATTCTGGGCGATGGCCTGCGAGATGCGCTGGATGTGCGTGATGCCAGCCACCGCGAACAATAGGAGGCCCACTGCATGTTGATGGCCGCCCTCCGCCGAGTGGGACAAACAGTTTTCGTGCTGTTTGGTATTTCCGCATTAGTGTTTGCTGTATTTTTTGCCACACCGGGCGCAGACCCTACAGCTCGGATTGCTGGCAAAAACGCATCGCCTCAGACCATGCAGAAAGTGCGGCAGGAATACGGGTTTGATCGTCCCTTACCCGTTCAATATGCCATCATGATGAAAAAGCTGTTCATCACACAAGATCTGGCCTCTTACGCAGATAGAGGCGAACTGGTGGTGCCCGAAATTGCACGCGCGGCTCCAGTTACAGTTTCCTTAGTGTGTGGTGCGGCCATTATCTGGGTTGTCGTTTCCATTGCCATGGGCACGCTGGCTGCCGCCCTTAAAGGTTCATGGATTGACCGCACGCTGATGATGCTGGGGTTAATTGGCATTTCCATACCCGTTTTCTGGCTTGGGCAGGTCGCCAATCTTATTACACAGAACCGCTATCATGATACCTGGCTTTTTTCATGGGTACCGGCTCTGGGCTATGTGCCGCTTACACAAAACCCTTGGGGTTGGTTCAAAGCCTTGGTTATTCCATGGGTTGTGTTGGCCGTTTTGTTTATTGGTGTTTATAGCCGCGTGCTGCGGGCAGACCTTGTTGCGCTATCTGGAGAAGATTTTATACGCACGGCCCGCGCCAAAGGGCTTTCTCCTTCTCGTATTCTTATCCGGCACGGACTGCGCACGGCTATGGTTACCTTTGTATCTCTGTTCGGTATGGATTTTGCTCAGTTGGTCGGAGGGGGGGCTTTGTTGACCGAAGTGGTTTTCGGCCTGCCTGGAGTTGGTCGCCTCACCTATCAGGCCCTTACCAATCTGGATCTGCCCCTTATCATGGCCACCGTTATGTATTCTGCCGTATTTGTTGTGCTGGCAAATGCGGCGGTTGATATGATCTACCTTCTGCTTGACCCGCGAGTGCGCGATGCCCGCTAACATACCCCCCCACGCCCTGCTGGATGTGCGAGACCTACGGGTAAGTTTTCCGGCCCGGGGGAAGATGATCCCGATTGTAGATGGCGTTTCCTTCGCCCTAAACCATCAAGACATTCTGGGGCTGGTGGGTGAATCTGGATCAGGTAAATCCGTCACGGCTTTAGCGCTTATGGGGCTGATTGATGTTCCCGGCGTGCAGGTAACGGGGTCTGTCTGCTTCCGGGGGCAGGAACTGATAGGAATGCCGCCAAAAAAGCTACGGCGCCTACGTGGCAAAGAAATTGCCATGATCTTTCAGGACCCTATGACAGCCTTTACACCTGTGTACACAATAGGCTGGCAAATTGATGAGCAAATACGGGCCCATGAACGTGTTTCGCGCAAACAAGCCCGCACCCGCACAGTGAAACTGTTGGGTGATATGGGTGTGCCAGACCCAGAACGCACAGCCAACCGCTATCCACACCAACTGTCTGGGGGCTTGCGCCAGCGCGCCATGATTGCCATGGCCCTTTCATGCAACCCATCTCTCCTGATTGCAGACGAACCCACAACCGCATTGGATGTAACCGTACAGGCACAGATACTGGAGCTGATACGCAGCTTGCGAGATACGCACCACTCATCCGTTTTACTGATTACGCATGATATGGGTGTGGTGGCAGAAACCTGCGATAACACCATGGTGCTCTATTCTGGCCGTGTTGCAGAATATGGGCCAACATCTGCCCTATTTGCATCCCCCGCTCACCCATATACAGCCGGGCTTCTGGCTTCCATTCCACCATTGGATGGGCCTAGACCATTACGTTTGCCAGCCATTGCTGGCTCCCCTCCGCTTCCGCAAAACCGCCCGGCAGGATGTGCTTTTTCACCACGTTGCCAATACGCACATACAGCCTGCACGATAGCATTGCCGCCTTACGTTCAAACAGGGCCGAACCATTTTGCCGCTTGCGTTCTCCCGCAAGAAGGAAAACCTTTGCCACCACGCCTGAGTGATGCACTTGCACAGGAGCACCTCCGGTCATGAAAGCGCCTAAAGCCCCCTCACCCATTTTGGATGTGCGCGATCTGTACAAAACATACCGCCTTCCCCGCGGGCAGGAACTCAAGGCTGTAGATGGTGTTTCCTTTTCCGTTATGCCGGGGGAAGTGCTGGGCGTTGTGGGTGAATCTGGGTGCGGAAAATCATCCCTAGGGCGTTGTCTGCTCAAACTGACGCCTGTTACAAGTGGCCAGATTGTATTTGAAGGGCGTGATATCACGCATCTGTCTGAACGCACCCTGCGCCCCTTACGCCAGCGTATGCAGATGGTTTTTCAGGATTCCTACGCCAGTCTAAACCCGCGCCGAAGAATAGGAGACTTGCTAGCCGAACCTCTTAAGGTTCATCCTAATGCCCAAGGCCGCAAGCGTTCCTCTGCCGAAATTACGGCGCGCTTACACGAACTGATGGAACTTGTCAGCCTGCCCATTACAGCACTGGCACGATATCCACATGAATTTTCTGGCGGGCAACGCCAACGTATTAACATTGCACGTGCATTAGCTCTGTCCCCTCAATTGATTATTGCGGATGAGCCTGTTTCTGCCCTGGATGTTTCTGTTCAGGCCCAAATCATCAATCTGTTTGCTGATTTACAAAAACAACTGGGCCTTACCTACATATTTGTAGCGCATGATCTGGCTGTTGTGCGCCAGATATCAAACCGGGTAGCTGTCATGTATCTGGGCCGCATTGTAGAAATTGGTGATACCGATAGCGTTCTACACACCCCCGCCCACCCCTATACAGCTGCCCTTACCGCTGCCATCCCGCGGCCTGTTACAGGGCTAGCACGTCCTGTGCCTTTGCAAGGGGATGTTCCCAGCCCCATTAACCGCCCGAGTGGTTGCCGTTTTCATACACGCTGCCCCTACGTGCAAACACGCTGCAAGCAGGAAGATCCAGCTTTACGCCCCATCCATAACGATGGGCATGAAGTGGCCTGCCATTTTCCGTTATGACCCGCTGCGGCCACAGCGCATTGCAACAGATAAAGCTATGTTTACCTTTTCCACTGCTAAACGTATTTCATCCTGCAAAATATGCGCCATTTCTTTGAAAGAATTATCTCGTATCAGTCTCAGCCCCTGCCCTGCCCACAAAGACATGTTCTCAGCGTTTCCATCTCGCGCAGCCTTCTTACGTAACGCTTGGGTTAAGGCATTCTGGACAGGATAAGGAAACGGCTGGGAGCTTCCATATTCTTCAATAAATTGATTACGTATGCCGCGCGCCAACCTGCCTGAAAAAACATGAGTCAATACGGTGCTTTCGGCTGGCAAATGCTGTGCAAGTGCTTTTCTGTATGCTGGGGCCAACGCTGTATCTGAACAACCCAGAAATGCTGTGCCCATTTGCACGGCTTCTGCACCCAAGCTTATAGCCGCTACTATGCCTTCCCCATCCATGATACCTCCAGCAGCAATAACTGGAATTGAGATATCCTTTACAATTTCTCTGACAAGAGGAAGCAATCCTACGCCATTTCCTCCATCAGAGAGAAAGCTTCCGCGGTGCCCGCCTGCTTCTATACCTTGAGCACACACAGCATCGGCCCCAACATCTGCCCATGCGCGCGCCTCTGCACTGGTTGTAGCTGTACCACACACAAAAATACCTTGAGCATGCAGCCTGGAAACCTGTTCCTGTGTAAGAATACCAAACGTAAAACTTGCAACTGGCGGTTTGGCGTGAAGCAGAACTTCAAACTGTTCCTGAAATGATGGAGCATATTGATTGGGTAATGTAAAATCCAATTCCAGTTTTTCATAAATATGACGCAAAAACAGAGTATCTTGCGGGGCAGGATGATAACGGGGCAGATGATCAATAATAAAAAGGTTAACGTTAAAAGCTGATGTTGTTTCAGATTTAATCTGGTGAAGAGAAGCCTCAATTTCCTCTGGAGACATCATGCCAGCACCAAGAGAGCCTAAAAAACCTGCATTACTGGCAGCAATAACCATTTCAGCATTACTTATGCCAGCCATAGGAGCCTGAATAACTGGCAAGGCAAGCTCTAACGTTTCGGCCAATGTATGGTGCAGCATGTGCTGGCCTTTCTATGTTTTTGTTGTTTAGCACTTTATTTACAAAGCCCATTCTCCACGATCTTCATGCAATCGTCACAGTTATAAATGTGAAATGCAGGTAAATTATACGCCAGTATGACGATTGATGTGGGAATAAGTCACTATGCGTTTTCGTAACGCCGTTTTTTATGCCGTAAGTCTTTCCTTAGCGCACACCTTTTTTGGATATACCGCACAGGCACAACAGTTTACCCTGCCTGATGGGCGTGCATTTCTGCCGCCTCCTCCGCAGGCTGAAGAACCCGCACAACAGGCAGACTTACGGGCTTTTGAAAAAACACGGGGGCTGAAAGATAAGGCGCGCTGGAAATTGGCCCAGAATGACGCCAACCTGAACCCAGACCATGTTATCAAGGATTTTTCATGCGCTGCCGGATTTAATCTGGATCCAGCCAAACTTCCCGCAATGGTCAATCTTCTTACATCGCTTGCGCAGCCCGTAGAGCAAGATGTTTCAAACGAAAAAGACTTCTGGAAACGGCGCAGGCCTTTTGTCGGAACAAATAAAGACATCTGCACAGCGCATTCGGATGGGCTTGATCATAGCTATGCCTACCCATCTGGCCATACAACTTGGGGGTGGCTTACGGCATCCATTCTTGCCAGCGCTCTGCCAGATCGTGCAACGCAAATCATGCAACGCGGCCGTATATTTGGTGAAAGCCGTATTGTTTGCGGCGTGCATTGGAAAAGCGACGTACAAGCTGGCTATATGAACGGAAGCGCCATGTTTGCAACACTTCAGGAACAGCCCGCTTTTACCCAGCAAATGGCAAAAGTTCGTCAGGAACTCCTTGCCTTGCGTAATGCTAAAACAGAACCAGACACAAAAACTTGCGCGGTAGAGCAGCAAGCCGCGCAAGATATTTTTTAATAATTGATATTTCTGATTCTGGGGTCTGGATATTCATGAGTTGCCGGTTATCTGCGTTGCCTGCCCTGCGGTTGTTTACGCTGGTAGGTTACGCACAACAGGCCTTGCCAACCACTTTTAAAGCACCGGCACCGCTTATCGGTTTGCATGGCTTGTGGGGCTCTCGCCTATCCGATCTGGTAGCATATGAATGCACCAAACTTGCAAACTGCTTTGACCTGAACCCTGAAAAGCTTGCCAATTTTCCTCACGCCTCATCATTTACAAGCACTGCTTGGGAACAGAATAACCACCCTGCGCATTTTTTACGGCCAAATTGGGATACTATAAATCGGACAATAAGCTCCATCCCAACAAAGGTTATCCTTTAAAATGCAAAACTCTGTTCCTCACACTCAATGGTTCAATAAAAACCATATCCGTTCCGTAGTTTCTGCTGGGTTTGCGTGTTCTCTGCTTGCTTCTTTTCTGGGAACAATTTTACCGGCACAGGCAGAAGAACAAAAAATTCCGGTTAGAGTGGTTGTTGTAACCACTTTTGAACTCGGCCAGGATACAGGTGATACGCCCGGTGAATTTCAGAACTGGGTGGAAAAACTGCCTCTGAATCAAGAAATTTCTGCCCCTGCGACAGATCATGGCGTTATGCGCTATAATCCCAACCTTCAGGTTTTGGGAATTGTAGCAGGAGAAGGCCCAGAACATATGGCCTCCGCCATGACAGGCCTTGTGCTTGACCCGAGGTTTGATCTGCGAAAAGCCTATTTTATTCTGGCTGGTATTGGTGGCATAAATCCAAACTTTGGTTCTGCTGGATCTGCCGTATGGGCACGATACGCCGTGAATGGCGGCTTGGCCCATATGATTGATGCCCGTGAAATGCCCAAAAACTGGCAAGATGAACTCGTGCCCATTCAAGGGGCTGCTTCAAATATTCACCCTCTTCCGGCCCTGCATTCTCAGTGGGGTGATATGGTTTATACGCTCAACCCCAATTTGGTGACATGGGCATATCAACTTACGCGCTCATTGCCCTTAACAGATACGCCTGCCCTGCAAGCCAATCGCCGCCGATACAAGAGATACCCACAAGCGCAAATCTCGCCGCATGTCATGGTAGGAGACACCTTGGCATCTGAAACCTTTTGGGTTGGCAAGCGAATGAATGCTTGGGCAGAACGCTGGGTGAAATATTGGACAGAGAACCAAGGCACTTTTGCAACAACGGCAGAAGAAGAAATTGGCATGCTTCAGGCTCTGTCCCTGCAAGCACGCGCTGGCCGTGTTGATATGAACCGTATTCTTGTTTTACGCGCTGGCAGCAATTTTGACATGCCTCCACCCGGACAGACGGCAGCAAACCTGCTTAAGGCCGAAACTGAAGAATCTGGTTTTTCTGGTTTTCTACCTGCTCTGGATGCTGCGTATCAGGCAGGAAGTGTGGTTGTAAAAGAAATTGCAACACACTGGAACCATTACGAAAATACCATTCCCTCTCATTAGACGTTTTTACGTATCTGACAGGATCGAAACATGACGACACGTCGTAATTTTCTGAAATATGCGTTCCTTTCCGGGGCGGCGGGTTCTGCTGGCATGTTGCCTTCTGCCATTAGCCGCGCATTTGCTATTTCCCCAGATCCGGGAACGACATATCAGGATGCAGAACATATTGTTGTCCTGATGCAGGAAAACCGTTCGTTCGATCATTTATATGGTACATTACAAGGTGTGCGTGGGTTTAATGACCCACGCGCCATACGCCAGCCCAACGGTAACCCGGTATTTGTGCAATCCAGCACAGAAGGGCAAACCTACGTGCCTTGGCGCCTGAATATTCATGATACACGCATTACATGGATGGGCTCTATCCCTCATTCACGAGAAAGCCAGGTTGATGCGTGGAACAACGGGCATCATGATCGATGGGTGGACGTTAAAAAGTCACATTACAAGAAATACGAACATTATCCCATGACTATGGGATATTATACACGAGAAGACCTCCCGTTTTATTATGCATTGGCAGATGCTTTTACGGTTTGTGACCAAAATTACTGCGGTGTGATGACAAGCACTTGCCCGAACCGTTTGGTGTTCTGGACAGGTACTGTGCGTGATAAACAAAGCACTGATTCCACAGTTTATATGCGCAATCCGGAAATTCTTAAATCTGGCCTAACATGGACAACCTTTCCTGAAAGATTGGAACAGATTGGCATTTCATGGAAAGTATATCAAAATGAAACCGATCAGGTTGGCGGTCTGGATGAAAAAGAACGCGCCTGGCTTTCCAACTTTGCACTGAATATTTTAGAATGCTTTGAAAACTACAATACATCTGCAAACCCCAGATTTCATGAATGGGTAGATGAGCGTATAAAAGCCTGCTCCAAACATATTGAAAAACTTCAGGCCGAAGAAAGACTTGTTTCAGAAAAACATCAGGAACAATTAGCTGAAGCCAATGCCTTGCTGGCTGTTCTAAAACGCCGCCGCGATACTGCTACAAAAACAGTAGAACAGCTTACTCCGGCAGAACGCAGCCTGTTTGAACGCGCTTTTGTAACAAACAAAGCAGACAAAAATTACCGGACACTTGAAACACTCACTTTTTCAGATGGCTCCAACACACGCCATATGGATGTCCCCAAGGGAGATGTCCTCTACCAGTTCCGCAAGGATGTACAGAACGGCAAGCTCCCCACTGTTTCATGGTTAGCTGCACCGGAACATTTTTCTGATCACCCAGCCTCACCTTGGTATGGTGCATGGTTTGTATCAGAAGTTATGGATATTCTTACCGAAAATCCGGAAATCTGGAAAAAAACCATTTTCATCATGACTTACGATGAAAATGACGGCTACTTTGACCATTGCTGCTCCTTCACGGCACCAGACCCTAAACGCCCGGAAACAGGCAAATCCTCCGCCAGCATAGGGCCTGATGGTCTGGAATATACTTACGCTAAAGATGAAGAAGTTATGGGCGTGCCTCCTGCATTAGCACGTAGTGGCCCCATTGGTCTGGGCTTTCGGGTTCCCATGATTATTGCATCTCCGTGGAGCCGTGGGGGCTGGGTGAATTCTCAGCTGTTCGAGCATAGCTCTACGCTTCAGTTTCTTGAAAAGTTTATTGAAGGTAAGTTTGGTAAAAAGGTTACCGAAACAAATATTTCTCCATGGCGCCGTGCCATTAGTGGGGATTTAACATCATGCTTCCGCCCTTATGATGGCACGGTCCCACAGCTTCCATTTATTGAAAGAGATAAACATCTGGAAATTATCGAAGATGCACGCTACCGGCCTATGCCCAGTGGATTTAAATCTCTTGAAGAAGCAGACATTACGCTGCTGAAAAATGATCCCCTCCAGCTACAACGCTATGTAAAACAGGAACCAGGCACACGGCCAGCCTGCGCCATACCCTATGAACTGTATTGTGATGGCGGCCTAAGCGCAGATGGACAAACCATATCCCTGCATCTGCAAGCAGGTACAAAGGTGCACAAGCACCTTTCATCTGGTGCCCCTTTTAATGTGTACACCCACAACATGCAGCAAGATGGCGGTATGCGATCCAGCACCTATGCTGTAGCTGCCGGAGATAACATAAATGTAAATGTTGATAGCCGTTTATCTGAAAACAATATTTACGATGTATCTGTTCACGCACCCAATGGCTTCTACCGCAAATTTACTGGGCGCAAGCATGGCATAAAGCTTTTAGCTGAATGTAAATATATGCCTTCGAACAAGGAAAGCATGCTGCTTTGCCTAAAAAACATGGGCCATGATACATTGGAAATTCACTGCAATGTACCAGGGCACGCATCTTTACATGTCCTGCACATTCCTGCCCAAGGCAATGTCAAGCAGGTTATAGCTCTTGCTCAATCCAGCATGTGGTATAATTTAACACTGACAGCACCCAAAGAACCTGAATTTTCTTATGTTTTTGCTGGCCATCTCGATAATGGGCACCATAGCATTACAGACCCAGAAATGGGCCTTATAAAGTAAATACAGGTTATTATTTTATATAGGATAAAACACCGGGCGTTTGCATGCTGATTTATGTAAACGCCCGGTATATTAAAAACACAATAATGTATTTGATATTCATACAAATTTCGAATTCTTATAAATTCATCTTCCCGTGAATATAGACCTTCTTATTCGCGCAATTTACTGATCAACAGTGAAATCCAGATCATAAACGGCCTGATTGGATGAGCGTTTTTGGCTTTGTATATGAACAGATGAATCATGCGGCAGCAGTACATTCACCAAATAGACAGTATCTGGCCCAGCGCCTTGATTATTATATCTCAACTGATGCTTACCAGGTGCAAGAATGGCCCGCGCCCTAAGCTGCAAACGTATCGTGCCATTTCCTGTCCGCAGTTCTAAAGCGCTAGGAAACACATAGTTCTTCAGTTTGATAGGCAGAAACGCATGATCTAGCATTAAAGACAACCGACTTACGACATGTTGAGCATACTGCTGCTGTTCCTGAGCAGAGAAGCTACCATCTCCATCCGCATCAATTTGGCGTAGAACTTGAGATGCCAGATCCACACCTGGCGTAAGGCGTAAAACAACATCAATCTCTTGCCGCGAGACATCAATAAGTGTTGCCTGCAAATATTCATCCAAACGATGCGCCCATGCTGAAGCCACAGAAGCTGTTAGCCCAGCCAGCATAAGCAAGAAGGCTATTTTTGGTCTCACTGTGCGGTATACCGGTTGCCATAACTATTGGTAGGATCACGAT
Organism: Acetobacter sp. AAB5; assembly: GCF_050106715.1. Lineage (NCBI taxonomy): Bacteria > Pseudomonadati > Pseudomonadota > Alphaproteobacteria > Acetobacterales > Acetobacteraceae > Acetobacter > Acetobacter sp. AAB5. The sequence continues at coordinate 26,991 of NZ_JBNIEW010000010.1, forward strand.
ATACCGTGTGCACATGCATGGTTGGATCATCCCCCACCCCTTGTGGTGAAAACTCAATCAGCAACCGTGGCCCCTGAATACGATAGTAGGATGACCCGTTGCGCTCAGGAGCATGCGTGGTTGGGCCGCTCCAGGCAAACCAGGTATCATTCAGTCCTTCCCTTATTTCCGCCAGGCGCGGTGCAGAATAGGTGTCATTAATAATACCCGCCCACTCAGTAATGACTGCCATCAACAATTCTTTTTGTGCACTTGTAAGGGCTGTCCCTTTTATCCCTTCAGGAACAATAGTTTCACCATCATGGCCCGGCCCCTGCACCAGATCTTCCACCTTGTAGGGTAAAATTGCTTGCTGGCGCTGCTTTGCATCCAGCGCATTCAGCAGGGCAAAAGCGCGGTCATTCTCTCCTGCCAGCACACGCACCACTTTGCCGTTGGTTGTATAAACGGCTGGCTGCGCGCCCGTTAAGGTGGGTGTCATCACCCCATGTTCACCATCAATAACAATATTCAAACCAAGATGATGCCCACCAAACTGGATCATCCAAGGTTTTGTTTCTGATGGATCACCAAAAATAGCTATGGTGTAAACCGCCTTGCCAGAAGCAAAAGGGGTTCCGCTATCAGCCAAGGTCTGATCGGCCCCCATAATATCCTGTACTTTCTGATAGCCTTTAGGGCTCAGAACCGTCTGTAACAAATGCAATGCGGCTGTATGCTGGGCAGGTGTTAACTGCCCCATTTGCAAACCGGGGCGCAGCACATCACTTACAGGAAAGTTGGACCATACTGATGCTCCATAGCGTTCGCCAACAAAGCCACCGGGCGGCCCCATACCCGGCCCCCGCACCGTTGGTTGGCGTGCTTGCGCATCTGTTACGGGTTGAACAGGCTGATCTGGAGCACTCCGCCGAAAACGTGCAAGCGTGGCAGACTTCTGTACAACAAAAGGCAATTCCACTGTGGCGCGTCTATGCGCATCTAAAGTAGATAGAAAAGACTGTGCAGCAAGAACTACGGCATGTGTCTGCTGTGCTGTGGCATTTTCATCCATACGCACCAAAGCAGGAGATGTATGAGGTGCGGAAGTTTCTGCCACAGCAGGCATCACGCTTAATAATCCACCAACTATACCAAAAATTTTTCGCATAATTTTTCTGCTTTGTCCCTTTTGGCCAGATTTAACTACCGTTTCCCATCAACACTGCATGGAGCATACTTTTGGCACAATAGGGTTTCCTTTTTCCTCTCTTCCTGCCCAAAATGCCATTTATCGCCACGCGAGCGCCGCTTTAAAAAGCAGTCCGGCGCATGGCACCATATTATTGTGTCACTTTTCTGCAGGTTTTCTTATGCCTTATCCGCAACCACTCTCCGCGTTGTTGGCGGCACTTCCGCGCCGTTTTCCCCTTTGTATAACAGGAGCCACCTTAGCTGCGCTGATGCTTCCACACATGGCTCATGCCACAGACTGCGCAGAACTTGCGCATCAGGCTCTACCAGATACCACATTCACCACTGTTGAAGTTGTGCAAGCCGGCAAATGGCAGCCACCGCAAGATCAACTCAGCCGCATTATGTCCGCTCCAGGAATGAATGTGGCCGGGCATCCAACACAGCCCCCCACCCCCGCTTTCTGCCGCGTAGCCATTACCTTGCGCCCCTCTGCTGATTCACATATCCGCACAGAAGTCTGGCTGCCTCTCAAAGGCTGGAACGGTAAATTACTGGGGGTTGGCAATTTTGGCTGGGCTGGCTCTCTCATGTATTACGGTATGGCTACGGGTGTAGCAGAAGGTTACGCCGTGGCCAGCACCGATACCGGGCATGACAGCTCCACCCCAGAAGGCCAAGGTGGGCGCTTTACGCTCAACCATCCCGAAAAACTGATTGATTATGCTTATCGCGCTGATCATTTGATGACCACAACGGCCAAAGCGCTGATTGAAGCATTTTACAAAAAACCTGCCAGCCATGCCTACTGGATAGGCTGCTCACTTGGCGGCCTTGAAGGTCTGATTGAAGCAAAGAGATACCCAGAAGATTACGATGGTATTGTTGCTGGTGCGCCCCCCAACCCGATTGTAAACTTTAATGCCGAGCAACTCTGGGCGGGCTGGATGAGTTATCATAACCCGGCTTTGCGCGTATCACGCGATAAATTCCGCTTGTTAAACACAGCAGTTATGAATGCCTGCGCCTCACCTGTTGGCAAAAAACAAGGCTTTCTGGATGAGCCAGATAAATGCACATTCACGCCAGATCAGCTTTTGTGCAAAGGGAATGATACTTCGTCCTGCCTGACGGCAAACGAAGTTCAAGCCGCTAAAAACATCTATCAGGGCCCGATAAACCCGCAAACACATGAGGTGATTTTTCCCGGACCAGCAAAAGGAAGCGAAGATGGCTTTTCTGCCGATGGCAAAGCTTTTCCTGTTGCGCTGGATCTCTTTAAATACGCTGCTTTCCAGAACCCAAATTGGGATTGGACAACCCTGAAATGGGATACCGATATAGAGGAAGCCACACGCAAAATTGGTCCGCTTTTGCATGTTGATGATAACCTCACCCCCTTCTTCCAGCATGGTGGCCGCTTGCTGATGTATATCGGCTGGAATGATGGCCATAATCCCGAACAGTTGGCTGGTTATTACCAGTCTGTCCAGCATAATGCCGGGCCAGAATATCAGAATGATATCAGGCTCATTACCATCCCCGGCATGGGCCATTGCTATGGTGGTGCAGGATGCGACACGTTCAGTAAACTTGGTGCCATTGATAACTGGGTGAGCAACAAGCAAGCACCAGAAACACTTGTGGCCTCCCGCGTGAGCAATGGCAAAATTGTGCGTACCCGCCCCCTCTGCGCGTGGCCAAAAGTCGCCCGGTATGATGGGCATGGCAACATGGATAACGCTAGCAGTTTTACCTGCGTTATGCCGGATAACCAGAGTAAATAAGCATAAAAGGCCCGGTGTATTCCGGGCCTTTCTGTTTGTTGATCACGCTTTCTAGCTTGATTTTACTTTGCGTATCATCAGCCCAACAATCATTAAAAAAGCCAAGAGCATAAAGCTACTGCTTACGCTCAGGCTGGCACTGATTGCCCCCTTATACGCTTCAGTCACCCGTACATGCATGTCTGGAGAAAGAGCTTGAATGGCCACCATACCTTTTTCGAGAAACGCAGAAATATCAATCTTGTCTGCCATGGTTTGCAGCCGATTTTGCAGCGTAAGCGCCATAACCCCTCCAGACAGCGCCACCCCCAAAGATCCCCCCAATGAACGGATAAAGGACATCATGGCCGTAGCAATGCCCAGCGCATTACTCGGCACCGAATTCTGAATAATAACGGTAGCATTAGGCATACCAATACCCATGCCTACCCCCAGACAGCCAAGACTTATAAGAAAAAACAGAGGTGGTGCGCCATGATGCGCACAATATGCAATCAGACTGAGTGCTGAAAATTCAATACCCACGCCTATTGCAAGCAAAAGCTCGTAACGCTGCGTTTTGGAAGAAACAAACCCGCCCAATACGGAACTGACAAGCATAGTGCCAACTTGCGGCAGCATCATCAGGCCAGAGGTAGCTGGCGATTGCCCCAGAACAAGCTGATAGTATAAAGGCAGAAAAACCAGTGACCCCATCATGGCAAAAGACATAATGCCCGTTGCGGCAACGCAAACAGAAAAATTGGCGATACGCAGCAGCCCAAGATTTACAAGCGGTTCTGGGGCCTGCCTCTCCTGCCGGATAAACAAACAAAAAACTGCAAGGCTCAAACCAAATAGCAGGAAAGTTAACGGGGATGTCCAAGCAAGAGATGTGCCCACTGAATTGAACAGAAGCAGAAAGCCTGCAGTTGCAATACTCAGCAACCCAGCACCCAGATAATCAATCCGAGGTTTTGCTTCAGATTGCCCTGCAGGCAGGCTGAACATAATTAACGCAAAAGCCAGCAACCCAATGGGCAGGTTTACAAGAAACACCCATCGCCATGAAAGTGCACTTGTTAGCACACCACCTAAAAATGGGCCCGTAACACTGCTTACAGCAAATGCACCGGTAAAAAGCCCTTGGTAGCGGCCACGTTGTTGGGGCGTTACCATATCGCCAATAACCGTTTGCGACAGGGTCATCAGCCCACCGGCCCCAACACCTTGCAAGCCTCTGAACAAAATAAGCTGCCACATATTTTGCGCAATACCGCATAGAAGCGATGCAAACAGAAAAGCCCCAATGCTAAATGCCAGCAATGGGCGCCTGCCAAACATATCAGACAGCTTGCCATACATGGGTGTTGCAATGGTGGAGGTTAGCATAAACGCCGTAACCACCCACGACATACGCGCCAAGCCACCAAGATCGCTGACAATGGTAGGCAGAGCCGTTGAAACAATGCTCTGATCAAGCGCCCCCATAATCATGGTCATGATAAGACCGATGAACACAAGGATACGCGTGGTTGGAGAATAGGCAGATGAGGTTTCCGCCGCAGAGGGTGACTGCACGTAACGTTCCTGTACTATCAAAATAAATCATACGTGGGGAAAACAGGTATTATGAGCAGCCCGCAATGTAAAACCTGTTCAAGCATGCAGCCATTGTGCGGCTGGTAACATAAGCAGTACCAATACCTACTGCATTATGTTTTGGTCTCTTTATTATGCACTCACATCCTTAACAGATGCATCTGCCTGCCCTTGCACCCAATAGCCAGATGCCTTGATCCATTGTGTTGCAATACCGCGTTTTTCAAGCAAATATTGGCGCACTGTTTTTGCAACACGAGCTTCCGCCCCAACCCAGATAAATGTGCGTTCTGGAATATCCATGCCGGATAGAACAGACACAATACCTTGTGCATCATCAGCTTTATCTAAAGGGCGATGGACCCAATGCGCTGTATGCTGCGCAGATGTTTCGAATATCTGCTCGTCTTCTTGCCCTGACACAGCAACAATTGTTGTCACATGGCTTTGAGCGGAAAGCTCCTCCACCCTACGGCCAATGGCTGGCAAGGCGGTTTCATCCCCAATCAGTAACCAGTGCGCGATATTGCCAGAAATAATCTGAGAGCCTTTTGGGCCACCAATATCTAGGTGATCACCAACTTTTGCAGCCCGTGCCCATGCAGCAGCAGGTCCACCTTCGTGATTCACAAAATCCAGCACCAGCGTACCTGCTGCTGGATCATATTTGCGCGGAGTGTAATCCCGACGAACGGGCGCGCCATCCAAGCCAGGAATGGATATTTTGATATGATCATCCGGAGAGGCACTTACAAAACCCTCTAGATCCGAGCCTGCAAGAGTTACCCTTATCATATGCGGTGTCAGCCGCTCTACCTTTACAACTTCTAAAGAGCGGCGATGCAATTCATGCCGCACACGATGGATTTCTGGCACATCGCAAGCACCAGAAACAGCATTCTGGGTTGTCATTTATTTTATCCTATTGCTTGCCCGGAGTTTTATTCTGTTTCTAAACGGCTTACTTCTATGCCTGTCCCGACAGGTAGCAAAACGCTGGAAATACCGGGCAATGCACGTATGGCCTGCCCATAGCGTTTTACATCTTCTGTGCCGGGCCGGATCATATTATCAGCCACAATAATTGCACCGGGGTTAAGGCGTGGGTAAAATGCCTTTAAGCAAGGCACATAAAGATCTTTCCAGAGATCAACAAAAACAAAATCTACTTTTTCATCCAGCTCATCAATCATCTGCACGGCATCACCTACGCGAAAATCTATCCAATTCGCCAAGCCTGCTTGCTGTGCCATTTTCTGAGCATAAGCAGATTTATAATCATGCAGTTCCATTGTAATCAGCTTACCGTCAGCAGCGCGGGCAGCTTCGGCAAGCCAGATGCCAGAATATCCGAAGGATGTGCCGAGTTCCAGAATAGTTGGGTTTTTCAGGCTCTTGGCTAGAATATTCAACAGTTGCCCTGTTTCTGGCCCGATGGAACGCATGCGCTGATCATGCCCTCCATCACGCCCACCAGGAGCCTCAATACGCGGCTGGCTACGTTCTTGCTGTATACGTTCATGATAGAGGTTGAGAACTGTCTGAATTTTATCATCCATGATTATCTTCCCTCTTATTGTCTTACAGATTTAAACTTGCCCAACACCACGTGCAGCTTCATCTAGAAGTGCTGCAATTTTTTCTTCTGCCGCCGGATCAAGCCCACCGTTACGTAACCGAAGACGCAACGCAATTTTCAGGTTTTCCATGGCGCGCATTACAGGCATAGGAATATTCTTACGCCCACCTCTTCCTTCGGGTTCCGCTGCTGCTGCACGAGAGAGGATTTCCTCTAGCCCCGCCTGATTGGCAGACAAAAACGCCTCACCCTCTGGTGTTATCTGGTAGTTTTTACGGCTTTCGCCTTCATCTGGGCGAACATATCCTGCTTCTTCCAGCCAAGTGAGTGTTGGATAAATAACACCGGGGCTTGGGGTATAACTTCCCCCAAATTTTTCTTCGATATCCTTGATAAGTTCATAACCGTAAGTTGGTTTTTCCGAAATCAACTTAAGAACCAGCAAACGGATTTCGCCATAATCAAAAAGCCTGCTACGGCCACCCCGTCGGCCTCCACCCCGACCATGTTGATGGCGATGTTTCCCTCCAGAACCTGCTGTTCCTTCAGGGGAGAATACCTGGCGGTTACGACCGCCTGCGTGTTTGTTTCTGTGTTTCATAATTCCGATATAAGTTCCGATATATCGTATGTCAAGATATATCTAGATATATTTCTTAGGGCTCTATTTTGCTCCCTACCCTCTTCACAAAAGCAACAGGTGCACGTGCGCAGGCACACAAATGCGGCAAAACACAAGCAATCGATATTTTGCCATATATGCAGAATCCCCGTTTTTCACATGATGCGTGAATGTTTTATGAATACTCTATTTAATATAAATGAATTTTTAAAATAGTCCTCAAAAACCCATAAAAAGTCAGATAGGTTGCGGCGCCTTATGGGGAGATGAGACACCGCAATGAAAAAGTTCCTGATCCTGAGCACAGTTTGTATATTTGCTCAAAACACCACAACCATAGCCAAAGCGAGCAGCAACCCGGATAAGCACAAAAACCACGCTCCCCTTGCTGCAAAAAAAACGGCTAAATTGCCGAAAGCCAAGGATGAGAACGTCGACGTCGTCTCGCGCAAAACAGCAGGCGGCGGTATGATGGTGAAACACACATCTGCCAAAACGATAAGCTCACTTTCCCATAGCTATATCGAGATGCAGTCTCCCACCTCCACAATCGAATCACTGATCCAAACAGTGCCTGGCGTGGTTTCTGCCAGTGAAGGGCCTCTTACAACCTCCTTTTCCACCATTCATATTCGCGGGATGGCGCAAGCAGAAATTGGTGTCACGCTTGAAGGCATGCCAGCAGCCAACCCCTTTACATACAGCACCTACACCCCTTCTCTCGTTGATAGTGAGAATATGGGCCAGGTGAATGTGATGCAGGGCTCGGTGGATATTAATTCCCCCACCTACAACGCAACGGGGGCTGAAGTTTCTGCATCATTACGCCACCCGATGGACCGCCAGAATGTGCATGTTGCGGCCTCTGGCGGCTCCTACGGCACGAACAAAGACTTTATCCGCTACGATACCGGAGAAATCGGACACTCCGGCGTGCGGGGCTTTGTTTCTGGTTCCTATGCCCGCAGTGATATGTGGCGTGGTGCTGGTGACATTCGCAAGTGGCACGTAGATGCAGCACTTACAAAAAGCTGGGCTCCCGGTAGCCATTCAGAAGCTATTTTTGGTTTTACAGATGCCGCACAAGGTGAATGGCTTTATCCATCCTTGGCGAATTGGAAAACCTACGGCACCAAATATGGCCTGAACAACCAGTACTACAATGGTGATACACACTACGTTGGGCTGAACGGCAAAAATACCGGAGCTATTTACGGCACATTAAAAAACCATTTCAGCTTTGGGCACGGTTTAAGTTTAGACGCGCAAGCCTATTCTGTTGAATTTCATGGACCTTATTATTACGGCGAAACCGTGCCTGTCGCCAATGGTTATGCAGGCGCGGAAAAATACGCACATCTTGACGATTATAAAAACCTGCCTGGATATGACCCATCAGTTAGCAAATTAACGTCTGTTGAAGTTTCAGATTGGTATACAATTTCTTCCGGCTTAACCCTTACCGGACATTGGAAGCATAAATTCAATACACTTAACTTTACCTATTGGTATTCTTACGCTCAGGAAGCCGCCACCCAGAAGTTTTATCCTGTAAATGGCAGTGGGCATTGGAACTCCAATGGCGCTCCCCTTACAGCTAACGGCGGACTGCTTATTAACCAAGATAATGAAAACGCCTTACAGCAGTTGAATAGCTTTGCTGTGGACGACAAAATGTCGTTCCTGCATGACCGCCTGACTATTGATGGCGGTATTAGAATGGTGATGGCAAACCGCCAATACACTCAGGACCTACCGGGCGTGACGGCAAGCAAATCCATTAAAAATGTGTTTGTTCCCTCCCCTCAGGTGCTTATCAATTACCGCTTCAACCCCAACCATCAGATCTATGTTAACGGCACAACTGGTTACCACCTTCCTGCGGGGTTAAGCTCACAGCTTGCATCCTACAGCTATAACACTGGCAAGGCGACATCGCTCCCGATGTCCGATTACAAGCCAGAATATATGATTACGGAAGAAATAGGGTATCGCTATAGCGGCCTCTTTATGGCTAACCTTGCAGGCTTTCATTATAACGTAACGAACCATCAGGTTTCGGCCATAAGCTATCAACCGGGATCAACATCAACAATTTCACAGTTAATCAACGCTGGCGGTCTGGAAGCCTACGGTATTCAGGCAGAACTTGCTACGCGCCCCTGGCACAATGTAAGCGCTTACGCATCTGGCCAGTATATGCACACTAAAAATGGAAACAATATTGCCTATGCAGGAGATTATCTTGCAACCAAAGGCAAGCAGGAAGTTGGTGCGCCACAATTTTCTGGTTCTCTGGGCCTGACCTATAATGATGGCAAATGGTTTGGCAACTTTACGCTGCAATATACTGGCGCCCAATACGCCACGCTTATGAACGATCAGAGTATTCCCGGTTACGTTACGGCCAACCTTGGCTTTGGCAGGCGCTTGCCGCAAATTGGCCACGTCTCTCCTAAAATCAAGCTGAACCTCGTTAACCTTGGGGACAACCATTATCTGTCTTCAATGTATGGCTATACAACAAACGCCAAAACACAGCATGGTGTGCTTACGGGCAAAAGCCTTTCTGGCTCACAGCCTACTTACGTTATTGGTTCCCCATTTGTGGTAACTGCCACCCTTTCTGCTGATTTTTAATTTCGCACATTATCAGGATACTAAGCGGTTCTGTGTTCTGCTTCTTAAAAGCAGTGCACAGAGCCACTATAGAACGCCCAATAGTTTGATACAGCAGAACACACAGCGTGATGCTCTAAAAGACACACCTAAACACCTGCCTTATGAGACCTTTTTAAGTTATGCAGGCAAAAGTTCTGCCGCAGCCGTTGGCGGAACCTGCACTGGTGGAGCATGCCAGCGCCCTTCGTCTACATCCTTAATTTCCCTATCAATTTCACGCACTACCTGCCGTGAAAATGGGCCGAGATGTAAATAGAGTGCACTGGTCATAACCACGTAAGGTATTGCCTTTGGGTTATGCAGACCACAATCAATCATCATACGCCAGAATTGTTTGGCTGTTCCTGGACCGGCACGATGAATACGGAAAAGCAAACGTACAAAGCTGCGTAAATCACCCCGTATCATTTTATGGGCGCGCTCACGCTTAAGCATCCGGCCCATCCGGCGAACACGACCAAAATATGCAACAGGATTGTAAATTTCTGCCAGAACGGTTCTGTAATCATTCAACACATCGCGGCGCGGACGGTTTGTTTCAAAATTCAGTCCCGCTGTGCACTGATCTCCAGATTGCGTCTGCTCGCCCCCAGAAAACAAGCGGCCCTCGGCTAGCAGGCGACGCGTAAGCTGTGTTGTTGGCAGGGCATAAAGTAACCCAACCATGCAAACCGGAATGGAAGTATCTTCGATACACTCTACCATCCCTGCGGCAACACTGCTTTTTTCGCTATCAAAGCCAACAATAAAGCCAGCGTTTACAAAAATACCGGCCTCATGAATTTTGGTAATACTTTCTTGCAGGCTGCGCCGTGTATTCTGCTTTTTCTGCGTCATCACCAGCGTATCTGTATCCGGGCTTTCAATCCCGATGAATACAGCAAAGAAATTTGTTTCTGCCAGACTGCGCAGCAAATCCGTATCATCTGCAAGGTTGATGGATGCTTCGGTGGAAAACTCAAATGGAAATTTCTTTTTATTCTGCCAGAGTTTCAAATCCGGCAAAAACTTCTTAAGCGCTTTTTTATTACCAATCAGATTATCATCAACAAAATCTACATGCCCCCGATAACCAAGAGCATACAATGCATCCAGCTCTGCAATAACCTGCGCGTTTGTTTTGGTCCGCGGCACACGGCCATATAGTTCAATAATATCGCAGAACTCGCAGCTAAACGGACATCCGCGTGAAAACTGAATACCTACATGCAGATACTGATCCAGCTTTAACAGATCAAAACGCGGCAAAGGGCTTTTTGTAACGTCCGTTTTCCCCATAGGGGCCTTAAAGACGCCCTGCGTGTCTCCCCTCCGCCAAGCTGTTATGAAATCAATCATGATTTCTTCAGCTTCACCCAGAACCTGAAAATTTGCCGCACTATACAAATCTGGGCTGGATGTCACATCCGGCCCACCAACCACCACAGGCTTGTTGCTGGCGCGGCACATTTCTATAATGCGCAGGGCGTCATTTCTTTGGGGAAGCATTCCGCCGGTCATCACCATATCGGCCCAAGCGAAATCCTCATCCGTCAGAAGCTCGGTGTTCCGGTTCACCAGCTTGACCTCCCAGTGTTTGGGAAGCAACGCTGCAACCGTAATCAAACCAAGCGGAGCCGCCGGATAACGTGCCCCAGCCAGATCACAGGCCTCTTTGTAATTCCAGAACGAACTGGCATTAAAAAGCGGAAAGATCATCAAGACCTTGCAGCTATCGGTCGTCACGGAGATATCCTTTGATTGAACAGCTGATCACAATCAAAGCGGACGATATCTCGCTCTCTTCGACGGCGCGCAGCCCCCTGCAGGGCTTGGTTTCCTATGGAGGGTGAATGCTCTGGACACCTTCCATATGGGCGTCGTATCTGAGAGCTGGGGGTAGCAAGGGCCAGCAAAAGGTCATTTCATGACCTTTCATCTGAGTGAATGCTGCTTATACGCTCAAGAACGCATGTATTGCAAATCAATCACTATCCTAGAAGAAAAAGACATACCAAGGCGCTTATCACCTCGGTATGAAATTTCCTGCCAGAACGCTTGCACTCTACAACTCACATAAAAATATAAACTTACTGAGGCAAGTTCTTTGCCAGCCTCAGGTGTTCTTCAAGCGTTGGCACAGTGCTTGCGGCCCACTTTTTCAAGGCAGGATTATCCCCATTTTTTGCATAACGCTGGAAAAGTGAGAGAGCATTTTCATGCGCCGTTATCTGATCTTCCCGATACTGCCGTACAAAGCTTTCACCATGAAGGCCGTGGAGCGTATCAAGCTTTTTTTGGCTTGATTCATCAACGTCAACCGGCAACGTATTGTTTATGTTGTTATCACTTACAATCTGCTTCAGTTCTGCTGATGTCTTATGATGATCTTCTATCATTTTAGACGCAAAATCTTTAAGCGAAGGTTCTGAAAGTGCCTGTTGGCTGGATTGAATCTCGAAAAGATCGCTCCATACAGCACCTTGAATAAAATCATCCGTTTTAGGGGCTATACCCATTGCAGAATTTATGCCGGTTCGTTCTGGCAAAGATTCAGCAAACGCTGGCGCAGCAACACACAAAGCCGCAACAAGAAAGTACATCTTTTTCATTAGTATTGTCCTTTTGAAAGCGGTAATTTTCTTGAAAAAAGATAAATCCGCAAAGTGCGCAATGTGTTGAACGGCACCCTTTACTAAAGGTTTCACGCAATCAAAGAACAATTTTGCTATTGAATAATTTTTATTTACAAAAAACTTTTAAAAATTCGGGAACTTCCTTCACTAGAAAAAAAGTTACGGCCCATGCAGTAACGAATCAAATTTACCCATAAATAAAGCCGGATGCTACACTGTCTATTGAGCAACATCCGGCAACCAAACGGTATTATTTTCTCATCTGCCGTTATCAGAGATCAGCGCTTACGGAAAACTTAAATGTTTGCGGATCCCCCATAACCAGATCGCTCTGATAAACAGAGGCCCAATACCGTTGGTTTCCAACGTTATCGACTTCAAACCGTGCCGTAAGGGGCTTGTTATGGACCAAGAAGGTATAACGCGCCCCCAGATCAAACCGAGACCATGCAGGCAGATGGGCTGAATTGACGTTATTGAACTGCTGCTTGCCAGTACTAACAACACGGCCAACAAGCGTTAACCCTTTTACGAAGGGCACATCGTATTCCAGATTTCCGTTAATTGTATAGTTTGGAACACCAATAACGGTCTTGCCATTATATTCACCTCCGGCTGTATGTACCTGTTTGGCATCAATCAGCGTAAGGCCCCCGTTAAACCGCAACCCGCGCAGGATTTCTCCATTAAATGTCAGTTCCATACCCCGGTTTCTCTGCTTGCCGCTTTGGGTATAGATAGATTCACCCGTATCTCCGTAAGGTTCTGTCATACCATACGGCATGGATGTCTGGAAAAATGCGACACCGGCAGAAAAACGCCCCACGTCGTACTTGGCGCCAACCTCGTACTGCGTGCTCTGATACGGCGCAAAGGTTTGCCCTGCATTTACATAGGTAGAACCAACAGTGGTGCCCGCAGAAAGCCCCTGAATACGGTTGAAATACAACGCAACATTCTTAACCGGGTGCACTACAAGGCCGATAACAGGCGAAAAAGCTGAAGCGTTATAATGCGAAAGCAGACTTCCACTCCCGTAATTATAGGAATCTGATAGAATATCCTGATAACGGAAGCCACCTGTCAACGCGATACGGTCATGCCAGAATGTCATCGTATCAGACAAAAACAAGCTATAGAGTTTGTTCCATGAAACGCGCCCTGGGTTGCGCAAATTGCCTCCGGCAAACGTTTCATTCGGTGTAAACTGGGTTGGGTGATAAATATTCCCGGACTCCCCTACCAAACTCATAGCATAAGCTGCGTCTGATTCTTCCCAGATTGCAGAACCACCCGCATTGATTTCATGCTTGATAAAGCCTGTATTTACATGAGCACGCACCCCAGCCTGCGTTGCCTCGTTCATAACATTATAAGCATCCGCCATAGCCCCCACAGAGCCATCCCCTGTACGAGAATTGCTTAGTGTGGTTGTGGCGTAATTACCCATTTCGTTTCCACTTTGGGCACCAAACTTTGCGTAGGTGGTAATGTGCTCGCCAAAGTCATGTTCAATATTCAGCGTGCCAAACAGATAGGAGAGATCTGTGTAAGCCCAGCGCTGCCCCCAGTTTTTGGAGGGAGAGGTGGCCTTTGGTGTGGGCATATCTGTTGCAAGGCTGGAAACAATAATAGCGCTACGCCCACCAAAAACCTGCTGTTTCTGGTAGTTCATGTTCATATTGATGCGCGTATCATCATTATGCCAATCAAAGGAGCCGCCAAGGGCAATGTCATCATGCCGTTCTCCTTTGATAGGTGTTTCACCATCCATGCCGGCGGCATTGAAGCGAAAACCATAGGCACGATCTTTGCCAAACCGACGGCTTAAATCAAAAGCGCCACCGCCCTGCCCGCTACTTGTATAATCACCTGTAACGCGGGTGATATCGGTAGATGCCGCACGTTTGGGAATAAGATTTACATTCCCGCCAATGGCAGAACCACCCGGCGCCGCACCGTTCAAAAACGCACTAGCGCCATTGAGAACCTGTACTGAATCATAAAGCTGAGGGGAAACAAGCTGGCGCGGTGTAACGCCATACAAGCCATCAATCGCAATATCATCGCCATACAGGGTAAAACCACGTATCTGGAAAAGCTGGGCGTAATTGCCATACCCCATAGTTGTGCGAACCGTTGGGTCATTCAGCAAAACATCACCAAGCGTTTGAGACTGCTGGTTCAAGATAAGGCTGGAATTATAGCTTCGTATATTAAACGGAACATCTAAGCCCTTTTTATGCCCTAAAGCCCCCAGATCTCCTCCATTCGTCACATACATACGGTTGCTGCGCGATGCTTTAACAACCAGATCTTCCTGCTTGGCTGCAACCGTATCTGTTGTTTGCTTGTTTTGCCCCTGTATCGTTTTTTTCGTCTGGCCTGCTCTTGGCTGCTTTGTATCCGAAAGAGGAGCATGCACTGGCTTATGTGACGGCTTGATATCTTCTGCCTGCACATAACCAGGAAAAAAAACGCCTTCTGCAATGCCTGCAAGCAAGCTGGAAACACAAAGCGTATTCAAACAAAACACACGAAAACTCATGGCAAGGCTCACTGCATGGGAATGGCCAGCGCCTTATCTAGCAACTAAGAATAAATTGCAAGTACGTACTCCTATGAGTTTCCATTGGGTCCTCCGCAAGACACGCAACACCCCATAGAATCAGAAAGGGGTAGGACAATGCCTACCCCTTCGCCAAAGCAGATGGCTCTTATTGAGCCCCTAACAAGAATACCCTGAATTACGCAGCAGCCCGTGCAGTTACCCCCAAACGGTAACCTTCCCGCTGAAGCACCTTGATTGAATCCTCGGAATATTTCGCCACGAGAGAGGAAACATCACCCGGAGCACACCAGAACCCCAGAGTAACCTGAATATTTGCAGGCTTGGGCAAAAAGGAAACCGAAGCTGCCGGGTCTTTCAGAACCTGCGGATCCTGCTCTGTCAGCCCCAGCAATAGTGTCCGCGCTTTATCGAGATCATCATTATAATCAATCAGCAAACTGACCGAGCCCAAAAGCCGATCTGATTCCGAGCTGTTAATAACAATGTTGTTTGAGAGTGTTCCATTAGGAACGTAAATAATCTCGTGGTTTGCATCCAGCAGCACAGTGCGGAACATTTCGATTGATGTCACTGTGCCCGAGCTACCACCCGCAGTAATGGAATCCCCCACCTTGAAAGGACGGAAAAGCAGAATCAAAACACCGCCGGCAAAGTTCGCAAGGCTGCCTTGCAATGCCATACCTACAGCCAAGCCCGCTGCACCCAACACCGCAACAAACGATGTTGTAGCAATGCCAACCATAGAAGCTACGCTGATGAGCAAAAGAGCTTTTAGGAACAGGCCAACAACACTTAGCAAAAAACCACGCAGTGTTGGTTCTATGTGGCTGGCGGTCATCATCCGGCCCATTGCCCGCGTTACAGCGTTAACAACTTTCCAGCCCACAAAAAGAACAATCAATGCCAGAACAAACTGGCTTGCATACCCTAACAATACAGGCAACAGCCCGCTTAATTGCGACCAAATTGAATGAACCTGATTTTCCATAATCATCCCTAAATCATATTTCGCGTGCGCCACACGGCAGCATGCAACGCCCACACCTTCCTGACATGGTAAGATATCTCACTGCTATCCGTCATCATTATGGCCTGACTAAAATTTACACACATTGTTGTAAATTCATTAACCACGCATCATCACCACACTGGGAACGCCTGCCCCTGCGCCTATTTATGATGGGATAAATTTTGCATTTAAATATAACAGCTTTGCGCCAACCTATTAGGGCACATCTGCGGTTATAAGGCCGGGCCGAGCCATACAGGCTTCTTGGCAAACAGATAGATAGCCAAGTGCGTATGCTTCCATCACCTTGAAAACATACGCATCTGTTAGGCACCAAAATCACATAACTGTGATCTGTATTTTATCATCATGAATACAGGAAAGGTATTTCAAAACAATTATCATTACGGGTTCTGGCCTATGACACGCCACACAACATTGCCAACATCATCAGCAACCAGCAACGCTCCTGCACGATCAAGCGCAAGACCAACTGGCCGGCCATGCACATGTGATTCATCTGGTGTCAAAAAGCCCGTAAGCACATCAATAGGCATTCCTGCTGGCTGCCCATCGGCAAACGGCACATAGATCACCTTATAGCCACTTTTAGGCCTACGGTTCCAAGATCCATGTTGCGCCACAAACAATCCATGCCGCCATACGTCCGGGAGTTGCACTGCATCATGAGAAAACGCAATACCAATAGAAGCTGTATGCGCACCAACAGCATAATCAGGCACAACCGCTTGCGCTACAAGATCCGGACGTTGAGGTGAAACACGGCTATCAACATGCTGGCCGTAATAGCTGTAAGGCCAGCCATAAAAGGCGCCTTCCTTCACGGCGGTAATGTAATCGGGCACAAGATCACTCCCTATTTCATCCCGCTCATTCACCGCCACCCATAGGGCTCCGCTGTCTGGCTCAAAGGCCAAGCCATTTGGATTACGCAATCCGGTTGCATATGGAGTGAGCTTTCCTGTGGACAGGTCAAGCTTGTCTATCCGTGCCCGCCCCTCTTCAACCTCCATTCCATTATCAGCAACATTGCTGTTAGATCCGATGGTTACATACAAAAAGCTGCCATCTGGGCTTGCAAGCAAGTTTTTGGTCCAGTGATGGTTATATCCAGCCGGTAGGTCCACCACTTTGGTGCCGGGCGTATTAATCTGCGTATCACCATCGTGATAGGGAAAACGCAAAATCTCATTGGCATTAGCGACATACAGATCATTCCCTATAAGCGCCATTCCAAAGGGAGAATAAAGATGATCCAGAAACACCGTGCGCGTATCTGCGGCTCCGTTCCCTGATGTATCACGCAGCAGAATAATCCGGTTCGGGCTGGTATCGCCCGCACCGGCCTTGCCCATTACAAGCCCGGCAATACGATTTTTAACGCTTTTAACATCCGTTTTGGGGGAGTTGCTCTCGGCCACCAGAATGTCACCATTGGGTAACTTATAGAGCCACCGCGGGTGGTTCAGGTTCTTTGCATAAGCTGTAACAGCCAGCCCCTGCGCGGGCGATGGTGTTTGTTTACCCGACCACCCAATAGGCGTTGCAATATTAACTGTTGGGAACAAGGTATGGTTGGGTTTGGGAAGATCAGGACTAGGGCCAAACCCGGCCGCAATGGGCAACTCTGCTGCCTCTGGATGCAGCAAAAGTTTCCACCCAGCGGCACTCATAACCGCAAGGCTCAGCACTCCGACACCGGCCCAGTACACCCATGTTTTCATAACATTCTCTCGGTTCTATGTTACGACCAAGATCATGCACCCAACAAAAAAATCTTTGCCCTATTTTTTGGAAGAAAAACCAAGAATAAAGCAAGCGTAAGCACAACAGCATGATCGTCTGGTCAATGCGTAGTGCCTGTGTAACATCCGAACATCTCAGTGAGTTCCACAGCCTGCCAGCTATATTGTCTGCTTAACGTCATAATCGCGCCACCCGCATCTGCTGGGTGGCGCATTTTTACTTATGGAAACCAACGCCGTCCGTACCGGTAAGCAATCAGGTAAAGGCCCATATACACAACGGGAATAAAGAAAATAATCCGCTCAATATCACCCATCATGGTTAGATTTCCTCATCGGATGAAAGGTTGGATTGGGCATCCAGCATAATTGCCCCTGCCCCGGAAATCAGGATGATCATGACCGTACCAATCACCCACGCAAAATACCATGGCCCCTGATCCCCCACAAACACGGCAAACAGCAGAGAAACAACAAGAGCAACAGCCAGACCGGCCAGACGCAAAAGCTTTGTCATCACGACCTCACAATCAGTAGCTATGGGTATCATGAACGACATCAGCGGTATGAACCTTCCCGCGCATGACGTAATAACACCACGAAGTATAGGATAGGATAATCGGCACAAAAATGGCTGCAACGGCCAGCATGCAGCCTAAGCCGTATTCACTTGCCGTGCTGTTCCATACCGTCAGACTTTGATCTGGCGCGGTGGAAGACGGCATAAGAAATGGAAACATAGCGCAGCCGACTGTCATGATAGTACCGGCCCATGCGCCTAAACCTAACCACCACGCAACCACAGTACGGCCAGCCGCCAGCATTGCAGAACCTGCCAGCATGCAGCCCACCCCCATAAGTGGTAACAGCCATAAGGCAGGATGATGACGGAAATTATGCATCCACCCCCCGGCAACTATTGCCACAGATTGGCCATGTAGAGGGTTTGCTGGCATGGCCGGATTAACCGGAGCTGTCATGACAAATCCGGGCAGAAACTGCATCCATATGCCACCAGCCACAAACAGGATGGCCGCAAATATACCTCCGGCAATGGCATAATGCCGTGCACGTGCCCAAATGGGATTATCAGCCCGCAACATCAGCATGGCCCCGCCTTGATAAATACTTAGGCTGACAGACATAAAACCACATAAAATGGCAAAGGGGTTAAGCAGATAAGACAGGAAGGATTCATCCTGATAATACTGCCCCGTCCAGCCAAAATGGTATCCTACTCCTTCCAGAATATTCCCAAACGCTGCGCCATAGATAAACATTGGCACAAAGCCCGAAACAAGAAATACCCAGTCCCAGCTTGCGCGCCATAACTTGCTATCTGCCTTGGAACGATATTCAAACGCCACAGGCCGCAAAATCATGCTGAACAGCAGGGTAATCATAACCACATAAAAAACCGAGAATGATGTGCCGTAGAGTGTAGGGAAAGCGGCAAAAATTGCCCCTCCCCCTAAAATAAACCAGACTTGGTTACCATCCCAATGCGGACCAATAATGTTGAGTGCTGTACGGCGTTCGGCATCATTGCGCCCTACAAAGCGCAGCAACGTGCCTACCCCCATATCCATACCAACCATGGTGCCAAGGCCGATAAACAGCACACCCAGCATAACGGCCCAGACTATCTTCAATATCGCGTAAAGTTCCATATCACCGTTTCCTGTCAGGAGGCCGTAGGGTGCATGTCAAAGGCTGATGGTTTGGAAGCATGCAGTTGAGCATGTGGTTCCATGCTGTCGTGCTCTGGCCCCAGACGCGCGAACTTGAACATGAGGTAAAGTTCTGCGGCAATAAACACGCTATAAAGCAGCACAAAACCAATGAGCGAAAACACCATGTAAGACACGCCATGGCTTGAGGCGGAAAGGAAGGTGGGCAGCCACCCGAACACTGTCCACGGTTGACGGCCTGCTTCAGCAGTAATCCACCCGAATTCTGTTGCCAGAATTGGCAAAGGAATTGACCACATGCAGAGTTTTAGAAGTAGCTTGTTATGCTCTAGCCGACGTTTCAGGCTGACATAGGCTGAGATAGCAAACAACGCGAAAAACCATAGAGACAGAAACACCATAAACCGAAAAGACCAGAACGTAACAAATACGTTGGGAAGAATATCGGGCTGAGTTGCTTTCACCACAGCGTCAATCTGATCTTCGGGAATGTTCGTAACATCCTGATTGGGGGCATGGCGTGCAGCCAACAGGCCGTATCCCATGTCCTGCTCATGCTGTGTAAACAGAGTGAGATCTGCATCGCTGTGCGTAACACCGTAGCGGCGCAAGGCGCTCACAGCCTCAATACCCGCACGAATACGCGGTCCGGCTGCATCTTCCAGCTCATGCATACCGGTAATGGGTTGGTCAAACGTATGGGTAATCAGTGGAGTGAGCACAAGCGGCACACCAACTTCAAAATGGTTTTCCTGCTTGGTATCATCCGGCAAAGCCGCCAAAATCCACGGTTCGAACGGCGGTTTACTGGTGTGCCAAAGACCTTCAATTGCCGCAATTTTGGTGGGCTGTTTTTCATAATCCAACCGACCCAATACATCTCCTAGCGTGATAACAGCCACAGTGGAGATAATGCCAAATAGCGCTGCCATACGGAACGAACGTGCCGCAAATTGCCGATGCTGACCGCGTAGTAGGTAAAAAGCACTAATGCCCATAACAAACATTGCTGCCGAGACGTAACCCGCAACAGATGTATGTACAAACTTGGCCTGTGCATCTGGGTTGAAAACCAGATTTACAAAACTTTCAAACTGCATCCGCATGGTTTCAGGATCAAAATGCGCACCTTCGGGCATATTCATCCCGGCGTTGGCAATTAAAATCCATAAGGCTGATAAATTAGAGCCCAGAGCCACCAAATAAGTGATCGCCAGATGCGCCTGCTTGCTCAGCCTATCCCAACCAAAAAACATGAGACCTACAAATGTAGATTCCATAAAAAAGGCCATAAGACCTTCAATCGCCAAAGGTGTACCGAACATATCCCCAAAGAAATGGGAATACATGGACCAATTGGTGCCAAACTCAAATTCCATTGTGATGCCAGTTGCAACACCAATGGCAAAGTTTATTCCAAACAGTTTACCCCAAAACTGCGCCATATCTTTATAAATCTGCCGGCCGGTAACAACGTAAACTGTCTCCATAGCCGCCAGCATAAATGTAAGGCCGAGGGTAAGCGGCACAAACATAAAATGGTACAATGCCGTCAGCGCAAATTGAAAGCGCGACAGATCAACGACATTGGGATCAATAAATTCCACCGTCAGATCTCCTGATTACGGTAAAAGCAAATAAAGGTTGTAGGAGGATCAGGTCATCGTTGGATCATGGCGCTCTCCCGACCTCATAAAACCGGCCTTCTACAACGCGCACGATACGGTCCATCAATCCCGCCACTTTGCGGTTGTGGGTAATGCACATTATGGTTGCCTGCGGCGGCAATGCAGCAAGCAAGGCAGCCATAAGGTCCTGCTCCGTCTGTGCATCCAGCCCCTCCGTTGGCTCATCTAAAATGATCCATGCAGGCACGCGCAGCACAACCTGCGCTATGGCCAACCGCCGCGCCTGGCCGCCAGAAAGGCAAATACCTTCTTCACCAACCAAGGTATCAAGCCCTGCTGGCTCAGCCCGCACAAACTTTGCGAGCTGCGCAATCTGTAACGCCCGCCACATTTCATCTTCCGTGGCATTGGGGCGGGCGATCATCAGGTTACGCCGAATACTGCCCAGAAATAGGTGAAAGCCCTGCGCAACAACGCCAACATGTTGCGACATGGTATCTGCATCAACGTTTTTCAGATCAACGTTGCCAAAACTGGCTGTTCCTTCCTGATAATCATAAAAACGGAACAGCAGATTTATCAGCGTGCTTTTGCCTGCCCCTGATGGACCAACTAGAGCGACATGTTCCCCTTGCCGGATCAACAGATTTGCATGCCGCAGCGCCCAGCGCTTTGCTTCTGGGTAACGCATTCCCAAATTACAAAAGCACAGGTCCAATGGTTGAACTGGCGAGGCTGTTACAGCAGGCAGCGGCACGCATGGGGGCTGATCACATACAGCAAATACGCGCCGCGCTGCCACACGCACATGCCTCAGCAGTTGCCATGCGGCTGGCAAAGGCCCCACAACATCAAACGCTGCAAGCCCACCTAACGCCAGCATAGGCAAACATGCCGCGGAAAGAATGCCTGCATGATAAGCATGCGTAGCAAGAGCCAGCATTGCTACTGCGCTTAATGTGCCGATAAGAGTAATTAGGAAGCGGGCGCTCCCTTCCAGCAGCAAAACGTGTTGACGGCATACGCGAATATTGGCTTGTTGACGTGCAATATGCTTCTGCACGCTGCCTGCAGCGCCAAGAAACATAAATTCACCCATGCCCTGTAATATCTCCGTCAGATCCGCATGCATAATGTCTTGCTGAAGGCTGATCTGCGCGGTTGCTCGTGCTGAAAGTTTGGCCGCTATCAACGGGATTATGGTTCCGCACAACAAAAGGCTTGTCGCCAGCACCACGGCGGCTGCAACAGAAAAAAGGCCTGTTACCACCACATATGCAGTGCAACAGATGGCCGCCACAGCAAAAGGCAGTATGACTTCCAGATAAAACTGCCCCATCCGGTCTGTATCAGACACAAAGCGGAACAGCATATCCCCACTACGTTGCCGAGCCAGAACAGATGGAGCCTGGGGGGCAAGACTATCAAAACTCCATGCCCGCACACGCCCAATAAACCGCAGCGTGGCATCATGCGTCACCACACGCTCCAGGTACCGAGCAAGAATACGCGCAGTGGCAAAAAACCTGACGCCTACCGCGGGCAGAAAAATGTTGAAGGCATTTTGCGCAACAATCCCCCCAAGTCCGGCTACTGCCGCAGCCGCCAAAAGCCATCCAGACAGAAACAACAGCCCAAAATTAGCCAGAGATGCCAACACAGCCAGAGCAAGACCCATCAGCATTTCACGCCGGATCGGTCTCATAAGCACAGCAAGGCGTGAAAACGGCGTCATGCTGCGTGCTCCAACAGATGTGGACCACTAAAAACCTGCCCCTTATGTACCCTCAATATTTGCCGTGCGTGAGTGATGATGGCCCCACGATGAGCGATCACGATGACAATGCAATGGGCTGCAACACGCGCGATAGCAGTCGCCACACGTTGCTCACTTTCGGGATCAAGATGGGCTGTAGGTTCATCCAGAATGAGAATTTGTGGCTTCCGCAACAACACTCGCGCCAATGCCAGACGCTGCACCTGCCCGCCAGAAAGACATGCCCCACGCTCACCTATCAAAGTATCAAACCCTTGAGGCAAAGCTTCGATAAATGAGAGTGCATCGGCTTGCCGTGCTACATTGCGCAGGCTTTCAATATCTGCCTGTGGGTTTGCCAGGCGTAAGTTTTCCGCCACTGTGCCATGTACGAGACAAGGCCGTTGCGGCACCCAACCAATATTGGATTGCCAATACCTATGTGTTATGCCGCGAGCATCTTCCGCAACAACGCGCCCTGCAACGGGCGACAACAGGCCAAGCAGCAGGCGCACTAGCGTTGTTTTACCTGCGCCACTTTCGCCCGTTATCAGGCTGAGTGTGCCACGTGCAAATGTGCAGTTTATATTGGATAAAACTGGCCTGTCCGCTTCATATTCTGCTGACATATTCTCGCACTTTACAGATACAAGAGGCTCTGTAATGGGCTTATTTTCATGGCATGCCGCCACCGCTGGAAGCGCAAACAGTTTGCTAATACCAGCCATAGCTGCAGTTGCATTTTGCCGCGCATGATAACTGGCAGAAAAAGCCCGCAGAGGCATAAAATATTCTGGCGCAAGAAGCAGCACCAGAAAAGCAGACTGAAAATCTGCTTTTCCTTCTAACAAACGGGCACCAAACACAACAGCCACAAGAGCAATGGACAAGCTGGCAAAAAACTCCAATACCGCAGAGGTAAGGAATGCCACTTTCATGACAGACATAGTTGTGCAGCGATATTCATCCGCCATACCGGCCACCGCAGCAACAGCATCCCGCGCACGGCCAAATAACCGTAAGCTTGCCATCCCCTGCAATGCATCCAGAAAGGATGAACCCAGCAGAAGCAGTTGGGTCCATTGCCTGTCCATAATCGCCTGTGCCCGATACCCAACCAGCGCCATAAAAACGGGAATAAGCGGCCCAGTGCAGGCAAGAATGAGGAAGCTCCAGCCATCCAGATGCAAAACGGTTGCCAAGATCATAAATGGCAAGACGACCATCATGGCAGCACGTGGAATATACTGGGCAAAATAGGGTTCCAGCCCTTCTAGTCCGGCATCCAGCGCAGTAACTGTCGCCCCTGTTGCGTGGCCGGCCATACCCACTGGGCCAACATTAAACAAATGTTGTAACAGTTCACTCCGCAAATTAGAGATCAACCGCAAGCTACCTTGTGCGGCAACCATATCGGCACCCCATTGCAACAACGCACGAGCAATCAGAAAAAACACCAACCACTTTAAGGCTGGAACCTCGACTGCAAAAGAGTGATGCTGAAAAGCAAGACCGGCAACAATTTGCGCAAAAACAGTAAGTTGTAGCACCAATAATGCGGCAGCAACGCCACCAAGCAGCACAGATGCACCAAGCCAAAAGCTTATGCGCCGCGTAAAGCCCGCAAGAGTTTTGTTGCCCGAAGATTGCATCATCACTTTCACACTCATTGGCCCATACCCCCACCATCACAAAAAACTGGATGAGGATTTGGAATGCGCCACACCTCAATTCATAGTTAATGTAATTATGTATTTATTGATGTCAAGATGCCTTGGAAAAGGATATTTTCGAAAATATGATTTATAAAAATATAGAATATCTAAAAATTTTGAGAGCCTGCGCTCCTTAACTTACATATTTTTATTAACTATTTTCGCGCTGAATAAACATGAAGAAAGATTTTTGGTTGCGCAGTGTTATGCATAGATAAGGCATATGACCGAGGTACAGCCTACAGAACACATGATGCTAATCTGCTTCTAGAAGAACGCTTTTAAGGAACAACACGGCACACTCCTCCGCGCTGTTCGTCATGACCCAATGCGCAATAGCGCACATGAGAATACCCATGCGCGCTTTAAACTGGCCAATATTCTGATAATAATTAAATTACAAAATATGCAGCAGAGTTATCTACTCAGCTACTCTAACCGCTTATGATGAGAAATATACGTTAAGGTTGGTAATTATAAATTCTTGATTATAGAATACACCATTGGCGCATCAAATTATGATAAGTATTTGTAAGCGCTAAAACAGTATGATCTGTATCCCCTAACCTTTCGCGCAGAGATATAATCTGTGTATCCAGATCAAACATAATTTGCCGGCGGCTTTCTTCTGCTATCATTGATTGTGACCAAAAAAATGCAGCCAGCCTTGCACCGCGCGTAACTGGTGCGACACTATGCAATACCGTGGTGGGATATATAACCATATCACCAGCAGACAACTTGACCGATTGCTCGGCGCCGTTGGCATACATAATCAGTTCTCCACCATCATATTCTTCTGGCGCAGAAAAAAATAATGTTGAGGAAACATCTGTGCGAATACGCGTATGAATGCCGCCAGCAAAAACACCCCGGATAGCATTATCAACATGAGCACCAAAATTCATACCTCCTTCATATTTGTTAAATAAAGGAGGCGTTACTTTGTAAGGCAAAACCGCACTATTAAACGTGGCATTTCGCCCTAAAGCGCGCAAAACCACTTCACCCAGATCCAAACAGATTTCTGAATGACGCGGCAACTGTAGATTGTTCTTACTTTTTGCAGATTGCGCCCCGGCTGTTTCCCGCCCATCCGTCCATTCCGCCACCTCCAACTTCATCCGACAATAGGCAAGCTCATCAGCCGTCAGAACAGAAGGAATGCGCAGGAACATCGTCAAAAACTTTTCTAATAATCGATGAATATTCTATTTTTATATCAGAAACAGAAGGAGCACTTTTTATGCGCTCCTTCCGTTATTTCTGGCCGAAAGCCTATCAATAATCCGCAGCCAAATTGAACAAAAATGCCCGCCCAATAGATGGTGTAACACGGTTACTGAACAGATTTCCGTAATTCAGGCGATTAGCAAGATTGTAACCATTCATCGTAACTTTCCAATGCTGATCGAAACGATGGGAAACAACGGCATCAAACTCTACGTTTGCAGGAACACGCGCTGTATTGGCGTTATCAAGAAACACACCTTCCCGCCATGTCATCCCTCCGCCTACAAGAAAATTGTAAGGCTTAGATGGCGCAATCTCATATGTTGTCCAAACCGTTGCCTGGTTTCTGGGAACATACTGCACCTGTTTACCAACATCTGTGGCTGTGCCAGAAAGCGTTTTGCTATCATACCGTGCATAAGTGGCAATCACGTTCCAGTTTTTCATGATCATGCCAGAAACACTTAGCTCCACACCTTGGTTACGCTGCGTATCGCTGGTTGGCGTAACGGCACCAGAGCTTGGGTCTGTTTGAATGGAATTACCCTTTTCCAAACGGAAAACAGAGGCGGCAAAACCAATACGATCATGAAAAGCTGAATATTTAGCCCCGAGCTCATAAAGCCGGCTACGTTCTGGTTTGGAGCCTTGGTCCTTCAGGTTCAACGGCTCAGAACTGTTTGTAACATACAAGCCCAATGGCGTTGTTGATTCCGACCAGTTAAAGTAGATCATGCCGTGATCATTAGGCGTGTACATCAAGCTCACGTTAGGGTTAAATGTATCCTGCGTCTGCCCCATATGCACATCCGGTTTGGCGTAGCTTCCACCAGTCATGCTGTAATGCGTATCCCAGTGGTCCCACCGAAAACCTGCCCTGACAGAAAACCATGGAGCAAGCTGGGCCTGTTCTGAAAAGAAAGCCCCTACATCTGTTGCATCGCCTGTTTTCCATTTTTTCTGCCCGGCTGTAGCTGTATTGACCAACCCTCCGGGCATAGAGGATCCATTTACAACATTCAGCCCCGGCACGATTGGGGATGGATCCAGAAGATTTACGTATTGACGCGCAACAGCATTATTATAGGCAAAATTTTCGCGGCGATCATAGACATGCATGATATCTACGCCGCCAATCATTTCGTGCTTCACGCTACCTGTATCAAACTTGGCAACTGCAGAAAGCACATTTTGCACAGACCAATCATTTTGCTGATACGGGTTTGGCCCAAACACGCCACCAGTTCTGGAAAGCTTGGCCGCTGCCGCATTCCCACCAAAGAAATCGGTATTACAATTATAGGCAGCCCCATTCTGAAGCCTACCGCTGGCATTATAAGAGAGCTGACTGCTTGTGCAGCCTTCCTGCGAAGCAGAAAAATACCGGCTATAAAGTCCACCACGTGTATCATTATACACAGTAACGTAAGGAGAAGCTTCCCACTTCAAACGTCCTGTTAGCATATCCACACTGGAGTTATCCTGATCAAACGTGGTGCCATACCAATTGGTGCGTTTGACACCATATTCTGTGGCTGGTTTGCCATAAGCCGCTCCCGGCTTTTGCAGCACAGGCACACCGTAATCTGGAATACGGTTATCTGTTTGGTGGAAGTATTCCAGGGTATAAGAAAGCTTTTTTCCCATACCGAATGTAATGGATGGTGAAATACCCCATCTGTGAGAATAAACATAATCTCGCCCGACAGTATTGTTTTCATTCCCCATGCCGGTAATACGGATACCAATACTATCCGTAAGCATGCGGTTAAAATCCAATGTGCCGCGATAATATTGTCCGCTTCCGCCAGAAAACGAAGCGCGAATATGATTTTTTAATGTGGGTGTTTTAGTTGTAATATTAATAGCGCCGCCTGTGGTGCCATTACCAAATACCTGTGATGACGGACCTTTAATAACGGCCACATTTTCGTAATCAAAGCTATCACGCGTATAAACACCAAAATCGCGTAAGCCATTTTCATAAATATCATTCTGAGCGGCAAAGCCTCGGATCAGAAACTGATCTCCTGCCATTCCGCCTTCACCTTCCCCAACGGAAGCCGTAATACCCGGAACGTTTTTAAGAGCCTCATCCAAAGATTTCACATTCTGCTGCTGCATGAGAATTTGCGGCACCACGTTAATGGTTTGCGGGGTATGCAAAGCATCATGCGGCATTCGGCTAATACCCATGGGTGTCCGAAGTGTGTTCATGGGGGATGCAGTAACCACCCACTCCTCTGCCTCTGAGCCATCTTTCTGCTTGGCAGAATGCGGCCCTTTCTTACCTGATGTGGCAAGAGTTGCCTTGGATGAAGCATCTATGGCTTCCGGAGCCTTCTGATTTTTAAGAGACTGCCCTTCTGCTGCGGTAGACGCTGCGTATGCATCCCCCGTTAGCAATGAAAGTGTACCCCACCCCATAGCCAAGCCAAACATAAAAGAAGACGTAGGTATCTGCCGAGATGAAGATAAATCTGTCATGAGACTTTACAAAAAATATTAATGCGAATCAGTTGCATATAGTGCTTTACGCGAATGATTCGCAACTACAAGATAATTAAAATAATTTTTATGATATCTATATTCATGAAAATATATTAATATTCGCACTTAATTAGAAAAGTATATTTTATTTATCCTTATTTATTATTATTTGAAATTATTCTTTTTTCTATCATATTTTTCAAATTATCAACTGATCTGTGCTTCAAATGTTGCGTAATATCTTGTATTGCAAGCAAAACATCTAATGTGGCTTGTGGTACAGCTTGCTTCCACCATAACATTGCTTCTTCAATATGCCCTTGCTCTGCCAACCACACCGCGTAATTGTGCTGGCCTCGGTAATCACCTTTTTGTGCTGATTGCTTATACAGCATGATCGCTTTTTTCTTATCTCGAGAAACAACCCATCCCTCTTCGTAAAATCTTGCTAAAATATTCATGGACTTTGCATGCCCAGCTTGGGTTCCTTCTTGAAAAAGTGCAAATGCAGACGGAAGATCCTGCGGCATGCCGATACCCCGCATTGTCATGATTGCCAGATTATAGCGCCCCCAATTATCATATAGTTTTGCCGCTAAAGTGTAATGGGTAATGGCTTGCTGATGGCTTTGGGTGCATCCCCAACCAAAATAATAACAGCGCCCCAGCATGTTATGTGCTGGCCCATACCCTGCCTGAGCAGCCATGCGAAACCATATAATCGCTGTTTCGGGGTCTGAAGGTACATATACACTGTCTAAAAGGATTTTACCCCATAGCACCTGCTCCAAATGGTGCCCACGCAACGCTTTCTGGCGAATAGCTTCTATCTCAGAGGGTAATTCCAAAGGTTTAGAAACGTCTTTCTTCTTTTTCCCATATCTCCAGAATTTTCTAAAATACATTACTGCAAACCCTCCCTGATAAGGATATGCAACATAAAGATAATGCAAATTATTCTCAATAATACATATACTGAGATTTTTTAATTCTCACTTTGAAATGAGCATCAAGCACCAAAATATCATTGAATCGTTATGACAGATATCTGGTTAAAATCACCAAAGCAGACAGCAGACAGCAGACAAGAACACGGCATCCACCACTGTTCTTGTCATCACAAATGTTATCTATAAAAACTCTTCTCGCGTTAAACCAATACTCAAAAACCTTACAGAGCCAGCCTTAGAACATGGCATTGACTGCAAATTGTGGGGAAACCTGAATACTCTTATTGTGTCCTGCAAAATAAAATGCCGAGCCCACAATAACCCCCCAACGTGCATTCCAGTTATATTCAAACGCAGGGGCAATTTGCCAATCCGTTCCGGATGTTCCTGTTTTATGGATGTAATTGCCGTTACCATCATGCCCACGAAGCGTGGACCCATTAGACCAGTCTCGCGCAAGGTCCATGGCCAGAACCCATTTCTGGCTTAAACCATATTCTAATGAAAAACCCGTCTGGCCGCTCATTCCCGGTTGACCACGGCCACGGAAACCGTGAGCAGTGCCATAACTGGTCACATCCGTAAGTTTAGCTGATGTTACAGCACGCCGGAACCAGTTCCACACACGCAGGCGCAGTTCATGGTTGCCCGGTAATGTATAAGTAGATTGCTCAGTCAAGGCAAAACGGAAAACGTATGCACCGCTCCCTACTCCGTCCTGCGCATCACCAAGTTTTTTGTAATCCCCTGTGGGAAAAATCATGCCCGCAAACAGGTTAAACGCCGGAATGTAACGTTTAGGATTAGGCCGCACCAAACGATAGATAAGATCAACAGGCACATCACCTGTTTTGGGGCCATGAGAATGGCCATCTGCATGCTTCCATCCATAATCTACAATGGTATGGACCTGAATGCTGAAATCCTGAGAAATCCCGTATTTCCAAAGAGTTGAATTGGAAAACATGCGTTGCATAGGGTGAGATGCAGGCTCTGCCCGCCCATGCGCATCAAAAGACCCTAAGGGCTGGCTATAGGAATAATAAGGTTCAACATTCAGCACCCCTTCCCGCGTTGTGCCGGAAGGGGAAACGAGCGAGCCTGTATACCACTGATCTGCATGGGCGGATGCAAAGCTCCCACTAGACGCAAGAAAGCAGACAAACGCTTTTCTTACGGAAACCTTGCCACCTGCATATGCCCATTGCTTAAGGCGTGCTCTCATTCACTTACTCATCCTGCTGAGTTTTTTTCTGCTCAAAAGCCTACGCTGAAAGCTTTTTGAATATCTGCTGCTGAGGTTTTTCCATTAGCAAGCAGAAGCTGCAAAAGTATCCGTGCCTTTTGTGGGTTCAGATCCATAGAGGCCACAAGCCCGTAGTGATCATCATCCACTTCCACATCGCGGTTTACAAAACCGTTGCCTACGCGGGTAGAACGCACAACAACCACGCCAGCCTTTGTGGCGCGTTCTATGCCAGCCAAGGCATCTGTTGAGACATTTCCATCCCCCATACCTGCAATGACAATACCCCGAGCCCCATCTTTTACGGCATCATCTATTTGCTGGGCATCCATATCTGCGTGGGCATATACAATTTGCACCCGTGGCAATTTGTGATCTGCCGGTAAATCAAGATGCTGCTGAGGTTTGGCAGGGGCAACAAAGCGCACGCTTGCCGGATCAACATAACCCACTGGGCCCAGATTAGGTGAGTGGAATGTTTGCAGCGCAGTTGTATGCATTTTGCTCACGCCACGCGCAGATTGCACTTCATCATTCAGCACAACCAGAACGCCTCTTCCGCGGGCCTGCGGGTCTGCCGCTACCTTTACGGCTTCATACATATTAGCGGGGCCATCTGCACTAATGGCCGTACTTGGCCGCATTGCCCCGGTTAAAATAACCGGGCGTGCATCCCCAATCACGTTATCCAGGAAGAAGGCCGTTTCTTCCATCGTGTCAGTTCCGTGAGTGATCACAACGGCATCAGCTTCGTTATTGGCAAACGCTTGCCGAATACGTTCAGCCAACTTGAACCAAACCTGACTGTTCATGTTCTGAGAAGCAATGTTGGAGATCTGCTCCACCTGCAATTGTGCCAGTTTTTCAACTCCCGGCACACCTGCAATCAACTGCTCACCAGTTACGGCACCAGCATCATAGCCAATGGCAGAACGAGTATCGGCCTTACCGGATATTGTGCCACCTGTAGCCAGCACAAGCACACGCGGCAAGGAAACCTGCTTATGCGCAGCAGGAGGTGCACTGGCCCCTTCTGCGTGGGAAAAAACAGGCATAACAGAAGCTACCCCCAAAATTGCAGCAAGAATAGGCAGACCACGCACAGAAACCATAAAAGAACACTCTTTCCGACACAGAGAGATAAGGGAATGCCCTTACCTCTCCTTCTCATCGTTTAAAAAACCAAACCTACCGGAAGAAGAACCCTCTCCTTCCAGACACAACGTTCATTACGCCTGAGGCTTCACAAACTCAGCATGATATTCCTCAACCATCTTGCGCAATGAACGACCAATTGCGGCATACTGGAATTCATTCAGATTGGCGAGAGATGCACGGGCTGATGGGCGTGTGGTTCCAAACCCTGCGCCGGGAAGCAGCACAATACCGGTTTCATCTGCAATCCGGAACAGAATTTCACCTGTGCTGGCACGCTTGAGCATCCACTGAGCAAAGTCTTCGCCATACAGAGCGCGGCAGGTATCTTCCAGATCAATCAGCGTGTAGTAATCTACCGCGTTTGCATCTTCTGATGGTGCCACACCTAGTTCATGGTAGAGCGCGGCTTCTCGACGGCGGATAACACTCTTGAGTGTAGCTTTATATCGGCCTTCGTGATCCATAAGTGCAAACAGAGAGAAAAGCACCATCTGAACCTGTTGTGGCGTAGAAAGGCCCGCCGTGTGGTTAAGTGCCACAGCACGACTATCCGCCACCAACCGGTCAATAAACTTCAGATCAGCGGAATCTGTGGTCAGGCTGGAATAACGCTTTGCCAGTGCTGCTTTTGCATCTGCCGGAAGCTGCGCCAAACGTGCATCAATCGCGTTATCCTTGTGCATACCGATAACGCCGAGACGCCACCCCGTTGCCCCAAAATATTTAGAGAAGGAGTAAACAAGGATCGTATTGCGCGGGCAAATTGCATACAGCGAGCGGAAGCCATCGGCAAACGTGCCATAGACATCATCTGTCAGGATCATCAGATCTGGACGATCTTTAACAATGGATGCAATTTTCTCCAGCGATGCATCATTCATTTTGACTGATGGCGGGTTGCTGGGGTTTACACAGAAGAACATTTTAACTGCTGGATCACGCAGCTTTTCCAACTCGCTTTCCGGATACTGCCAATCCAGAGAAGGATCTGCCTGTACAGGCACAACTTCAAGACCGTATTCTTCAAGCTGTGGAATTTCGATATAGGGAGAGAAGATTGGCATACCGATAGCCACCTTATCTCCCTTTTTGATAAGATCATTCTGCTTGAGCGAATTAAACACATAGGCCATAGCCGCCGTGCCGCCCTCGGTTGCGAAAAAATCTGTGGAATCCAGAGAGATCCGGCCCCCCACCATTTCACGCAGCACATATTGGCCAACAATTTTCTCGCTCAGTGTCAGCATACGTGGGGGAGTTGGATAGTAACAGCCCAGAATACCTTCCACCATTTCAACAAGAAATGTATCGGCAGGCAGCCCCATCTGATCACGCACATAACTTAGGGCATGCCCCAAAAGTGCTGCTTCTTCTTTATCTTCATTGCTTTCAATAAAGCGATCAAAGCGTGCTTCAATGCCTTCAATCCGTACCGTGCCCCCAAGCCCCGGTGACAGGTAGGAAAGAGATAGGCGCGCTTCTGCCAAAGCATATTGCCCCAGCAGGAAAAAAGCAGCACGCGGCAGTGTTGCCAAAAAGTTGGGGTTCCCCCGGCCTGCATTTAGCATAACGCGATCAGCCTTTGATGAAGCAAGACTGATGAGCGTATCTTTAAGTTCAAATGGGCTGAGATCACGAAACTTCGAATAGTCGAGTGTCATTATTGCGTTTCCTTTTTTCAGTATTCAGGAAAATGCGACCACAAGTGGTCCAAGTAGCGTAAGCAGTACGTTTGCAACCGCGTAAGTAATGGCAAAGGGTGTGGTGGGAACAGCGTTACCCGCCTTGTTCAGCACCTCACCAAAGGCAGGGTTGGCACTGCGAGAACCTGCCAGAGCACCTGCAAAAATGGCTGTATTATTATAGCGCAGCACATAGCGCCCAAAGAGCATGGTGAGGATAAGTGGCACCAGTGTAACAACCACGCCCAAGAGAAAGAGCGTTATGCCATGCTGCATGATGGTGGCAATGGCTTGCTGGCCCGTTTGCAAACCAGTTACGGCCACAAAACCAGCCAACCCGAAGTCTACCAGAAAAGTTGAGGCCCCCTGCGGCATATTCCCCATAACGGGATGGCGGCTTTGATACCAACCAAACAACAGCCCAGACAGCAAAGCTCCGCCACCACTGCCAAGTGTAAGCGGAACAGACCCCATATGCACCACACCCAAACCAATCAACAAACCAAGGGCAACACCCAGAGAATGGAAAACAAGATCGGTTTTGATACTGGGGAGAAGGATTGTGCCAATTTGTGCTGCTGCCCTCTGCACATCTGCTGATGTACCAAGCAACGTCACAATATCTCCGTCTTTTACCTGCATGGAGCCCGTAACAGGCACGGCCTTACCAGCGCGGGAGAGCGCAACAAGGTAAACACCATGGCGCACAGCAGCAGAAAGAGACTGCACGCATTGATCAACAGTTTTTCCTACAAAATCCTTACGGGACAAGACAACATCCCGGCGAATGAGGGAAAGATCCAGACCCGGAACTTCACCAATTTCCTGCCCGATGTTCTGCCCAGCGGCCAGAACATTAGGGCGTTGCCCAACAAGCAGAACCTGATCACCCGGCAATAACGGCGTGTCGGCCCCTACTCCGGCCGGTTTACCATTACGCAGTACCTGCTCTACCGTAACACCAGCGGCCATGCTTTCCACGCTTGCAACAGTCAGATCAGACTGTGTTAAACGGTACGCACGCCCAACAAGATTAGGGAAAGCAGAAACCTCACCTTCGCCCATAACATGCACACCGCCTGCCTGCTCGGCTTCAGCGCGGATGGCATCTTCACGGATACCACGCTTCATGAACCATGGCAGAACGTTAACGCATAGAAGAATGGGCCCGATGGAACCAAAGATATACGTTACGGCATATCCAACAGCAACATTGCCCTGAAGCTGCTGCACCTGTGCAAGCGGCAGACCAATTTTTTCCAATGATGACCCTGCCGTACCAATAATGGCTGACTGGGTAAGCCCACCTGCGGCAAGCCCCGCAGCAAGCCCTTTATCAAGATGGAATATGCGCGCAACAGCTACAACGGTAATTAACCCCGTAATAGCTAGCACAACAGCCATCAGAATTTCCTTAAGAGACTGCCGCCCCAAGGACCGGAAAAACTGCGGGCCACTTTGATAGCCTACAGCATAGATAAAAAGAGCGAACAGAACGCTCTTGATGCCAGAATCAATATGAACGCCCACTTGGCTAATAAGCACGGCCGCCAAAAGCGAGCCCGCTACACCACCAAGCTGGAACGAACCGAAACGAAAGCGCCCAATCCAGCACCCTATAACCAGCGCAAGAAACAGAGCCATTTCCGGACACGCACCAAACAGGCCGGATAAAAGAGCGGTGAATGCGTGCAAAATGAAGTTCCTTAGAATTTATTCTATCCGAACTGCGCAACATATATATGAACTGACACACTTGTAATTGATTCGAGTCAATTAATTTAATTTTATTTTTGCTATTACATTCCATTTAAGTAATAATACTTAAATTATTCTTATTTTATACTTTATTTTAATATTTCTTGTTTATTTATTTTAATTTTTACCATCGTTAATATGATTACTTTAAATATATTATTTTTATTTTATTGTCATATAAAGAAATAATATATTATTGTTTTCCTAAAATAACGTATAAACATAATTTTTTAATTATAGATATAAAAAATGCAGCTTCATAATTGCCCAATTAAAATAGACACTTATGTCAAATTTTTCTTATATACCGGCTACGCAAAGCATCAATAAATACCGTAATTATACATATCTCCACTTAACTTTTAAGATAAATCTTACCCTTAGATTCTTTCATCAATCAGCAGAATATTTAGAAAACCAAGATGTATCCGTATAGCAACTTCTCATGATCAATTAATTTCCTGCTTTGCAATAAAAACAAAGTAGCACTCTCTCTCACCAAGAGACTGTAAATTCTCACAAACACCACAATGCTTTAAGATATTACGTGTCCATCGCTATCAGAGCTATGAAATATTAAATTGAACTTTCATGCCTCTGATACGTTTTAAAAAATCACCTTATCTTCTTTGACGAGGCGTATCATTATGTCTTCAGAAGATCCTGATAATCAGGCTTTATGCATTCCCTATATTGCCTACCGGCAAAACCTATTTTGGAAAAAACAGAAAATTATCGTCATTCCAGCCTGCAATGAGGAAAACCATATCATCCCCTGCTTGCTCGCACTCGCAGCGCAATATCTTGCACTTCCAGACAAGGTTATTCTGTGGATTAACAATACCACAGATCAAACCTATAAACGGGCGTTATCTCTACAGAAGAAGCTTCCATTCACGCTGGAGATTATACAAATCGTCTATGATCCTACCATAGCAAATGCAGGAACAGCACGCAGGGAAGCTATGGCGTATGCGGCTAAAAATGCACCTCATGATGCCCTGCTATTTACGACCGATGCTGACGGTGAGGTTTCTAGAGATTGGATATACCGCACTCTTAAAGCTTTTGCACAGTACCCTGTTGAAGCTGTTTTTGGGCAAGCTCAGCTTTTACCGTCTGAATATGCAAAAATTCCTCTACACCTCCATGAAGATGAAAGAGCAGAACAAGCTTACGGTGCCCTTCTGGAACAGATTACCTTGCTTCTTTACCCGCAACCTCATGATCCGTGGCCTCGGCATATAGAACATTCAGGAGCGAGTATTGCAGTCACTCACCAAGCATGGACACAGGTAGGAGGAATTCCGAATGTTCCATCCGGAGAAGATCGACAGTTTTATGAAGCCTTAAGGCAACATGACATTTGCGTACGTCACGCGCCAGAAGTAATTGTTTATGTTTCTGCGCGCCTTGCAGGCCGTGCGCAAGGAGGTATGGCAGAAACTCTGGCACGAAGAATGATCGCGCAAGACAAATATATTGATGATGCTTTTGAGACGGTATCCAGACGGTTATTCCGCGTTCGCAGAGAACTTGCTTACCGACAGACAAACCCATCTGCTCCCATAAGCAAGGCACATACTGAACTTTTACCCACCCGCATCCTTCGGGAGGATCTGCCCAAGCACTATAAACGTGCCGAGCGCGTTCTCAACTTTCTCCGTCGTACAGAATATTGCCTTTCTGAGGATTGGGGAAGTAAGACAACCGATCAATACGGTATCCCTCCCCGCGTTCACTATGATCCTGTCGCCAATGCTGGTTCTGACAGGCCTGAATAAAACAGTCCGCGGCCTCATCCCCTGTGCAGGGTGTATCTGTCGGGCCAATCCAGTTTACAATCAGAATACTGCCATCTGATTTCAAACTTTTTATTACACATTCAGCAAGGCACTGGATATCTAACGGACTGAGGAAATAGAGAACTTCTGAAATAAGAACCAAACCGCACCCAGATACTTCTGCCGCAGGATAGAATTGCGGCAAAAAAGCCTTGATAAAACTGATATGTTTTTGCTGTGCACATCGTCTTTTGGCTATAGCAAGAGCAGTTTCCGAAGCATCTATACCCACAATACGCTTGCAATGTTTTGCGAGTGCCAAAGTGCTTACACCAATTGCGCACCCCAACTCTACAGCCAAAGAAACCGGCCCCGCAGGAAGACATTGTAGAACCCTTGTGAGTTTCTGCTGCTCGTAAAGACTATTTTCAAAATTCCACGGATCCGGACTTTTCTGAAAGAGATTTTCAAAAACACCCGGTTTCCACGTCTCATTACTCATGATGTAATGAACACTTCATAGGGCTGAAGCATTTTTTCCAATAAATGTTCTGGCAAAACAAAACCATTTGGATCATCTTCCACAACCAATCCCATCTGGCTTCTATATTCCTGAATGGCATTCCGTTTCTGGCTCAGAAAACCCTCAATATTCAGGCGCCATCCAACAGGTAATGCTTCCTCAATATCCATTTCAGGGGGAAGCGTAATACCAACCGTTGATTGCTATAACCCATGAGCCCAATTGCGCAGTCCGATTGACATGATGCGCCAAGGTTGATCGACGAGCTGGTTCCAGGCATGGCAGGCGATATCGATGATATCGTCATAGGTTCTGAATATCCTGTTTGAGAGCCACGTATTGCGCAGGAACTGCCAGAGATTTTCCACTGGGTTCAGTTCAGGAGCCCGGGGAGGCAGTGGGAAAATAGTGATATTTTCAGGCACATTCAGTTTCTGACTGGTGTGCCAGGCCGCCTGATCCACTATGAGGACGGCGTGAGCGCCCGGCGCGACTGTGCGTGAAATCTCCGCGAGATGGAGTTGCATTCCGTGTAGGTTGCAGACAGGGAGCACGAGGCCTGCTGCCGTTCCCTTTTCAGGGCAGATAGCCCCGAAAATCCACGCGGATCTGGTGCGCAGGTCAGCTACAGCCCGGGGCCGGGTGCCCCGTTTCGCCCACCGCCGCGTCAGCTTCGTTTTCTGGCCGATCCGCGCCTCATCAGACCACCAGATTTCGATGTCTTTTCCCGGATATCTGGCCCTGATTGCCGCCATGACACCGGGGAACTCTTTTTAAAAATGTCCTGCGCTTCTGTATCCTGGCGGTAGTGCCGTGGCCGGGCTGTCAGCAGACGAAACCCTTCACGACGTATAATCTGACCCAGACGGGTTTCCGACAGGGTGACGCCATAGCTCTCATGCAGCCAGGCGCACAGATCGCACAGTCTCCAGCGGACAACACCATGCACCGCAGGAATTGGCCCTTCTTCGAGCCGGGTTTTCAGGGCAGACAGCATCTGTGGTGTCAGGCGGGCTTTTTGTCCCCCGCCATGACGATCCACAAGGCCATCCGGGCCATCCGCATTGAAACGCACCACCCAGTCACGGATACTCTGACGGTCTGTCCCAGCAAGCAGGGCCGCCTCGCCGCGCGAGGCGCCATCATAAATCGCCGCAAGCGCCAGCAGGCGACGCGACTGACCCGCATGCCGGCTTCTGCGCGCAAGGTGCCGCAACTCCGAACTATCATGATCGTCACGCAGGGACAGAGGGCTGCCCATACAGAATGCCTCCTTCTGAGAATACTCAGCATCCTGTGAATCACATTTTTGACCCGATGGGTACCCCCTGAGTCACCTCAAGCAACGGTTGGTATAAGCCCCCAAACAGGATAGGATAATATTCTCAACGCTGGCTGTAAGGATTTTAGCCTTTGCCCCATACTCCATACAGCCACATGGTCACAATGCGGATCGTGACGCCATGGCACAAGAATATTTTGGCAATTATACTGGCTTACAAGAGAGCGGAAATATTGCACTGCATTTTCAAAAACTGTGCCTACGGTTGGAACTGCTGCATCAGGCAAACCTAGAAACAGCAACCGATCAGCGGTAAGGCCGAGCGCAGCAACTGCATTTCGACTTTCTGTCTGCCGACACAAAGCGAGACGCTCAGGTGGCCATGTATGAGAGCTTGGATGGGAAGCGGAACCGTCCGAAACAATCACCACCACCGGAGGCCGACCATGCTGCACTGCCGTTGCTATAAAACCAGCGCACCCCAAGCTTTCATCATCAGAATGCGGGGCTAATATAAGTGATGTTCCCGGCGCAATTTTATCGAAAGAGGCATTTGGGAGGGCAGAAAAATGCTCGATAACCTGCTGAACTTTCATAGTTCCCCCTTGGGCCAATCATGGTTGACAAACCAGGCTGCGGCCTCAGTCAAAGCTTCGTCTGGTGCGGGCTGCCGCAGATAGGTCATCAAATCCCTCATGACCAATTCTACGGCCCTCCCTCTTACAAAAGCCGACACTCCCAAGCTTCTTTGAACAAGCGTGATCAACTCCAACGCTGCGCGTTCAACGGCAAGGCGTGCGAGATTAACTGTTGCAATCACGTCTGCTGGCTTCATCTTGGCCGCATAGGCTGCTTTGACAGCCTCCTGAACCCACATGCTCGCCGTTTTCTGTAAAATAAGAGCCTCTCCAAGCCGATACAGCTGATGCGGATTGTTTGCGCGCTCCCTATCCAGAAGTTCCTGCCGCAAAAGGTCAACCAGTCGGTCCATTCCCCCTAGGGCTACAGCAGATCCACGCCAAGCCCCGGCAGAAAATTCAGGTTGCCGTAAATAGTCTCCGACTGAGCCAAGAATACAATCTGAAGAAATAACAATATCTGTAAAATCGTAGGCACCTGTGCCGCTTGCTTGCATCCCCATCAACTTTCCGGGACCAGACTGCCTTCTGCCGAACTCAGTTGTGGGGGCAAGAACCATTATGGAATGCCCTTGTGGTGTTATGGCGGTTATAAGGGCCAGCTTGACTTGCGTAACACCGCTGGCAAACCCCTTGATACCAGCAAGCCTGTAACCCCTATTCTCTTGCTTGATCGTAACAGGGGGAACGCCATCCGTAACCCAAATGCCTGCTAATATTCCGCTTCGGAGGCGCTGAGCAAACTCATGACGTTGCTCTGATGTGCCATAAAGCTCTATCAATCGGACAACATTGACATGCCCTTCTAAACATCGCCCCAATGAAAGATTCAAATACCCCGCTCGCCGCAGAAGAGTTAAAAGCGCAAACCCTCCTTCTAATGACCGACACAGGTTGAGCCCTCCCTCTTCGTGCGACAAAAGAGCATTTAATGCGCCAATCTCACGGAAGGCATTGAGAATATCTGTTGGAAAAACATTTTCCGCAGGCATGGGAGAAGCATATTTCCACCTATCGAGCAGATTTTTGAGATCTGTTTGAAAGGTAGAAAGGTCGTTTTTAACAATCTTTCCATCTGAAGCCAGCATCCTTAGGCATCCCAATTTCGCAAAACGTTATACGTGTAACGTATGGCCTACGATGACAGATCCATGCCTCATGAACGCAAAATGCTCACTTTATATTGAGAAATATTTAAGCTGTTTGCTCAATTTCAGAAATATATGAAATTTTTATCTACAAGTAGGTAAATTTATAAAAATACTGCTTCCAATGAAAACACTATTCTTCCTGCTACCTGCATCCAAACATTCTGTGCCTAGAGGCACCAGCAATCTTGCTGATGCCTCCAGTATTGAGCACGAAGTCAGGTGTTTTTATGACTCTGCTGGCCAGCTTTAACATGTTGCTCATGTGTGCCGCCCCGAGTGCCAGAGCTATGTTCGCCCGTGCCCCTCTCATCGTGCGATGTTCCTGTATTTTTGTGGCTCTGCTCGCCAGCTTTTACATGCTGTTCATGCGTGCCGCCGCGCGTGCCAGAGCCCTGTTCACCCTGGCTTCTTTCATCGTGCGATGTGCCAGCATTTTTGTGGCTCTGCTCGCCAGCCTTAACGTGTTGTTCATGCGTGCCGCCCCGTGTGCCAGAGCTATGTTCCCCCGCATTCTTTTCAGTATGCGAACTACCGGTGTTTTTATGGCTTTGCTCACCAGCTTTTACGTGCTGTTCATGGCTGCCGCCTTGATTGACCATTGTGCTCTTCCTTTTTTTGAGATGAGACGGTCTTTTAATCTAGCCGCCAGACACAAAACCTCTCGGTCTGTGTGAAGTTTCAAAAAAGGAAAATGATTACAAATATTTTATAAGAAAACCGATACGATACTAAAATAAACAAGATATTTTTCTTTATGTTTTTATGCATTTACTACAATGAATATTCATAATATTTTGAAAAATAGGTGAGAAAATTAACTCACTCTCTTTCGTTGCCCGTGTAGCCAACATATTTTTATTCACATGGGCCGAAAAAACTTACTCTTCCAATCTTCTACCTATTAAGCAACACATCTACTTTTATTGCGCTACAAGACAGCACAATCGCCCGCACTTCTTACAGAAACCATGGTAAGCCCATGGTTTGAAATCTGTAAAAGAAGATACGGGCCGAACTGTATCGGAATAAAATCCAAGTTCAGTTTGAATAATGCATCACTCATGCAGTCCTGGCGCTTCACGTCCGGTTCGCGCAACGTATTCCGTATATCCACCATCGTAACGGAGAAGCCCTTCTGGGGTAAGTTCCAGAACACGATTGGAAAGAGCAGCTAGAAAGTGACGATCATGGGAAACAAAAAGCATTGTGCCTTCATAATCGGCCAAAGCTGTAATCAACATTTCCTTGGTTGCGATATCAAGGTGGTTCGTTGGTTCATCAAGCACCAAAAAGTTCGGCGGATCGTACAGCATCAATGCCAAAACCAAACGCGCCTTTTCCCCTCCGGAAAGAACGCGGCATAATTTATCAATATCATCGCCAGAAAAGCCAAAACTGCCCGCTAATGACCGTAATGATCCTTGAGATGCAAGCGGGAAAGCATCATTGAGCGTTTCAAAAATAGTACGGTCACCATCCAATAGGTCCATGGCATGCTGCGCAAAATATCCCATCTTGACGCTACCACCAAGGGTAACCGTGCCTGCATCTGGTTCTGTGCTTCCGGTAACAAGCTTCAACAAAGTTGATTTCCCTGCCCCGTTGATACCCAGCACGCAACAACGCTCTTGCCGACGGATCAACAGATCAAGGTTTTTGTAAATCACTCGGCTGCCATATGCTTTATCCACACCACGCAGGTTAACAACAGCATCACCAGAACGTGGAGCAGGAGGAAAAGTAAAGGAAAGCGTTTGGCGGCGTTTTGGAGGCTCAATACGGTCAATTTTATCTAATTTCTTAACGCGGCTCTGCACCTGTGCGGCATGAGAAGCCCGCGCCTTGAAACGTTCGATAAACGCCACTTCCTTGGCCAACATAGCCTGTTGGCGCTCAAACTGAGCCTGCTGCTGTTTTTCATTTAAGGCGCGTTGCTGTTCGTAAAACTCGTAATCACCTGAAAAACTGGTTAGCACACCGCCATCAATTTCAATTACTTTATTGATGATGCGGTTCATGAATGCACGGTCATGCGAGGTCATAAGCAAGGCGCCATCATAACCAGCCAGAAATTGCTCCAGCCAGATCAGGCTTTCCAAATCAAGATGGTTGCTTGGTTCATCCAACAGCATGACGTCTGGTTTCATTAACAGAATACGCGCAAGTGCCACGCGCATTTTCCACCCGCCAGAAAGACGGCCTACGTCACCGTCCATCATTTCCTGGCTAAAGCCTAATCCATGCAAAACTTCGCGCGCGCGGCCATCTAGCGCATAGCCGCCTAACTCCTCAAACCGCCCTTGCACTTCGCCAAACCGTTCGAGAATGGCATCCAGTTCATCCATGCGTTCTGGATCTGCTAGCGCGGCCTCCAGCTCGGCCAGTTCAGCCCCAACCTCGGCAACCGGGCCAGCACCATTCATAACCTCTGCCACAGCGCTGCGGCCGGCCATCTCCCCCACATCCTGATTGAAAAAACCGATTGTGATGCCCCGATCAATCAAGACATTCCCTTCATCGGGCTCTTCTTCTTTTGTAATAAGGCGGAACAATGTTGTCTTACCGGCACCATTTGGCCCAACTAGCCCGATTTTCTCACCTTTTTGGAGCGAAGCAGAGGCATCGACAAAAATGACACGATGGCCATTGTACTTGCTGATAGTGTCAAGACGGATCATTGGGCCTCAGATAACTAAAATGGAATAAGCAAAACCGGAGGCCCCTTATTGCGTAACCCTTGCTGAGCGTAAATAGGAAAGCTCAAATTTACATGTGAAGAGGCGTAACCGCGCGTAATCTGCCCCTGTTATCAAGAATATCAACAAAACAATGAATATATATTTTATTAAATTGTTTTTGTTATTTTATTAACTATAAAATCACTGGCATATTGTGCTGCGGCGCTAAGTTGCGTGTCCTGCAAATAGACCATTCCTACTTCCAACTGCATTTCAGGCAAAAATCTTAACTTTGTTTCGGGATCAATAATATCGCGACCAAGCTCCCTTAGCATCGTCAAGGGAAGCAGGGTAAATGCATCTGCAAGAGCGACTATTCTTTCCCCCCCCACAACAGAATTGATTTCAATACGCCGAGAAGGAAGAGAAAGACCTCTTGCAGCTAAAACACTATCAAATCGATCTCTCATAGCCATTCCGGAGATAGGGATAACCCATATTCCAGTAGAAAACTCATCCCACTTTTCAAGAACATCGGGGATTGAAAAAGTTTCTTTTGTTGTCGCGACAACATATTGCTCCGTACCCAACTGCTGGATACCAAAGCGTTTATTTTGCGGAATATCTGCAAGGTTTACAAAAACAAAATCATAATGGTTGGCCGCCAAGCCAGACAGAAGTTGTTGGCGGGATGCATATTCAAGCGTCAAGTTCAGGCCGGGATGGGTCTTTTTTATTTTGGCAACGCTTCTTACAATTGGATCTTGCAACAATGTTGCCTGAAAACCAATTTTTACGTTTCCATGAAAACTTTCTTCGTACAGCATAATATCGGCTGTAAGATTTTTAAGTTCAGAATCAATTCTTCTGCCCGCAATAATAAAGCGTTCACAAATAGGATCTGGAATCAGGCCGCCTTTATTTCTAATAAAAAGCTTTATGCCAAGAATGTTTTCTAATTCCAGACAAGATTTTGAAACAGCTGCTGGCGTAATATTGAGCTGCTCTGCGGCAAGCCGAATACTTTTGGTTGCAACCAGCATTTCAACAAGCCTGAAATGGCGTAATTTCATGTGTATGCGTAGGTCTGGCAGTTTAGCCACCTTCTTCATTCCAGCTTAATTCCTTATCAAGGTTAAGACTCAGCATACCAGAGATATAAATTTATTTTAAGCTTCTATTTGAAAAAACCAAACAGTTGCTTGGTGTCAACTTTTTTTCAATTCCCGTTTGTCAGCAAACCTTGTATATTTGTCATTGTGAAGGGTTTAATTATTGGCTGCTCTTATTGCTTTCGCAGACGGAAAATTCATCCATTACAAATATTTGTTTGAATAATATTTAAGAAAATAACCCAAACGACGGACGTTACAAGCTGAGTATTATGGATTGATTGTGCATGCACAAATGGCAACGCTGCGCTGTCTCTAGATGACCATCTACATCATGGCAGAATGGGCATTCTCTCCATAACGATCCGTGCTGCTGCCTCCTGCCTTACTCCGGCCTGAAGCTGACGAAACCGCCTTAACCAGCATTTTATCCGAACCCTTGGTTGGCGGGAAAATTTATTAAAATATGCTCTCAGCTTCCCATAGAACTATAATCGCATTTAACGGTTTATGCCTACCAAAGTGGGTTCTCTCAAATGTTGCAAATACGCCACAAATTTAAAGTTCCTCCACATAATACAAAAAATATGTTGAAAATATTAATCTA
Source organism: Acetobacter sp. AAB5 (assembly GCF_050106715.1). Classification (NCBI taxonomy): domain Bacteria; kingdom Pseudomonadati; phylum Pseudomonadota; class Alphaproteobacteria; order Acetobacterales; family Acetobacteraceae; genus Acetobacter; species Acetobacter sp. AAB5. The sequence continues at coordinate 71,459 of NZ_JBNIEW010000010.1, forward strand.
CTTATATGATCGTGTTTTTAGGAATTCTATGCGTTTTTCAGGAGCTTATTGTGCGTTCATCCCGTTCGATCATGGCTCGTCCAGCTAACATCACACGCCCTCTCTTTTTGGGAACAACCTCCATATTCTGCTTATTGGCTGAGCCGGTGCATGCCCAGAATGAAAGCAGCTCCTTACCTAAACAGCATCAAACCACAGGGAAAAAAGCCCCTTCAACCTCCCGCGCCCGGCAATTAACGGTATCCGATCCGCATCCTGTTGCAGCACAACCCGTAACTGGCGGTACTGAAGCCGTTATTGTGACCGGCACCCGTGAAATTGGCAAAAAGGCACGAGATAGTATTTCACCTGTAGATATCATTACGGCACGCCAGCTTTCAGAAACAGGCATGCCCTCTCTCCGTGAAGCACTCACCCAACTTGCCCCTTCTTTAACCATGCCAACCAGTGGTTACGATGCAGGTGCCCTTACATCGGCCTTCAGCTTGCGTGGGCTAAGCCCGAATGAAACTCTTGTGCTTGTGGATGGTAAGCGTCGGCACACCACCGCCAATATTTATGCAGATCCCGGCCCCCAACAGGGAAGTACGCCTGTTGATGTAGACATGATACCTCTTGCTGCCATTGATCATGTTGAAATTTTGCGAGATGGCGCATCAGCCCAGTACGGATCAGATGCTGTGGCTGGTGTGGTGAACATCATTCTTAAAAAGCAGGATCATGGCTTTCATGCCCAATCCCTTACGGGCATCACGGCCTCAAAGGATGGGTTTGAGCAAGGCATTTACATGGATGGCGGCGCAAAGCTGACAGATCGCGGGTACATCCATGTCAGCGGTGATTATGTGCATGAAGATCACACATACCGTAGTGCACCAGACCTGCGCACGAACACAAAAATCAACAAACTTCTAGGTCAGCCTGAACAAACGCGCGAGACCGTGGCTGTAAAAGCCGGATATCATATACTGGATAATCTGGAAGCTTATGCGGTAGCCACCTATGCGCACCGCCATGCTGAATCCTTCCAGAATTATCGAACGGCCAGCTCTTTGGATAATTACCCGGCTTATGCCGCCATTTATCCAAATGGCTATTCCCCTGTCATGACAATGGATGAAAATGATTGGGAAGTAACAGCAGGCCTACGTGGCGAAATTGATAACTGGCACTGGGATCTGTCATCCGTTTACGGGCGTGATTATGACCGGATCGGAATTGCCAATTCAGCCAACCTTGCCCTTTCAACAGATACAGGACGCACGCCTACAAATTTTGATGCTCAGGGCTACAATAATGAACAATGGAGCAATACATTTGACCTCAGCAAGGCCTTCCATATTCCCGGCTGGCCTTATGCTATCAACGTAGCTGGTGGTGCATCCTATCGCTACGAAAGTTACAGCATTGGCACAGGATCTCCAGATTCCACCTATAGCAGCGGGTCTGATGCATTGCAGGGCACAGTAGCCGCCAATGCAGGCAATTATAGCCGCGATGTTATTGGTGGTTATATTGATATTGCCACTCATCTTGCCAAGAACGTGCAACTCGATCTGGCGGGCCGTTACGAACATTATACAGATGTAGGCGATACGGAAACAGGCAAGGCCGCGCTGCGTTATGATCCGCTGCCGTGGCTTGGCCTCCGTGCAACAATATCAAACGGGTTTCATGCCCCCACATTGGCGCAAGAATATTACAGTGCCGTTGCTGTTTCTCCCACAGCGGCGCGTGGCATTATTGCAGCAAACTCACCTGGTGCGCGTGCAAATGGCGCCAGTGCGCTTAAACCAGAACGCTCCACCAATGTTTCTGGAGGCATTGTGCTTGAGCCCGTCAAACGGCTGCATATCACGGCAGATGTTTACCAGATAAACCTGCGCGATCAGATCCTGCCGGGCGGTAACGTATATGGCACGGATGCTCTTTCTGCCTTGCAAATGAACGGATTTACACTTCCGGCTGATGCCGCCACGTGGGGTAGTTCTCTTTCCACCCACTGGTTTGCAAACGTGGCCAGCACGCGCACGCAAGGGCTGGATATTACCGCCACATATCCAACGGAATTAAGCCCTACAATAGGCCGTATTGACTGGGATGTGGGCATCAACCTGAACCGCACGCGCCTGACACACCAAAGCAACGCAGCAGATGGCACGCCCCTGCTTACAGCCCAAAGTATTGCCTACATCACAACAGCTTACCCACGTAGCAAAATGATCTGGGGTGGCCGCTTTACCAGCAGTGATGGCAAATGGACTGTAGGCGTGCATGAAATACGCTGGGGACAAACCACTTCAGAACTTACTGACTATACAGGGCCAACCAATAGCGCCAGCGTAAGCGCTTATTCCTTTACGCAATTCCACAACACGCCCAAATTTGTAACCAATCTGGACATTACGTACCGGGTTATGCCGCAACTATCCTTTACGCTTGGGGCAAACAACCTGTTCAATGCCCTGCCCTCACGCGTGCCAGACAGTAACCGCTACCTTGGCGTGCCTCAGTATTACATGAGCACATCACAGCTTGGTATCAATGGTGGTTTTTACTACTTAAAAGCGGATGTAAGGTTTTAGAAATATCGCATCCATCCTGCATCTACGGGGCCATCATGATCTGGCCCCGTAGAAAAATAGCTGTAAAACTATGCTGCACAAAAGCTGTAATGCCCTCGTGTTAGGCTTCAACACTGTTCGGCATGGAAGCCATATCTATAACAAAGCGGTATTTTACATCAGAACGCAAAACCCGCCCATAGGCCTCGTTAATCTGATCTGCGCGCACAACTTCAATATCGCTTGTAATATTGTGTTTGCCGCAGAAATCCAACATTTCCTGTGTTTCCTGAATGCCGCCGATGGCTGAACCCGCAAGGCTTCTCCGCTTAGCCACAAGGCTGAACGCGCCAATGGACATCGGCTTTTCTGGCAGACCAACAAGAACCATGTGTCCGTCCTGCTTGAGCAACGCAAGATAGGCATTAATATCGTGCTCAGCAGAAACAGCATCCAAAATAAAATCAAACTGGTTGGCTTCTGCTGCCATGGCCTCTGCATCACGCGAAATAACCACGCGATGAGCCCCCAAGCGTTTGCCATCTTCCACCTTATTTGCAGAGGTGGTGAAAAGCGTTACTTCCGCCCCCAGTGCCACAGCAAACTTTACTGCCATATGGCCAAGCCCACCTAACCCAACAATGCCAACCTTATGGCCAACCCCCACTTTCCAATGCGATAGCGGAGACCATGTGGTAATGCCCGCACAAAGCAAAGGCGCTGCAGCAGCCGGATCCAAATTTTCAGGCACACGCAGCACAAAACGTTCATCCACCACGATTGCGCGTGAATATCCACCAAACGTATAGGCATCCGTTTTGGAAAAATCGGGGTCTGGGCTATTGTAAGTCCACGTTGGTCCGGCATCGCAGTACTGCTCTAACCCGGCTTCACAAGAAGCACATGTCTGGCAGGAATTAACCATACACCCCACACCTACCAACTCACCGGGCTTAAAGCGCGTTACATCCACACCCACGGCAGCAACGCGCCCGATGATTTCATGCCCGGGCACACATGGATAAGACGCAGGGCCCCATTCGCTCCGAACAGTGTGAATGTCAGAATGGCAGATACCGCAATGGGTGATATCAATCTGCACATCGAGAGGGCCGCAATCACGACGCTGGAAGGTAAAAGGAGCCAGCGGAGTAGTGGCGCTGGAGGCAGCGTAGCCGACGCAAGTAAACATAAAACATCCCTATTAAAACTGAAAACAGGTTTCAGATAACCAGCCAAAACTAACAGAAATTTCCTGCCTGATGTAAGCACATCAACTTGACCTCTACGTTGTCATTTTTAGGCAGGCCCGTAACATCGGCGCTTCCTATGTTGTACGAGCAGCAAAAACCGCCCCCATAAAATGAAATACATATAAATAATAAATTCTTTTTCGAAACATCCATGTTCAGACCATAATTCTTACTCATTAGATGGCCTGTGAGTTCAAACACTATGGTATCGGCAGTATCAAGCGGCTGGAAATCCGGATAGAGTAAAAAGTCAACGGTTCTGATCATGCCCTGAAATGAGGGACCATTATCACTTCAATCAACGTTGCAAAGGAAACACTGCGCTGTAGCAACGTTAAATGCTGCATCAGATCAGGAGTCTATCTATGTCACGACCGCCCTTTCCACCTTTTGATATCGAGAGCGCAACACGCAAAGTCCGCCTTGCCGAAGATGCTTGGAACTCCCAAAACCCTGAACAAGTGGCACAGGCTTATACTGTAGATAGTCAATGGCGCAACCGGACGGAATTTATTCATGGCCGTAATGAAATAGTGGATTTTCTGGAACGCAAATGGAAAACAGAGCATGAGTATCGCCTCATTAAGGAACTCTGGGGTTTTCGCAATAACCGCATGGCTGTTCGCTTTGCGTATGAATGGCATGATGACGCGGGACAGTGGTTTCGATCTTACGGCAATGAGGTATGGGAATTTGATCCCGATGGGCTGATGCGCCGCCGCTTTGCATCAATTAATGATTTACCTATCGAAGCAGAAAACCGCTTGTTTCATTGGCCCCAAGGACGCCGACCGGACGATCATCCTGGGCTTTCCGATCTTGGACTTTAGCACCTAAAAAGAGAACGCTTTCCAAACTGCTATTTAATGAATTCGAGTTCCTTCATAAAATAGGTAATGCCTGTCTGCCAGATACCGAGCAGACAGGCAGTTTTCCTATACAGCAAAGGGAAATCATCTTTTAATATTTTTTACAGGCATTTCTACAAGCTGCAATTGCATTGTGGTGCCACTCTGCCATGAGTTCGCTCCTGCCACGACATCTGGTGTTGGTATATCGGCGCGGTTTTCTCTCTCACTCTGAGTGGAAATACCGAAACGCCTATCCCGGTCGTCTAAAAAATCCCGTCGGATTTGGCCATCTTTGGTAAACCCCATCATCAGTTGAGGAATACCGAGTGGAAGATCATGATCCCGATCTATCTGCCAAGTATGCCAAGTTTTCCCATAAGTGTTTACCAGATCGGCCATAAACGCATGCTCGCCCGGATTGGGAACCCCAGGTGCAACAAGCATACCTGATTTTACCTCATAGTGATGGCTATGCCATAGTTTCTTTTCTTCTTCAGGAAGCGTTTTAAATATTTTTTCACTCACAATATATTCAATTCCAATAAGTCTAGCATTTGGCTGATTAGCTTCATAAATCACGCACTGATGAAAATCTTCTGTCAGATGCGTACAAAAATGATTAGCTTCGACTTGTCGGCCCATATCGTCAGCATAAAAATGGAATCCATTCAAATATTCACTCATAGCATCAATAGGTTTTTTAACCTGCAAGGCGTCAGCCGCTGTATCGAGAACGTGGCTCCGCATTGATTTTGAGCTTCCTGAAACGGGCATCAGCTTCTTATCAGCCGCATTAGCTTTACCTCCGGATAAGGCCGCAAATGGGGCTACAACAAGTGCAGCACCAAATGTACGATTAAAACATCGTCGGCAGGAAAAGTTATGTAGGAATGACATTGTCTCTTCTTTCTACTGTTATAAGAAATGTTCCATCCACTACTCACTATAAAGTGCCAAACATTTTGGAAGATATTCGCTAGTATTTACTGGCGGTTATATAACCGCCAGTTGCCAGTAAATATCTCCATATTGCTTAAAGAGGGTAGACCATTGATTATATGATCCGAGCAAAAAGAACCTTTGCTTGGCTATCAGAAAACTTCCCCGCATCATACCGCGTGCTGATTCACGCTTTTTTCAGCAATGCGGGTTAATTTCTGATCGGCAGATTTCTCTTCTTCAAGGGTCTGCCGCAGAATGGCTGCACAATCAGAACGGCCAAGCTGTATGGCATAAGAAATTAAGCTACCATAACGGGTTATTTCATAGTGCTCTATGGCCTGAGCGGCTGAAAGCATAGCTGCGTCACACACTTCAGCATCATCACAATCACTGATAATTTCTTTTGCCTCAGCAATAATGCCATTCATCGCCTGGCATGTCACACCCTTAACGGGCTGACTGTGCATCTGAAATACTTGTTCCAACCGGCGAATTTGTTCTTCTGTTTCTTCCAGATGAAGCTGAAAAGCTGCTTTCAATTCTGGATCAGAAGCTGTTTCCACCATGGTAGGCAAGTTTTTGACGATCTGATTTTCAGCATAATAAATATCCTGAAGAGTATGCACAAACAGATCGTCGAGGGTTTTTATTGGTTTGAAAAAGAGGCCCATTGATCTTCTCCATTTTCGACAGCAGATCCTCAACCATAATGGTATGTAAGATATCGCTATCGTTCTTATGACAAACCTTTTGGTTCGAATGGAGTTTCAAAGATTGAAAGAAAATTCTTCAAATAAAAAAGGGAACTCTTTCCTTACTTCCTGCTTCATCAAATGATGTAAAGTCTTTGGCGAAATATCAGGATCTGTCATGGTTTCATCAAATATTATTCTAATACGGCATGCGAAAAAACCAGAAGAGTATCTGCATGAAACCGGGCTGGACCGTGATGGGCAAGATGATCCTTATTCATTAAGCTTGGAGGGCTGGAGGCAAGCAAAAGAACTGGCCGCACTTTTTGTTTCCAGAGACAGGATGCTACCGTTACCGGACCGTATTTTTGCTTCCGCATTCCGCCCCGGTGGCGGCCATAGCAGGCGACCGGAGCAAACTGTTTTACCTTTGTCTGAAATATTACAGTGTCCTATTGATCTGACTTGGGCACTACATGAAGAAACAGAGTTTGGTTCTGTTCTTGCTAACCTAAAAGGGACATCTCTCGTCTGCTGGCAACACCAAGGGCTTGCTGCACTGGCGAAAGCCATTGTGTTACCAGAGAAATTTTCCATTTCGTTAGATTGGCCGCCTGAGCGCTACAACATGATTTGGCAGATCCATCGTTCCAACGCGACAGAGCCTTGGAGTTTTAGGTCTTATAACATAGCTCATAACGACAGGTTAGAACTACATTCCATATACAAACTTGATGATGCGTATCTCTCCTTTATCAAGAAGAAATGAGATCCTTATATTCGGGATGCTTTGCAATAAAGTCCCGTAAAAAATCACATTTGATACTTAGTTTCATCTTATTGTTTTTTACATCATCCAATGGAAGTTCAATAACATGATGTAACGAAGGTAAAAGACGCGCAAAGGTGACCACAATAAGCACTGCGGCCATCAACAAAAGCTCCCAGTACGGCCATTTCATGTAGCGCCGGATCAGGCTGGCGCACATACATCCACAGAAGAACAAACCGATTGCAGTTCCGGTAAGGGCTGCGTTTTCCCACTAATGCAACGCAACAGATCGCCCGAACTACACGGTATTTCCGGTCATGATGCCGGGATATATTTTTCCGACATCCATACAAACCGTAACCTCTACAAAGGCGACAACAAAGGTTAACCCCACCACGCGCCGAAGCAGAACCGACAATGGAGTAGCCGGATGCGCCGGCAACGTGGAAGACTGTGTTAAATCAGGCGTCATTTCGCCTCTGGTGCGGAAAATTCCTTACGCAGCGCTGCTCCCTGCTCATCCAACCGGGGTGCACTGTGAGGAACTTTTTTACAAAACAAACGTTATTTTATTGACTCATTCCTCACGAAGGATAATTCAGATCAATACCATAACAACAGTTTCCAGATTAGCATTTTGCGTGGCAAGTATATTTTTAATAATATTAGCCACCTTCTTAATTATATCTGGAACAATTGGCCTTGTCTCAGCTTTTATAGTTTCCCTTAATGATGGAAGAGAGGAAATAGTTCAAGCCATTAGCTATGTCGTTATTTCTATTGCTGTGTTTGATGTTGCAAAATATTTTATTGAAGAAGAAGTTTTGCGTCCTAAAGAAAAGCAGTCATTAGGCGAAGATCGGATCAGTTTAACCAAATTCATGACAACAATCATTATTGCAGTCTTTATTGAAGGATTAGTTGGGGTTTTTGAAAGGAGCGGTAAAGCTCCAGAAGATATTCTGTATCCTGCCGCACTGTTAATAGTTGCTACATTTATGGTGATTGCTTTAGGCATTTACCAAAAATTGAGCGTGAGTGCTGAAGGCGAAAAGAAAGCAAATGAAACAACGTCCTTAAATCACATTATTAAAACGCCAAAAAATTAAATGAGTACTTCAGAATGATAAGACACTTAAAGAGACAGGCAGAAGCATTACGGCTTGGCATCACCATCTTTGTCTGACGAATGTAAGCAGCATGGCGGTTATCAGAAAGTCTATGGTAACGATCGTCTGATGGTGGGGATAGACTTTTGTGCATCTGAAACTCACACAAATAGAACGGATGATACAGAATTAACTTGCACACCAATGCCTTCCTGTTCTGTAGTGATCGATACAGAACAGGAAGGCATATAGCATGACAGACTTTTCAGGCAAACAGGCCCTCGTCATCGGTGGCAGCCGCGGGATCGGAGCCGCAATCGTCAGGCGTTTAGCTCGCGAGGGGGCATCAGTGCGCTTTACATGGGCAGGCTCACGCACAAAGGCCGAAGACCTTGCTCGTCAGACCGGAGCGGACGCTCTTCAGGCAGATGCAACCGACCGTTCAGAAATTCTTTCCATCACGCGCAGTGCAGGCCCTATCGATATTTTCGTTTTCAATGCTGGAATCTGCATTGCCGGAGACCCGCTAACACTCAATCCTGATGACATTGACCGCATGATTGATATTAACATTCGTGCCGCCTATCATTGTGCTGTTGAAGCGGCTCGTTCCATGCCTAATGGTGGTCGGATCATCCTGATCGGCTCCACGAACGCCAATCGCGTGCCCTTCAAAGGGCTGGCAGCTTACAGCATGACAAAATCTGCCCTGCAAAGCATGGTTCGCGGCTTAGCGAGAGACTTTGGTGACCGCCATATCACTGTCAATGTCATCCAGCCGGGGCCAACAGATACGGATATGAACCCAGCTAATGGCCCAGAAGCCAACCTCATGCACAGCGTCATGGCCATTAAGGAACATGGCTCCGCAGATGATGTTGCTGCTTATGTGTCGTTTCTGGCCAGCAGCGCTGCACGCGGTATTACTGAGGCCATGCAGACCATTGATGGTGGTTTCAGCGCGTAATTCTGGCAATCCATTTTTGTATCAATTAGTGTAGAAACTTCTACATTGAAACGGAGACACGACATGGCCCGGACAGGACGGCCCCGTGAATTTGATCGGGACAAGGCGTTGGATGCCGCGCTGACGCTGTTCTGGGCACAGGGCTATGAACCAACGTCACTGAACCAACTTAAAGCCTGTATGGGCAATATTTCGCCGGCAAGTTTCTATGCGGCGTTTGGCTCCAAGGAAACGCTGTTCCGTGAAGTCGTGCAGCGTTACTTGGAAACTTATGGGCAGGTTATAGCGCCACTGTGGGATGAAACTCTCGCACCGCGTGAGGCCATTGAACAGACCCTGCGAGCCTCCGCCCGCATGCAGACAACCCGTTCACACCCCACCGGTTGCCTGATTGTGCTGGGAGCCAGCAACTGCTCACCAGAAAACCAGCCTGTGCAGGCCCTTCTAACAGCTGAACGAGAACGCACCCGAAAGGGTATTAAAGCCTGCGTAAAACGGGCTGTGTCAAACAAGGAACTAACAGCATCGCCCGCTACTGAAACCTTACCTACTTTGTTCACAACCTTTCTTCACGGCATGGCCTGCGAAGCGCGAGATGGTGATAAATCCAAGAAACTAGACGCAGCCATTACAACGCTGATGCAAATTTGGGATAGCCTTGCAGTAAAGGCCAAACGCCGTTCTCAACATCAATAAACGGTCCTAATTCCTTCGTCCTCAGCCCTTTCGCTGATTTTATATGTATCAGTCGCTCCATAAAATGTTGACGCATTACCTTATTTCTGTACCGACTGATCTTTAAGTTTATGTAGTTCATCCCACCCATCCGCTGCTTACATACTTTATCAAAGGAAACCGATCATGAACCAGAATCACGTAGCCCTTGTCACGGGTGCTAATCGCGGGATCGGTTATAGTATCGCAAAACATCTGATTGCAGCGGGTATCAACGTGATAGGCACCTATCACATAAATGAGGCCGAAGCCCAAGCCGCAGAAAGAGCGCTTAGCACCGACAAAGCAAAACTGCACATGCTGCAACTGGATATTTCAGACCACACAACTTTTTCAACATTTTTAGTTCAGGTTAGAAAATTTCTTGAAAAAGAGTTCACAGGATCTGTCTTGAAATACATTGTACAAAATGCCGGCAACATCATCCACACCCGTTTTGATGCGGCAACACCAGAACAGCTCGACAATCAGTACAACATTCATTTCAAGGGGCCGTATCTGCTAACAGTGGGCCTTTTGCCACTGATCTGCGATGGTGGCCGTATTCTCAACATCACCTCAGCAGCCACACGCTTCTACCTACCAGATCATGGCCCCTACTCGGCCATGAAAGGCGCAACCGAAGTCATCTCACTCTACATGGCGAAGGAACTGGGGGAACGCCGCATTACCGTCAATGCTGTGGCACCCGGCGCTATTGCCTCTGGCTTTGGTGGTGGGCTGGTACGTGACAACGCTGAAGTTAACAAAAACCTGGCAGAAATCACACCTCTTGGGCGTGTCGGACAACCGGATGACATTGGCGCAGCCGTTGCAGCCCTTCTGTCTGACAATATGCACTGGGTGAATGGTCAACGCATTGAGGTGACAGGCGGCCAGTCTCTTTAATACAGCCTAACAATGATTAGGAAATATGATGATAAACGTTATGGCCAGCAGTGTGCTCAATACACCTGTGCCCTCCGTCTGGTCCCTCCTTCGGGATTTCGGGTCCATCGGTCAGTGGTTGCCGGGGGTCAAAAGTTGCCAGATTGAAGGAGATGACCCAGGCGATCGTGTAGGCGCCATTCGGCGGCTTGAGATGAACGATGTCGGCCTTATTCGTGAACAGCTTCTTGCTCTGTCCGATACAGATTATGCGGTAACATTTTCGATCATTGAATCAGCGCTCCCAATCTGGAACTATCGTTCAACTATCAGTCTATTGCCTGTCACAGATGGTAACCGCACCTTCATCCGCTGGGAAGGACAATTTGAGGCTGATCCAGACCATGCTGCCGCAATGCAGGCACGAATGCCCGTTCAAATTTATCAGCCTGCCTTTAACAAACTGGTAAACAGGCTTGCTGGCAAATAATTGCTACTCAACCCAATGCCATCAGGCCTCAGGCCTCAGGCCGTAAACAAGCGGGGAATGAGTTAGTAAAAAAATCACATTCAACAAGCCAATGGTAACATCCAGATAGACAATCTGTATTGATGCAACACAATGGAGTATACAGAAAATACATAGCTAAAAAGGACCGATTACAGAATGAAGATCATCAGAACTGCCGTGGCCATGGCTATTATTGCCAGTACGGGTGCCTGCACATCTACGGGTGATGCTTCCATAAAACATACAACACTTACGGAAGTTAACCAGAATATTCATGATGGCGTGACAACTTCATCCCAAGTGCATCAAATTTATGGTGAACCGGGGCAGAAAGGTTACGAAAACGGCTATGAGTTCTGGGTTTATAGTTTTACGGCCGGGAGAGAAGATGGTCTCTCAATAGCTCAGGATGTTGTTGGCCTGGGTATGCTTGGAGCAAGAACAAACAACAAAAGCAAAACGCTTACTATCGTATTCAACAATGGTGTTGTGCTGAACCATAGTTTTTCCACTGCGAATTTTAGCTCCAGTAGCGGAATAAGACAGTAACGTTATGAATTTATTTTTGGTGACACACAAAGGAAAATCGTGCCTGCTGCGCAGTATCGTAGATGACACAAGTTTTGGTTGTTTTCTTTAAAAATATGGGCCACGGAAGCATATACATGATCAGGAAACCAGTAGCTTTCATGGCCCCTTCAATATTGAAGCCACATCACGTGCAAACACCTATAAACATAGTAATTTTATCCCATGAATAACCAACCGGTTTCCGATACTCAACGCCGCTTGGTCATGCTTTGCGCTGTGCTCGGAATTGTATTGGGAGGACTGGATGGCGCCATTGCCAATATTGCTCTTCCTACCATTGCACGAGATCTTTCATGCAGCGAAACGCTGACTGTCTGGATTGTTAACGGATATCAACTTGCTGTTGCGGTCAGTTTACTACCTGCTGCGGCATTGGCTGAATCTCTTGGCCTTAAAAGAGTATACGCTTTTGGGCTCGCGCTGTTTACTGCGGCTTCTCTGGCTTGTGCGCTTTCCGGGTCCATTGGTCTTCTTGTTGGTTCACGCGTTTTACAAGGCGTGGGTGGCGCCTGTATGGCAGCGTTAAGCGGCGCACTCGTAAGAAGCGTTTACCCGCGAGAACTTTTGCATAAAGCCTTCGCAACAATTGCACTTGCGGTTGCTATTTCAGCTGCTACGGGCCCCACATTGGCTGCTGCGGTTTTATCTGTTGCCACCTGGCCTTGGTTATTCCTGATCAATCTACCAATCGGCCTTATAGCGGTTCCACTTTTCCTCCGGGTAGCACCACATAGCCCGCGCCGTTCATTTGCATTTGATTGGCTGGGCGCTTTACTAAATATTGGTGCTCTGGGTCTAGGTGTTCTTGGTGTTGATGCTCTGGGGCAGAAAGAGCCCAGATGGGCGGGTATTGAGATTGGAGCAGGCTTTTTGTGCGCCGTTATGCTGTATATGCAGCAGCGACGCCAGAAGGCCCCTATGCTCCCCCTTGATCTTCTAGCCATCCCACTGTTTTCGCTTTCAATCCTTACATCTGTTTGTGCCTATGCAGCACAAATTCTAGCCTATGTTGCTCTGCCATTTCTGTTTCAAACAGTTATGCATCAATCTGCGGTTACGACTGGCTTGCTTGTTACGCCTTGGCCGTTGCTTGTTGCCGTGGCCGCACCTTTTGCTGGGCGGTTGGCAGCCCGCCACCCCGCATCTGTTTTAAGCAGTATTGGGCTGACTATTCTGGCGGCTGGATTAACCATGTTGAGTATTATGCCTGCGCACCCACCATTTTGGGATGTCGCTTGGCGTATGGGGTTGTGCGGCATTGGGTTTGGTTTCTATCAAACGCCCAATAACCTTACAGTCATGACTTCTGGCCCAACAACGCGCAGTGGCGCTGCCAGTGGTATGTTAGCTGTCGCGCGTACGATGGGCTGGGCGCTGGGCTCAGCTTTGGTAGCACTGGTTTTTGGTTTGTCAGAAGGAAGTTCTGGAGCTGTTCATTGCCTAGAACTGGCAACAGGATTTGCCCTTACCGGTGCTCTTCTCAGCGTTTCTCGCCGTGTTATTCGAGATGAGCAATAGCACCAAAAAACATGAGAGGTTGTGAGCATTTAGATAAGTGCCTGAAGCAACGCTTTATGAAAGGCCTCCGGGTCCTGTAGTTGGGGTGTATGCCCTACATTGGGAAATTCAACCAGTTTTGCATTAGGAATGGCGGCTGCCGCTGCTCTGCCAAGTTCAGGGTAATGCCCCAACTTTGCGCGTACGTCAGAAGGCGCGCCATCACTCCCTATTGCGGTCACATCCTTGTCCCCTATCATCAAGGTTGTCGGAGATTTGAGGCGTGGCAACTCATAGATAACCGGCTGTGTTGCGATCATGTCGTATAGCAAGGCAGAATTCCACGCGACAATATCTGCATCAGGCCCCCGGTACATGCCCGCAAGCATCTGGACCCACGGTTCATACTCCGGTCGCCACTCATCTGCATAATAGACTTTTTGTTCGTAAGCCCGGATCTGCGCAGCCGTCTTGCCCCGCTCACGAGCATACCATGCGTCAACCGTTCGATACGGCACGCCCTTGGCCTGCCAATCCTCCAAACCCACCGGGTCAACCAGCACCAGCCGGGAAATATCCTGCGGAAACATAAGGGCATAACGAATAGCCAGCATGCCTCCTGTAGAATGCCCAACCATAGAAACCTGTAAGATATGAAGGTGTTTCAACAAAGCATGGGTATTACTGGCAAGCTGCCCAAAACTGAACTGATAGGCGCGTGGCTTGCTGGACTTGCAAAACCCAATCTGGTCTGGGGCAATAACCCGATATCCCCGATTGGCAAGGACATGAATTGTGTTTTCCCATGTTGCTGCACAGAAGTTTTTACCATGCAGAAGCACAACCACCTGTCCGTTGGGATGCTCCGGTCGGATATCCATGTAAGCCATGTGTAATGTCTGTTGCTGGGACTGAAACGAAAACTCCAAAACAGGCCAGGGGTATGAAAACCCCTGTAATTCAGCGCCATAAACAGAAGCATCCTGTGGGGCCGCCTTAGCATGTGAGCTAAAGAATAGGATCGTGGCGGCCAGCAACAGACAGAGTGCTGAGCACCAACCTGATGGAATGTTTTTCATCCTTCCACACCCGCCCCTAAAGGAATTCCGTCCAGACTATCTGGTAAAGGCATGGAAAGAACCAGAAATGGGGCCTGCACTTCATTCCGCCCATCATTCAAAAAAGCCAGTTTCTGTAACTGGGGGCATGGGATATACAGCCGGCGATTACGGTCTATGAAAAGCGCATCGGGAGAAATCATGCGGTGATCCTGCACCAGCGTTGCCCGCTTTCCTGATGGCGAAAGCACGGTAATCTGGCTGTTTTCCGCATCTGCAAGATAGATATTCCCACGCGTATCCATGCAGGTTCCCCCAATGCTTGGAATTTCCGCAACAATCTCGACCTTTTGCGCAAGCTGATCATCCGTCAGGGTCATGTCCAGAAGATCAGCAACGCCAATACGCTTCAAAGGGCCAGCCGGGACCGCAAAATAAAGCCACGTTCCACTGGCATCGACTTCAATATCATCACTGGCAGTATCGGGGCGCTTCCCTTTTCCATCTGCCAGAATACGCCCACCAATTCCCCTATGCAGATGCACACCATCATTCCGCATGACCTTTTGGCCAGACAGCCGCCGAAGCGTCTTTCCAGTAGAAAGATTATGGACAATAACGCCGCCAAGGCCACTATCCGTTACAAATATCAGATCACCGTGTATTCTCAGGTCATTAAACCGCGCACCGGGTGGCATAATGGCCGCAGGAAAGCTTAGCACCTGCATGATGTCGCCAGTTTTTACATCAAGTTGTACCAGCTTCTGCGCTCCCGGTTCCGGCTGACTGCCTACGGGCGCTCCCTGATCCACAACCCAGAGCGTATTATCTCGAAAGAGGTGAATAGCATTCACCATAACAAAGGCTTGAGAACCACTTTGCCCTTTTTGCCATGCGTTCCAGCGCCCTCCGGGAAAAGGTACTGGCTCTCCCCTGTTATTTACCCGTGCCACTGAGGGCGTTTTTTCCATTCCGGGGAAACGTGGCAGCCCCAGAAAAACCACTCCCTCGTGTGAGACAGCAACACCACTTGCAATAAAAGGAGAGTGGGCAACAACGGAAATCCGCTCTTTTGCTTCGACTTTTCCAAGAGGCGAACCTGCCACACCAACTGCTATGCCACTCAAAAACAGCCTTCTTGTTACAAAGCTTGATGACATGGAATATTCCTTAGAAAAGAGTGACCCACATTTTTCATGTTGGGCAAAAATTAGAAAAATAACCCTGCTCTCTCCAATTCCAGAACTTCCTGCTGGCAGCAGGTAACGTTGATAATGATAGCAATAACAAACTCTTATTATTTATTTTTCATGTAAAAACGTTGTTATGAAGCAAGCGTTTCTCTCCACCCTCGGAAATATGGAAAAATTTAATACTTTAGGATTGTATCAAAATGGAACGTGCATCCATCTACAAGTTCAGACAGCATCGCTTTGAGACTAGCGCCATGTTGTAATCAACAAGAGATTTCCCCAACTCATAAGAACTGCGTTTTTTAGGAAGGATAATGTCATGCCCAGCCTGTTTGAACCGATTAAATTGGGAAGCATTTACGCTAAAAACAGAATTCTCATGGCACCGCTCACGCGCGGCAGAAGCACCCGCCAGCATGTTCCAACCCCCATTATGGCCGAGTATTATGCGCAGCGTGCCACCGCTGGTCTGATCATCTCGGAAGCAACCGGAATCAGTCAGGAAGGTCTTGGGTGGCCCTATGCGCCGGGCCTGTGGTCACAAGAGCAGGTGGAAGCATGGAAGCCGGTTACTGCGGCAGTGCATGCAAAGGGCGGAAAGATTGTGGCCCAGCTCTGGCACATGGGCCGTATGGTGCATTCCAGTGTAACGGGCCAGCAACCTGTATCCTGCTCAGCAACAAAGGCGCCTGAGCCACTTCATACATATGAGGGCAAGCAGCCTCCCGAAGTTGCCCGCCCCCTTACCAAGGATGACATTGCCCGTATTCTGAATGATTACGAAAAAGCCGCCCGCAATGCATTGGAGGCTGGCTTTGACGGTGTGCAAATTCACGCAGCCAACGGTTATCTGATTGATGAATTCCTGCGAGACGGCACCAACCATCGTTCCGACGAATATGGTGGCTCTCCTGAAAACCGCATCCGCTTCCTGCATGAAGTCACGGAACGGATAATCGCCACGATTGGCGCGGACAAAACATCAGTCAGGCTTTCACCCAATGGCAATACACAAGGTTGCATCGACAGCCATCCCGAACAGGTTTTCGTGCCCGCCGCAAAGCTTCTGAACGATCTCGATATTGCATTTCTCGAACTGCGCGAGCCCGGCCCTAATGGCACATTTGGCAAGACCGATCAGCCGAAGCTTCATGGTCCGATCCGCAAAGTTTTTACAAAACCATTGGTTCTGAATCAGGATTACACACGGGACGAAGCGATCGAAACGGTCGCAACCGGTGTTGCCGACGCCATTGCATTTGGCCGACCTTTTTTAGCTAATCCGGATTTGGTGCACCGTCTGGAAAATAACCTTCCCCTGAATAAGGATGATATCCAAACCTGGTACACGCAGGGTGCAGAAGGCTATACCGATTACCCACTTGCTCAGTAAGCCCCATGCCCTTTTCCACTGGAGAAAGGAGCTCGCCGTTCTGGCGCAAGTAGCATGACAAGATTCAAGGTCGTTACAGTTTACACTGCAAGCTCATGTCCATTTCGGTTCATGTGCTAGACGCATTTTGACTGAAACACGCAAGAAATAACTAAGTTTTTTGGAAAAATGTAGGCCCTACTCAACAAAGTAGGGCCTTTTGAAAAATGACTATGTGTTAGCTTCTCAAGCTGAGAATTTTTCTAGATTAGCCATTTTTTCAGCATGAACCAAATAAGGACCAGCTGCACGAACACTTATGGAAAGAATGCCCATTTTGCCGTCAAGCAGATCGTCGCCAAGAGGTAGCTCTGCATTACCGTTGGTCCATGCACAATCAGTCCAATCGGTAGCATGCCAGCCTTCGGGCTTCTCTGCCTGAAGATGTGCCGTGATATCATAGTGATTTTTGGCAGAAAGCAGATGTATATTTGTAACAGCAACCCCCATGTAACGGCGATCATCTACAAAAGGCCCGATCACATCTGCCGGACGGCTAGCACGTGAAACGATGCGAACAGATTTTGTGCCGGGCGGCAGCATGAAGCTGTATTGCTGATTGCTGTTCCGCATTGGGCGAATAACTGCGCCTGTATGTGTGATCAGATGCAGGTCCGGATCATTTGTCTGTTCTGCAGACACTGTTGGAACCTGATAGCCAAGAACCATGCTTTCCCGGGATTTCAGCTTGTGGAAAAGAGGTTCTACAAAAGAACGGTCTACAACAAGTGGTGCGCCTGCATCATGTTCCCAAGTAAGAAATTTGCTGACCAGTGTGGTCACTGCACCTTCCTGACGGAAAGAACGGCGATTACCTGTGTCCAGATAGCTTTCAGTCAGCATACCATCTACCCGAATAACAAAATGCTGCTCTGTTTCCACGTGGTAGTAATCGTAAGAAGTGATGGATTTGTCGTAGAAGATAGAAACACCATTCACCAACATGCGCACAGGCACAAACTTGCCATCAAAAAACAGGCAGTGCTCAGAAGTAATCAGCATATCCTTGTAAGGTACACCTTCTGAGATGGCATCTTTAAGAATACGTACTGGGTAACCTGCTTCGTCATCTTGCAAATGTGGACGCACAACAACATGCGCTTTACCTGTCCAGGTCACAGTCGTAGCCTGAGAAATTCCCTGCACATAGGCAATAACCGTATCCCCCATGCGGATATTTTCGACCGGAACATCTCCTTCTGGGGTCTGGATCATGCTGCCTGCAAGAAAGCATACTTCAGCGGATGCGCCACCATGACCATCGTCAACAAGGGTAAAACCTTTATTTGCGACGTCAGAAATATTGAGAGTAATTGCGCTACCATTGGCCAGCGTAATAACAACCTGATTGGCTGATGGATAAGAGTAAGATGCTCCTGTCGCTGAAACCCCGGCCAGATCAATGCTATCGGAATCACCAGGCCCATTGCCGCTCCAGCCACTAATAACAGTGCTGACCGTGCCACCATTTTCCAAGCCAGAAATGGTCAGGCCGCTATTGCTGTCACCAGAAAGAGTGATTGTTCCGCCTGCATTGTTCCAGATCGTTGCAGATCCGCCATCCTGAAGGGTTATATCACCCGTAAGGGTAGCACCACTGGAAGCCGTTAATGAACCACCGCTCGATATGGTTGTGGTACCAATAACACTTCCTGCTTCTCCAAACAGTAAACCACCATTATTAACGGTATTTCCTGTTGCAGTGGCACCAGACGTAACATCGACTACACCAGCATTGTTTATTGTAGTGTTAGATGCAATGCCGGATACAGCAAACCCACCATTTTCTGAAACAACAGTATCATTAGCAAGACCACCCACTACGAGAAATGCTGTTCCCCCGTCTGAAATGGTTGCCGCAGACATTGTGCCAGACACATGCGCAAAGCCACTAATCTCTTGCCCCGATACGCTACCGCCAGGTGCAATATCTTCACTAGCATTAGCTGCCAGCACCGTACCGTTAACTAAGCCGCCACTGCCGACATAAAGATACTGTCCCACTTGTCCACCGCCGGCAAGAAGTCCGCCGTTTTCTATATCAACGTTTCCATTGACAATAGATCCCTCAACAGCACTTATAATTCCGCCTGATTGAACAATACCTCCTACCAGAGTTCCTCCACCAGCCAGATAGATTTCCCCTCCGCTTTCAGTAATATAAGTTCCACCTGCAGAAGTTTGCTGTGTTAGGGTCGCACCGTTTTCAACAACTATTTGTCCAGTGCCCGTAACAGTTTGATATGATCCTGAAGCACCTGAACTCAGCACCTCCTGATATGTATCAACTGTCGTATCTGTAACTACCCCTCCTGCCGCAACATGAATACTTCCTCCTGCCGGCAATGCTGCGGCAGATAAAATACCCCCTGAAAGCACAGTAATATCTGTATTGTCCGCATACGTTTTGGAAATAACCGTTCCCGAAATAACATCAGTAGCCATTTGTTTTTCCCCTTCGGAATCACAAAATTGATTTTTCAATCACCAATTCTGAGGTGATCAGTCTGGTGCACTCAAACTACCCGGTTGGTATTTTTGTGCTTTAGGCACCACAGAAACCGTGGTGATCGAAACGTTCCTTGGGTTCGTTCCAGCATGAATTATCGGCATGCCAGTTTGATGGCGCGGTCGAGCGTTTCGAATTCTTTTGTCGGATGAGTTAAGGCGAGAGACCGTGGCATGGCATGTCCGAAAGCCAAACCAGCCGAGCTATTGATAAGCCTCCCCCTGCAAAGCATTACTGCCTCGTCTTTAATAATCAGATACCCATATCTCTGCATTCCATTGCCTTTGACAATTAACGCAGAATAAAAAATACAATGGAATTCATATTGATTCTCCAAAGTAAGATATGGACTACCTATTCTTTCGCTTTAACCGAAAAATTCATTTGATTTTCATCTTTCCCTGACAATCAAATGAATAAAGCATACTCCTCATTACTTGATTAGAAATGTATCATATTAGTTAACACACAAAAAACGAAAAAAAGTTGATGAATCAAAACCGTTTGGTTTTTTCAAATTCTTCTATTGAGTTGGTTACATGCCCGATCGTAAAAACTTAATTTAGAAGTCTGAAAATCTAATTCTGGCTTTCCCACCGCTATGGATGGCAATGAGATCTCTCCTCACCTAAAAGTCAGAGGAAGATTTTTATAATCATCGGCCCGATGTATATTTGTATATAAAATCAAAAGGATACATAATTTTTTCAGTAATATAAAAACTATGCCACAACCCAATTCACGCTATAAGGACGAGGCAGTCTTTTTCATTTCTGTTCGTTTGCAACCACCATTACAAAGCCAGATCTTACTATTTTAAAATCTCAAAATACATGATTATATAAGTAAATGTTCTAAAATATATCCACACCATAAAGCATGGTAATCGATCCCCACCGCGCCAATGCGCAATCAGCATAAAGGCTGTGTGCTTGTAAGCTAAACATCCACAAAACGCTTTCGGGATAACAGTAGGAAGCTTTAACTGCGCTCAATTCATCCCCGCGTGTGCGGGGAACACTTTTGAAGCTCCTTTGTAGCCCGTTTGAACGCCGGTTCATCCCCGCGTGTGCGGGGAACACCCAGACAATCCGCGTCCAGCGGGTATGCAGAACGGTTCATCCCCGCGTGTGCGGGGAACACTACAGCTATCTATCAATTCAGCCGCCTCGCCTCGGTTCATCCCCGCGTGTGCGGGGAACACTCTTTGTGGAACCGATTGATTTTAAAACATTATTTTACTATCAAAGAAGCTACCAGATGAATGACTGTTTTTTACCCTCTTCCACGCCGCCTTGGAAGGGTCATTACAGCAGGGCCTGGTTGCATCGGAAGAGCTGCTTCACGACCAAAGGCAACCAACCGCAGACCATCCATATCTACCGGCACCCGACGGTTCTCCCCGCACGTATCAAATTCAAAACCGGCGTCATTTGGAGCCGCCCAGGCGATCACAGCATTGCCATCTTCAATATAGGCGCACACCTGCCCCCATATCATTTCCCGCACACGCCGCCCGTAGCTGCCAATATAAACACCGGCCCGCACTTCCAGAAGCCATACAGCCAGCCGCCCGCGTAAACGCGGGGGCGCATTTTCAACCACGATGACCAGCATCACCCAGCCCTTTCGGGTCAGCAAACGCAATGGGCATCGCTTCCTTCTGCACAGGTGGCGGCTCTGCTTCACCGGCAGCCAGCACATCTTCTATTAAGGGAATAAGACGCCCTAAAATATTCGTTTTACGAAACTGATCCCGGCACCGATGCCGCACGCTTGCCACTGGATCTATAACCCGCTGCCCATCAAGAGGCCGATCCCGTTGCACTGCGGCTGCCACACGAAATGCCTCTGGCACCACAACTTCAAACTTCACAATATCTGCAATGTCATACACAAAGCTCTGTGGCTTTCCTGTATGCAAAAAACCTATTGCAGGCGCATAACCCGCGGCCAGAATTGCGGCCTCCGTAATCCCATATAATGCGGCTGTCGCGGCAGACAGGCATCGGTTAACCACGTTTGCCGTATCCCACTCATGAGGATCATACCGACGGCCATCCCAATCGGCTCCATGTGAACGGGCCAGCAAGCGATATGTTTCCCGAACCCGCGCTCCCTCAATGCCCCGTAACTGATCTACAGACCGCCTCTCTGGCGCATCTTCTCCAAAACGGAGCGCATACATCTTGCGCACTACTTTCAAGCGGGCCGTATCATCAAGCGCCAGCCGTGCCTGAAACAACAACCTGTCCGCCCGCGCCCCGCCGGGTTGGCCAGAGGCATATAACCGCACTCCAGCGTCCCCTACCCAGATCAGCAAAGTCCCTGCGCGCGCTGCCAATGCCGCCGCCGCATGGCTTACCCGCGTGCCGGGCTCCAGCATAAGACAAACCAGCCCGCCTATAGGAATGTGAGTGCGAATGCCGTTCTGATCAACAAGAACAAACGCACCATCCAGTACATCAAGCTGCCCCATCGCAACGAACAGGATTGATGAGCGCTCTTTCAAAGGAATAGGCCGGGGCGGCGGTAACCCAGGCATGGGACGAGACACAAGCTTGCCCTCCTTGTTAAAAAGCACGCCGAATAAGCATCAACCCACATCCAAAAGCCCGCGCCCGCCCAAAGCCTTGCAGAAGAGCAGATGTAAAAAGCGCAGGATCTGTAACGCGCAGCACACCCGTTACATCAACGACACCAAGCGTTGCTTTCCCCTGCCCTTGCGCACGCGGAATACGCAAAACGTCGCAACTCTCAATACTCAGCGCTTCTGCCGCTAGATCAAAACCAGTCCGTGCACCTTGTCGTGTCAGCCATGCTGCCATAACCGCAGGCACTACACTTTCACGCGCCGCTGCACGCTCTCCAGATGGAAGTTTATACAACGCATCCATCACAATATCATGGCGCTGACTACGCGTGCGCCCCGGCACCTTACGATCAACAGTCGCATTAGCTCGTAAAAGAAAACGTAAAGAACTTTCCTTTTTCAACCGAGGAGCAAATTCACGGCTCTCAATATCAAATAGTCCATGCTGATCTACTGGTTCCCTGATCGACAGCACCATAAAATGACCAGGATCCGTCTGCCGCCATAGAAAATCACGTGTGCGGTCAGCGCTATCCCCAAACAAAGTCCACAGTAAATGATGTGCAGCACCATGCTGCTGCCCTTCACCCTGCGGTACCAAAAGCCGGGCAATAGCTTGAACGGAGGCATCGCGCCGCAATGCAACGCGGGAAAGAAAACCTACACTCATACGCCTGCCTCCTTTGCACACAAAATCAACGCTTCTTCCCTCAGCCCAAATTGCCAGCGTGTGCGTGAAAGAGGATGGTCACGGCGCATCTCTCGCCGAAGGATAGTATGCCCCGCTCCGTGTTCAGCCACATCTGCGGCATCCAGCACAACAAGCGTCTCCGTACGTGAATTGCGACCTGCAAGCTGATCTTTGAATAAGCCAAAGCGGTTACGCATACTACTTTCTGGCCCACTGTCTTGGCGCTCCAGAAGAACCGCTGTGGCACTCTCCCCCTCCACAAGTTCTGGTGCAAGAGGCAAGCCTGGAGGGCAGGATTTACGACCCAATGAAGGGGTAAATACCGGCTCCTGCAAGGCATCCCGTATCTCTGCCAGTGACCAGCGGGGGTTATCCCCCCGCACCCAGAGAGCCCCCAGATGCCAACTTCCCATCCGGTAATCTCGGCGTGAAAGGATAGTCGCCACTTCCCCCGGTGCCTCGGCTAATTCCTGCGCACGCGTTGCAGGACGCCAGTTCCGCCGAGACGGTGCGGTCTGGGCTGTATGGTAATCCGTCAGAAGCCGACCTGAAGCATGGCAAAGCACTGCAAGGCCATACCCTTGAGCCAGAGCATTTTGTCCGGCCTCATCCTCACGCGTGAGTCCTAGACAGGCTCCCAACAATCCCAGCACGGCAGACCGAGCTGGCCGATCCCCTCCGTCCCGCCTCTCACCCACAGCAAGCGTGCCGAACGATGCCATGGGGGCCACCATGGCAAATGTCAGAAAGTGCCCCATATCGCTCAGGTCCGGCAAAACGCGACAATGTCAGCCAGCGTCGCGCTTTTCTTATCTCCTAAAGCCAGTTCACATGTTTCATCCGCACTGGCGCCATAAACCCGGACCAGTTCTGCCCGGAACTCTTTCAGCGCTTTGATGGACTGTTCCATCAAATCTGCACCGCCAACAGGCCGAGCAAAAGCCCCAGCCAGTGTGCGGGGTTGAGCATTTCCTTTTTCAGCCAGCACATAACCTGCACGGGCAAGAGCAGCGAAGCTGTTCTGCTTCCCAGATGGTGAGACCGTCATAGCCGCCTCTACCAATGAGCCGAGAGCAGCTTCCGCTACGCCTGTTTCACTCTCGTCACCAAGATTTTTCTTTAGCAGGTCACGGTTTATGCAAAGATATAGATAAAATACCCCTGACCCAAAACCAGCCTCCCCCAGAAATCCTGCGCCTGCGTCCTCTTCATCCTTAAGATCGTCAACAGCCGTATAATAATCATCCTCAACCGTGACACGATGCGTCGTGATAGCATGAGCTACCTGTACGGCAGCTTCACGGTTAAAGGCAGGAGCGCTCGCCAACATCCGACCAAACAGAGCAATATCCGCCGCTGAATCCGTTCTATGCAGGAGCGTATCCTGCTCTTTTTTTAGATCAACTTTTTCCCCAGATGCCAGACGATCCGCCACCGCAAACGCAGCCTCACGCTCGGAAGGAGAAATGAACACAAGCTGCTCGGTGCGCGTAGGATTAGCGTCCTTTTCCCCCTTCACCTTGCCGTAGACGCCAGCAATCTCGCGTGCAATGGCAACAGCTTTTTTCTCTTCCACACCACTTTCACGCAAATGCGCCAGAACTTCTTCCCCCAAACGCTGGGTTCGCTGGCCCATGTGCCCCGTTAGCGCGGATTCAAAAACGCCTGATGTACGCCATGCACGCTTGAGCGCCTGTGAGGAAATACGCAGGCGTGTCACACCACCCACTGTAGCGGTTTTGGGATTACCTGTATCATCACGGTTGACATTAGAAGGAGGGTAAAATGTTAGGAGATGAAGCTGAAGGAAACGATGCATTTCAATATTCCTTTTCAAATCAATTTTTTTTATCGAACGCAGAATCTGGATGACCTGCGCTCCAGTAATCATAGACCCACTGCCGCCGCACCTGATCCCCTACGAAATCATCCGGCATATCTTCACGCGGCCACATCATGACAGAACGAGCCAGATCGGCGACATCCAACGCGCCGCCTGCCAAAACAACAAGCCGACGAAAAACCCGCAGACAGTCATCATAAGTTTCTGCGTCCAGCACTTTTCGAAACCGAACTGGTTTACACAGCGCTGTTGCATCATCGTTTGGATCAACAGGACCAATCTGCCGGGCTATGCTGACATCAGCCTTGTTTGACCGCACATGCGCTAGAACAGATGCTGCCAATGCCAATCGAGACAGCTCAGAACCCCGCTTGGCGCCGCATTTACGTACAAGCGCCTGAGTTTCTGGCTCGAACAAGGCTTCCGTAACACTTGCACATCGTCGCAAACGCGCCAGCGCTGCACGATCACCCTGCTGTTTTTTCTCCGGGTTGGGTTGCAGTCCGTACCACCAGTTTACAACCTGCTGAACGGTTTCCTTATCACCGACGAACATCAGGACACCTTCTCTGTTGCCTTTTGTTTCTTTTTGACAGGAGCAGGAATACCCAGATTATCTCGGATCTTTTCTCCCTCCTTCCCCCGTCCCGATACTGCTGCTCCCAGACGCCTGCGTGCCAGTGCAGAACGCTGAGCCTCAGTGATGCCCATGTCAGGCTCAAGGATAACCGTGGCATCAAATTCCTGGAGAGCCACACGGGCAAGCGTCTGAAGCCAGGATTTCCTCAGAGCTATGTTTTCACTATCTGCACCCGCAGCATCCCGTAAAAGAGCAAAGAAAGAGGCCTCTGTTTCTGCCCAAAACCGCTCCCGCACATTGGAAAGGAGCGTGACATCAACAGAAACCGTGCCTTTCCCAAAGAGGGCCTCCCGCACACTTCCGCGTAAAATATCAGCGATCTGCGTGGCAGCGCCCACACACTGAAGAGCCAGACTATCAATGTTCTTCTGCTGATCTGGATCCTGTGAACCAGGTAGTGGCATCTCACTTTCTACAAAGCTACGTGCCTTCATATTATCCATATCAAATCCGGTAGCCAGCAAACGTGCATTTGGCAAAAGCCCTACCTCATCTGCACGCTCATTCCGCCAGTTTGCCACGCAACTCGCAGGAAGTCTGTTTTGATCAGCACTTTCAGCCACAACCCCGGCCCAATGCCGATAACCAATACCTCCCGGCTGTGGATGTACGGCCAGCCATTCAGTTTCCTTTTTTTGGCGATACCGCGGCGTTAGAGGATGAATTGCGCACCCCGCGCCATATGGCATGCCGATCCAGCCAGCATATTTTGGGCCATATGGCCTTTGCCGCCAGCCTGACACCAGAATATCATCAGACTGTCCTGTAAGATTACAGACCCTGCCATCACTTTTTTCAAAATCAAGCCGTATCCGTCTTGGCATTCCCCACCAGCATTGGAGCGGATGTGCGTTTTCTTTCGCGCGCACATCCGTACCGGCTTTTCCTGAAATCACCGTTGGTGCCATCCATGGAAAAACCTTTTCCATATCCTCAACTGTTACAGGTTTTCCGGCAGGAACATTTGCCCATATAATTTCCCACAAGCTTGCATCTTCTGATGGCAAAACCAAAGTTGTTAACGGCCCACCACCGCGCAGACCTGTCATATTGCCTGCTCCACCGCTTGGCGCCCATGACTGCAAGGTGAATAATGCCATAGCTGCTGCTGCACGGGCCAAATATTCAATCTGCCCTCGATGGACAAAGAGATCTGCATTCCGCTTTACGGTGCTTTCCCCCGGCGCATCAATTAACAACCTTTCGACGGGTTCCTGCCCGCTCTGGATATCTTCGTAATCCTGAAGAAAGCGCGGCCCCGGGCCATCAAGCCAGAATGCATCTGCAACACGCGCAAATGCTTCATCTAGCTTTTCTACGGATGGAGGAACGCGCCAGCCTTTCGGCCACACTCTGTAATCAGCAGGTGGACACGCCGTGGCCACAAGCCCGATCAAAAACTCAAAGGATGCAATGCGAAAATCAGCCCTTGGCCAAGCAAATCCAACAATCGGATCATCCTCAAGCCCTTCTACTATCTGGGCTGGCCGAATAATACTACACGCCCCGGACTTATGGCTCACAGGTAGCCATGCTTCTGAGATGAGGTTTAAAGGCTCTGATGCCATCTCTTCTTTCCAATCAATTAACCTAAAAATTAAACACCCAAATAAAAAATACAAACATGACTAATATTTATGTTAGCGTTCCTTTTAATACCTGAAACCCATATTCCTTGTCATAACAGACCACAACATCTTGCTCAGCTTCATTGCGCCCAACGCCTCTCCAGCCTTCTTCTGTTTCCTCAAGAAGCAACAATAAAAACTGATCCTCTGCATCACGCTCCCAACGTGGCCACTCTGCACGGGCTGCCGATACAGCCTCCTGCTGAGTGCCCGCAACAGGACAAGTTGCAAGAACATGCCGCGCTACGGAAACTTCTGAAAGCGCCCAGGCACGCTTCCGCTCATGAGACACTGCCAGAGCAACTTCTTGCAATGCAGCCCAAGGGCACACCTGCCCATCTTTCATGATGCCCAGACGCACTGTTACATAAGGGCGCTCTTCCAACCGTGTTGATGTGCGAACTTCCCGTTCCCACAAAGCGCTATCCGGTGCATATCCTGCTGCGTAATCCAAAACATTTCGCATGGCTTCGCCACGTGCCGCCCGGCCTTTCCCTTCCGCTTCATCACTTGCTGCCATCAACCCATCTGGCACATCAGAAACGTTACCGGCCTCCTCAATCAACTCCCGTATTGCATCAGGGCTTTGGATCTTTCCTTTGCGTTGCAGCACTTTTGCTGTGCGCCATAACAATGCGGGATCACGATACACCGCAGCTGTGCCTGGCAGAAGCCGACTGATCCACTGCGGGTCTGGGTCCGCCACGGGATCAGGTGAAAAAATGCATATTTCGTCGCAATCAACGGGACGCTGCTTGCGTGTGTGACGACGCAACCGGCCCGCTCGTTGGATAATCAGATCCATAGGCGCCAGATCTGTGCAAAGTACATCAAAGTCCAGATCCAGAGACTGTTCAATAACCTGACTTGCTATTAGAACAGCCGCGCGCTCAGTTGCTGTTCCGTTTTTCCCAAATCGCGCCAGTACCTCGCGCTCAATCGCCAAACGATCCACAATGGCAAAGCGAGCATGAAACACCATGGTCTCAATGCCTTGTTCCTTCAGTGCTTTTGCCGAAGCAATCACATCATCTACCGTATTGCGCACCCATGCAACCGCAGCTCCTTTGGCGGCTGCCAAAGAAACTTCAGCCATAACAGCGGCTTCTTCCCGCACTTGCCGAACGGTGATGCTGCGTTCCAGACCAGGCCGCGGCGCACAGGGTGATTCTTCCACCCCCGCCTTCCCGACAACTGTGACAAGTGGATAAGCCATGCAGGATAAACTAACGGACTCTTCCTGCCGCAACCCTTCTCGGAATGCATCTGTCAGTTTCTGGCGTACAGCTTTGGTCAATGTCGCGGAAAGAAGAATGGCAGAGCCTCCCATGGCAGCGTGGAAACGGAGCAATGCCACCATCTCCTCCTGCATATAGGGATCATAAGCATGGCACTCATCAACCAGCAGCACCTTCCCCGCAAGACCTGCCTGTCGCACCGTGGCAAACCGAACGGGTAAAACTGCCATCAAGGCCTGATCGATCGTTCCCACTCCGACCTGCGCCAAGAGTGCCCGTCGCGCTTCACGACCCAACCACGCTGAACAGCAAATTTCTGCGGCTTGATCACGATCTTTCTTCAATGCTGCACCATCCAACACATCATCAGGTGCCAAAACCGAGACAAATCGCTCATCAAGTAAAGCACGACCATGCGCCAATGCTAGAGAAGGATGAGAGGACGGCTGAAATAAGTTCCGATATGCCGTGGCAAGCCGATCAAACATGGCATTGGCGGTGGCCATTGTCGGCAGCGCAACAAATAGTCCAGATGCACGCCCGGATGCCATCAGCCGATGCGCCGCTGCTAACGCCGCTTCAGTTTTGCCGGAACCCGTCATATCCTCAATCACCACCAGAGCTGGTCCGGCAGGAAGAGACGTAACGTCCAGCAGCGCCTGAACCGGCGAAGACGTCCTGATATGCGGAAACAAATGTGTAATGCCTTGGAATGGTGAAATGCTTATGGGAGCGAGACCCGCATGCACAATCGCACTTTGAGCACGAGGAAGGGCTTTGTTCCAGAAATAGCCTGAAAGATCATCAACATCATCCGGCCTGACATATGGAAACCATTCCCGCCGTGAGCCAATCCAATCCGCCTGAACTGTCAACCCGGCTAACTGCCATTCCAACTGGAGTAGATGATCTAATGAATGATAGGGCTTGATAGGAGGAGGACGAAAAACATCAAATAACAAACTGACAAGTTTGTGAGCATATGGTGCCGATAGCTTAATATCAGAATCTTGAGTTTGATAATCGTTTACTGAGACTGGCTGTCCATGATGCCCTGCCACAGCACGCCACAACCGCCTTTTATCCGAAAGCAGCCAATCCCCTCCTTCGGAATCAGTGCCAAATAGCGGAGCCAGTTCCTCTCGGCAAACGCGATCAAGAAATAATACGCCATCCACGTCATGACGTGATGCCACGACTTCATCAGGACACTCTCCCAATGCCTGCTCCGGCCAACACTCTGGAACTTTTGCCTGAAAACCTGGCGTTAGCTTGCCAATATCATGCAAAGCAACCAGCATCCCCAGTTGGCGATTGTCCAACCCTAACCGCTGACTACCGGGCAAAAGAATTGCTACTGCCGCCACATCCAGCATATGCGCGATAAGCGGATGTATTGAAGAGTCTTCCACCAAGCCGACTGATGCCGGGCGAGCCTTACCCCAGAAAAATTTTAGCCCTTTCCCCTCTTGTGTGTCCGGCATGTTTCATTCCTTTTTTCTGACGATCAGCGATGCAGCTATTTCTTGCTAAAAACATAGCGGAATTTACCACGGACCAGCACAAAACCCTTACAAACTCAAGGAATACTGACGCTCGGTGAATCTGCTCAAAGTCGGGGAACGCTTAATCTGGAAAACAGATTGTGCCAATCCCGAGCCAAGCCTTGTACTTTAATACAGGACAAGGAAGGTGTAGAGACTGGACGGGCAGTGCCTAAGAACCTGATATTTTAGGTTTATGGCAAAGGGACAGTCCAGACCACGAACGTTGCATGGTATAGATGCGACGGCAGTGAAAACTGAAGTGGTATGAATCCTGGGGCCGTGGGTTCGAATCCCGCCGCGGACACCATTGCGGGTTTTTTAGCATTTGAGATAAGTTGTGAGACAAAAAAACCCGCCTGATGAGGGCGGGTTTATCGTGTCCGATCGAGGACTTATATTTGGTTGCGGGGGCCTGCTTCCCCTGCTGTCATAAGCCGACTTTCCTTTTTGCCGCTGACGTCATTTGCAACGTCGAGAATACCCATCAGTTCGCCGCGTAATGTAATATGAACTTCTCCCCGCTTCTCGCCTGGGGTAAAAATAATCCCTCCGATAAGGGAGCGTAAAGCTTCGGTTGCTTCCTTGCCGCCATCCGGGTCGTCCAGCGCCTCGGTAAACCGCTCCACGTTCCGCCGATAGTGACCGGCGATATCCGGATGTACAACGGGAACATCAGGCGGGGCTTCACTCAGGCGAGCCACTATGTCCGCCTTCTGCACCTCGAGGCTGACCAGTCGTGCCTTCATCGAAGACTGATACATCCCGTCCTCAATTGCCGCCATAATTCCGGCAATGCCTCGCTCGACCTTCCCGAGCGCCTTACGATCAGCAGCACTCTGCACATGCCATGTCTGGTTAAGACGCTTCACTTCCTTTGCAAAAGCCTGAACGGCCTCGGCAACCACCTCGGAAGACACCAATCTCTCTCTTAGCCCAACGAGAACCCGAGCCTCGGCTTTCTCACGCATGAGCGTCCGGTTATTAGCGCAGGTGCCACGGCGAGAGTGGTTCAAACATCCAAACCGTCCATTTACGATGATCCCAATCTTTCCACCGCAACACCCGCATGAGAGCAGCCCTGACAGGAGCGACATAGGCCTATTTGCCAGGTGCAACCGCCGTGCTCGACCTTCCCGCGTATTCGCAGGGCATGGACCGACTTTGGCAGCAATCTCCTTCTGGCGCGCCCGCACGGATTGCCACAGATCGTCAGGGACTATCCTGAGTTCCGGCACTTCGGTCCTGATCCACAGATGTTCTGGATTGGGCCTGGAAACGCGTTTTTCGGTAATCGGATCCTTGATGAAACGTTGCCGATTCCATACCAGTATTCCGGCATATAATTCGTTATTCAGGATCCCGGTTCCACGCGACACATGACCCCGGATGGTCGTGTCACTCCAGGCACGGCCCATCGGACCCGGAACCCCCTCCCCATTTAATCCCACGGCAATAGATCTGGGGCTTTGCCCGGCGGCGAAAGCTCGAAAAATACGACAAACGACTTCAGATTCCTCAGTTATAATTTCCCGTTCACCCCGGACTGGCTCGCAGTTAGCATCGAGCTTTTTTACTGCCCGATAGCCGTAACACAGACCTCCTCCAGACTTGCCCTTAATCACCCGGCCCAAAAGTCCACGGTGCGTGTTCCTGGCAATAGTTTTGATGTACATAGCGTTCATCGTGCCCTTGAGACCAACATGGAGTTCGTTGATCTCGCCTTCGGCCAAAGTGATGATGGCGATGCCTGCGAAGGAAAGACGCTTAAATAGCGTCGCAACGTCCGCCTGATCACGCGAAATACGATCCAGCGCCTCAGCCATTACAACATCGAACACTCCTGCCTGGGCATCGCGCAGGAGAGCCTGAATGCCAGGCCGTAAGGCCATTCCCGAACCAGAAATAGCAGCATCATGATAACTACCGACCACCGTCCACTTCTCACGCATCGCGTGTTCCTCGCATAGCCGGAACTGATCTTCGATTGAACTCGCACTCTGTTTGTCGGTAGAGTATCGAGCGTAATGAACTACGCGTGTCATTTTAGTAGTCTCCTTCCTGCGTTTCCTTCATTTTCTTTGGGTCGTCAGACGAAGCGCAGTTGTCGTTAGCCGCCTGATAAGAGGCGAAATACTCCCGTGCCATTCTCCGACCGATAAGACTGGCAACTGCATAGACCGCTGCTTGAGCGGCTTTTTCGACACCTTCTGGTGTCAGATTGTCATTTGCGGATATCAGATCCGGTGTGGGATTTTCATGAGTCTGCGTCACTGTTTTTCCCCTGCGAAAAGCGTGACATCACTATTGCACACCAGCCTGTGGCAGCCTCAAAAGGGCACGCTACCTCAATTTCATATGCCACGAAAAAGTGACCGAAAATTCTTAATATTTTTTGTCTTTCTTTTCAGCATATTGCACGTTTTCCGCGACTATCAGGCGTTATGAAACACCTCATAGAAAAATCGAAATTTAGGACAAACTCCGAACCTCCAAAGAAACGGACCAGCCGTCATGGGCTGCCCCGTGTCACTGGATAAGCGCTAGTCGCTAATGTCTCTTTAATTTCTTTCGGCAATTCATTCTTAAACAGGAATGAATTATGCATTTTTTGCCCGCTCAATAGTC
The DNA here is from genome assembly GCF_050106715.1 of Acetobacter sp. AAB5. Taxonomy (NCBI): domain Bacteria; kingdom Pseudomonadati; phylum Pseudomonadota; class Alphaproteobacteria; order Acetobacterales; family Acetobacteraceae; genus Acetobacter; species Acetobacter sp. AAB5. The sequence goes on from NZ_JBNIEW010000010.1 coordinate 103,807, forward strand.
CGACGAACCCGCTCTGTCTGTGCGGACACGTCGCAGACCTCGTCGATATGGATCACCTCTACAGGTGCAACACCCATGTAGCGCATCAGACGTTCCTCAATGCCTACCCGGAATTTCTCAGCATTTTCAGAGACCGACTGCCCGGCACTCGTAACGGTCCCGGCAACCTCAATGTAGACTGTGGGGTGTCCTTTGAAATACAGACCGAAATCCGCAAATCCTCTGTTTCCCAATTCTCGAATGGGTGGCTGAACCATAATATTGAGGCCGCTCTCCTGTGCTTGCAGCAGGCGCCGATAAACAGCCAGTTCCACAATGGAGCCGATCCGGTAGTTATTGACGCGAACCTGCTCCTGCCAGGCAGGGATATCCCGGTGATACACTGCCACACGCTGGCGAAAGGCGCGCCATAAGGCCTTGTCGCGGTTATATCGGGCAACCAGTTCGTGGCCTCCATCACAGAATTCCAGCATCTGCGGCGTCGGCGTCACCAGCAGATCATGAGAAAGTTGCGCGTAACGCTCAATGTCGTTCGGGCGGAAAAAACCAGTGAACATCCAGGCTGGAAGAGCATTATTGAAACGATCATTGTTCGGTAAAGAGGGTGTCATTTGAAGTATCCGTAAGGTGGACGCACGTTCCCCTTTGTTCATTGAGCATTCTGAGAACATGCGTGTATTATGGAAAGGGAAAGTTAAGCTGTAGCGGCTTACTGCTCATTCGCAGCATGAGTTGCAGTCATCGCGGGAAAAGGCATCCCCACCCAGCACCCTGTTGGCAACCAGACTGACCTTCCGGCCAACCATACGCGTCAGAATGACGACGCCCTCCAGGACACTGTCATCCACGTTGCCCGCAAGCGCCTCACTGACAGCAAAATCAAGCAGCCTGTGCAGGGCGACAATTTGCATGAGGTCCACCTCGGTGGCGGACGAAATCGTAGTGCGATCAGACATTGTTTTCTCTCGTTTAAGTTGTGAAGGAACGAGACGCCCCACCCCAATCCTCACTCCCCTACGATACAGGGAACAAAATCCTCTGGGGAATTTAGGGTCATGCGCCTCACAACGCCCAGCTCGAAAAAATGACACCGTCACACCCCGTCATCAGGGCGCACCGCAGGTGCAAGAGACCTGAAAGCAGAGAAAAAGAGCGGCTCTGGTTTTTGCTTCGCAAAAATACCGCGATAGAGAAGAAAAAAACGCAGCGATTTCATATGCATACGGAGTGTGCATATGAAATTGAGGTAGCGTGCCCTCACACACCAAAAAGCCGGGACACACCGGAAAAAGGAAAAATAGCTGTTTTCTGCCGTTTTCCAGGCCTCATGACATCAATGACGCCTTGCGTGACAGCTGTCATGGCCCCGTCATGACGGCTGCAATGACAGCTCCTGACAGTGTCACCGAACGCATGACACCATTTGAGGTGGCGTCATGACGCCGTCATCCCGGCAGCTCAGGGAGCACCAAAGGTGCGATAGAAATGACACCCGTGTGACACCGTCATGACAGCAAGATCACCCCATAAAGACAAAATTTACTGGAGCGTTTTTCTGCACGAAAGCCAATGGTAGAATCCTGTTGACGATGCCATCCCGATCGCCTACCACAATAACATGAAACCAAATGGCGCACAGAAAATGGATCTGTTGGCAGTCGCCAGCATCACGGCGGGGCACCCGTTCAGAGGACGGATTGACCCGACCGATGGGGCTGAAACAGCTGTCGTGCAGATGCGGGACACCTCACCTTCTGGCGTGGACTGGACGTCCTGCGTGCGCACCGAAGTGGCCGGACGGCGTGAGCCAGACTGGCTGCGTCCGGGAGATATTCTCTTCCCTGCCCGTGGCAATGTGTCACTGGCGGTTCTGATCGATGAAAGCATCGGCAGCCTTCAGGCTGTCGCCGCTCCGCACTTCTTTTTGCTGCGTGTGTCGCGCTCGGATGTGCTGCCAGCCTATCTGGCGTGGTGGCTCAATCAGGAACCGGCGCAGCGGCATCTGGAACAGAACGCCCAGAGCTCCACCCTTGTGCGCAACATCGCCCGGCCGGTGCTGGAGGCCACGCCCGTTCTGCTGCCTCCTTTGCCTCGACAGGAACAGATTGTCGGTCTGTCCAACGCCATGCAGCGCGAGGAAGACCTTCTTCGCCGCCTGCGCCAGACAAACCAGCAGATCATGACCGGCCTTGCCAGAGACCTTCTGGCGGGCTGACACTCCTCTTACGTTTTGAAACAGGATTTGAGTTCGTGACCGAGCAGATTTCACAGGACACCATCAACAAGGCGCTGTGGAGCGCCTGCGATACCTTTCGCGGCACCGTCAGCCCTGACACCTACCGTGACTACGTGCTGACCATGCTGTTCCTGAAATACATCTCCGATGTGTGGCAGGACCATTATGACAGCTACAAAAAAGAATACGGCGACAACCCCGCCCTGATCGAAGCCATGATGGCGCAGGAACGCTTTGTTCTGCCCAAGGGCTCGGATTTCTATACGCTCTATAAAGAGCGCAACGCCCCCGGAAACGGCGAGCGGATTGATAAAGCCCTGCACGCCATTGAAGAAGCCAACGGCACCAAACTAAAGGACGCGGGCAAGAGCGTCTTCCAGGACATTAGCTTCAATTCTGACAAACTGGGCGATGAAAAGCAGAAGAACACCATCCTGCGGCATCTGCTGGAAGACTTCCACAAGCCGGACCTGAACCTGCGCCCTTCCCGCGTAGGCAATCTGGACGTGATCGGCAATGGCTATGAGTTCCTGATCAAGAACTTCGCCGCCAGTGGTGGGCAGAAAGCTGGGGAGTTCTACACCCCGCCGGAAGTCAGTGAACTGCTGGCCCGCATTCTGAACCCGCAACCGGGTGAGAGTATCTGTGACCCGGCCTGCGGCTCGGCCTCCCTGCTCATGAAGTGCGGTCGGCAGGTGACGCAGAACCACAAGGGCAGCAGGGATTACGCCCTGTATGGGCAGGAAGCCATCGGCTCCACATGGTCCTTCGCCAAGATGAACATGTTCCTGCATGGCGAGGACAATCATCGCATTGAATGGGGCGACACCATCCGCAACCCCAAGCTGCTGGATGACAAGAACCACCTGATGCGATTTGACGTGGTGACGGCCAACCCGCCCTTCAGTCTCGACAAATGGGGGCATGAAGACGCAGCGGAAGACGTGCACCATCGCTTTGCCCGTGGCGTGCCGCCCAAGACCAAAGGCGATTACGCCTTTATCCTGCACATGCTTGCCACCCTGAAAGACCGCACGGGCCGCATGGGTGTGGTGGTGCCGCATGGCGTGCTGTTCCGGGGGAGTTCGGAAGGCAAGATCCGCCAGAAGCTGATTGAGGAAAACCTGCTGGATGCCGTGATCGGCCTGCCGGAAAAGCTGTTCTTCGGCACAGGAATTCCAGCCGCCATCCTGATCTTCCGCAAGGACCGCAAGACAAAGGATGTGCTGTTCATTGACGCCAGCCGCGAGTTCAAAGCAGGCAAGAACCAGAACGTGCTGACTGAAGAGAACATCACGAAGATCGTGGACACCTACCGTGCCCGCAAGGAAGTGGACAAATACGCCCACCTCGCCACGCCGGACGAGATCAGGGAGAACGACTACAACCTGAACATTCCGCGTTATGTCGATACATTTGACGAAGAAGAGGAAATCGACCTGAACGCCGTGCGAGCTGAACGGGCGGAGATCAAGGCGGAACTGGCCACGCTGGAAGCCCGGATGGACGGTTATCTGAAGGAGCTGGGTTATGCTTCCTGAGGGCTGGGAACGTAAAACAGTTGACGATATTTTTGATGTTCAGCTTGGAAAAATGCTCAATAAAGAAGCTAAAGAGAAGCACCCTCAATACAATTACCTAGGAAATTCTAATGTTTTATGGGGAAGTTTCTCCATGAATAAATTAAACGAAATGTATTTTTCAGAAAAAGAGAAAATTAAATTTCATTTGAAACATGGTGATATTTTAATGTGCGAAGGAGGAGAGGTCGGTCGTTGCGCTATTTGGACAATGGAACATTCTGAAATTTTCTTTCAAAAAGCTATTCACCGGCTACGTTCCAAAGGAAGCGTCTGCCCCACTTTTTTCCAGAATTTCATGCAATCTATTTCTGGAACGAAATTACTGGATGACTATACTACCAAAACAAGTATAGCGCATTTAACACGTGAAAAATTACTCGCCATTCCGGTCCCTCTCCCCCCTCTTCCCGAACAGAAGAAGATCGCGGCGATCCTCTCGACGTGGGATCGTGCGATTGAGGGGACTGAGAAGCTTCTGGCTAACAGCCAGCAGCAGAAAAAAGCCCTCATGCAGCAACTCCTCACAGGCAAAAAACGCCTGCCGGGGTTCACGGGGGAGTGGTTTCATTTACCATTTAAAAAAGTGGCCGAACTTATTTACGGCAAAGCACTTCCTGAAAAATCATCGGCACACACTACGGTCTATCCTGTATATGGAACTGGCGGAATTATTTCTTACAGTGATGAATATCTTTTCGAAGGGCCATCTATTATCATAGGTCGAAAGGGAACCATTGATACGCCGCGCTACGTAAACACTCCATTCTGGTGTATAGATACAACTTTTTACTGCAAATCAATACACGATAATGATGTGAAATTTCTATATTACTCTACATGTTTTGTGAAACTGAGAAGGTATGTAGAAGCATCGGGAGTGCCGAGCCTGTCTCGCGATACAATATATTCAATTCCGTTAATGCTTCCTCCTTCTCTCTCCGAACAAAAAGCCATCGCAGCTGTCCTCACCACAGCGGACGAAGAAATCACCACCATTGAATCCGACCTCACCCGCCTGCGTCAGGAAAAGAAAGCCCTGATGCAGCAACTTCTCACCGGCAAGCGCCGCGTGACGGTCGATTAAGTCATTTCAATTCGCAGGATATTTGAAAACTATGCCCCCCGCCCCGAAATTTCAGGAAGAATACAGCGCCAAACTGCCCGCACTGGCCCTGCTCAGCACACTCGGCTGGCGGTTTCTGCCCCCATCCGAAGCGCTGGCCTTGCGGGGCGGCAAGCAGAGTGCCGTGGTGCTGGACACCCTCCTGCGGGCGGAACTGAAAAAGCGCCGCTTTACGTTTGAAGGACAGGAACACAGTCTGTCCGATCAGGCCATTGAACGGCTTGTCTCTCACGTCACGCACCCGGACTTCGTCTCCGGCCTGCGGGACGCCAATGAAAAGATGACAACGCATCTGCTGTTCGGCATCGCCATTACCGAGTTCATTAACGGGCGCAAGGCCAACCCGACCATCGCCCTCATCGACTGGCAGAACCCGGCCAATAACAGCTTTACCTTTACCGAAGAGTTCAGCGTCCTGCGCACGGATCTGACACAGACGCGCAGACCGGATATCGTGTGTTTCGTCAACGGGATTCCGCTGGCCGTGATCGAGGCCAAGCGCCCCGATGGCCAGCCGGGCAAAGGCCCGACGGTGGAGGCCGGAATTTCCCAGAGCATCCGCAATCAGAACAAGGATGAAATCCCCCAGCTTTTTGCCTACAGCCAGCTTCTGCTCTCCATCACCGGGCATGACGGGCGCTATGGCACCTGCGGCACGCCCAAAAAGTTCTGGGCAAGCTGGAAGGAAGAGGACATTCCCGAAAGCCGCATGGAAACCCTCAAGAACACACCGCTTTCTGCGACCCAGAAAGGCTCGCTGTTCGCCGAACGGAAACCGTCTGACCGGGCATGGTTCGAGGACTGGGCGTCCCGCCCTCTCGCCGTCACGGATCAGGACCGGCTGCTGATCGGACTGCTCTCCCCCGAGCACCTGCTGGACATGGCGCGGTTCTTCACGCTGGTCGACCGAAAGGCAGGCAAGATCGTCGCGCGCTATCAGCAGGTTTTCGGCATCAAGCGCCTTCTGGAACGTATCAAATCCCGCCGCAGCGATGGCGGGCGCGAGGGCGGCGTGGTCTGGCACACCACGGGTTCGGGCAAGTCGTTTACGATGGTGTTCCTCAGCCGGGCGCTCATTCTGGATGACGATCTCAAACAGTGCCGCATTCTGGTGGTGACAGACCGCAAGGATCTGGAGCGCCAGTTGAGCGCGACCTTCTCCACCGGCGGCGAACTGGCGGACAAGAAGGATAAGGAAGAGGCACTGGCCACATCCGGTCGCCGTCTGGCACAGCAGATCGGGCACGGGCAGGAGCGCATCATCTTCTCGCTCATCAACAAGTTCCACACAGCGACCACCCTGCCCGAATGCCATAATGACAGTGGGGATATCATCGTGCTGGTGGATGAAGGGCATCGCAGTCAGGGCGGGGAGAACCATGCCCGCATGAAGCACGCGCTTCCCAACGCAGCCTTCATCGCCTTTACCGGCACGCCCCTGCTCAAGGGCAGCGAGACCACCAGCCGGTTCGGCAAGATCATTCACTCCTACACGATGCAGCAGGCTGTCTCGGACGGTACGGTGACGCCACTCCTCTACGAAGAGCGCAAGCCCGATCTGGATGTGAATGACCGCGCCATTGATGCCTGGTTCGAACGTATCACGCAGGGGCTGACCGAAGAGCAGGTCACGGACCTCAAGAAGCGCTTTGCCCGCGCCAATCAGGTTTACAAGGCGGATGACCGCATCCGGCTGATCGCCATGGATCTGGCGACGCATTTTGACAGCAATATCGACAACGGCCTCAAGGGTATGCTGGCCTGTGACAGCAAGCTGTCCGCCATCCGCTACAAGCAGTATCTGGATGAGGTCGGTCTGTTCGAGAGCGCCATCGTCATGAGCCCGCCTGATACGCGGGAAGGCCATACGGAAGTGGATGAGCGCAGGCAGCCGGAAATTCAGGACTGGTGGAAGGAGAATGTCGGCAGTCAGAACGAAGAGGATTACACACGCGGCGTTATTGAGCGCTTTGAGAAAGACCCGGACCTCAGGCTGATCATCGTAGTCGACAAGCTGCTGACCGGCTTTGATGAACCGAAGAATGCGGTGCTCTATATCGATAAGCCTCTCAAGCAGCACAATCTGTTGCAGGCCATTGCCCGCGTAAACCGCCTGCATGACCAGAAGAAGCATGGGCTGCTGATTGATTATCGCGGTATTCTGGCGGAACTGGACACCACGCTGGCCAAATACGATGAACTGGCGGCTGAGAATGTCGGCGGATATGACCCAAAAGATATTGCCGGGCTGTATAGCCAGATGAGCACGGAATACCGCGAACTCCCCGCTCTGCACAAAGCACTCTGGGCCATTTTTGAGGGCGTGAAGAACAGGAGCGACCTCCAGCAGCTTCGCGCCGTGCTGATGCCGCGCATGGTGGAGGAGCACGGCCAGATGGTGGACGTGAACCTCAAGCGTCGGGATGACTTCTATGAAGCGCTGACGAAGTTTGCCGCCTGCCTGAAAGTGGCGCTGCAATCTGTGGCCTTCTTTGAAGACACCAGCTTTACGGAAAAAGACCGCGCCACCTACAAGGAGACGCTGAAGCAGATGACCAGCCTGCGCCAGATGGTCATGCAGGATACCGGTGAAACCGTGGACTTCGACCAGTATGCCGAGCAGGTGAAGAAGCTGCTGGACCGGCACGTGGCGGGTGTGAAAGTCCATGAGTCCGAAGGGCTCTATGCCGTCGGCAAGATGGGCCAGAAACCCGAAGACAATGAGCCCGAAAACTGGAGCGAGGAGAAAACCCGCAACGAGACGGACCTGATCCGCACCCGTGTGACGAAAATGATCGACCACGAGATGCAGGATGACCCGTATGCGAAGGAAGCCTTCTCGGCGTTGTTGCGGAAGGTGATTGAAGAGGCAGAAAGCCTGTTCGATCATCCCCTCAAGCAGTTCATGCTGTTCCAGGAGTTTGAGGAACAGGTGGCCCAGCGCAAACTCAACAATATTCCGTCTGTTTTTGACGGGCATCGCCATGCGCAGGCCTATTATAGCGTGTTCCTGAAAACACTGGCGGCCATCTTCAACCATAAGCAGACGGACGAAGAAAAACAGTACTGGATTGATCTGGCGTTCGAGATCGACAGCATTGTGGACAAGGCTGTGCGGGAGAATTCTCTTAGTCGCCCGGATATGGAAAAGGCGGTCAGGAAAGAACTGCTGCCACTCCTGTTCGGCACCGGCCAGAAAGCTGGCTTTGGCGTGGACAAGGCGCAGGAGATCATCGAGCAGGTCATCCAGATCATGCGGGCTGGTCCTGCTGATACTTTACGCGGCTGAACAATGGGCGATGACCGGACACACCGCTTTCTGACCTATGGGAGTGAGCAGATCCGCGTGAACCTGATCCCCCGAGCGGGCCCCGGCACAACCCTGAGGATCAAGGTGCATCCGGATCTGCGTGTGGAGGTTTCTATACCAGATGGGACGACAGAAGCTAATCTGGAGAAAGCGTTACACCAGAAAACCCGCTGGATCTGGCAGAAGCTGCGGGACTTCCGGGCGGTGCAGGAACATGCCACGCCGCGTGCCTATGTCAGCGGGGAAAGTCATTTCTATCTGGGGCGGCGGCATCTGCTGAAGGTGTATCATCAGCCCGATGCGCCAGAGACCGTGCGGATGCTGCGGGGGCGGCTGGAGGTGTCCGTGCAGGAACGACAGGCGCTGCGGGTTCAGAAGCTGCTGGAACTCTGGTATTTTACGCGGGCACAGGAGGTGTTTAGGAACCGTCTGAACGCTCTCCTCCCCACAACACTGTGGGTGACAACGCCCCCTGCCCTGAAACTTCAGGTGATGCAGACCCAGTGGGGCAACTGCTCACCGGGGGGCACCATCACACTGAACCCTCATCTGGTCAAAGCCCCGCGTGACTGCATTGATTACGTGATTCTGCATGAGCTTTGCCACCTGAAAGAGCATAACCACGGACCTGCTTTCTGGGGACTTCTGGAACGTGTCATGCCTGACTGGGAGCGGCATAAGGCTCGACTGGACGGGATGTCAGAACTGGTCCTTTCTTGCTGATGTGGCAGCTATGGGGGGAGAGCAGACAGTCTGCTCATGGGCTGTGGAGTTGAGAAAACGGCTGTTCCCGAGGTCGTCATGTTTCGATTGCGAAGCGCCCTCATTTGGTCATGGCTAGGCACTTGCCTTTATCTTGAAAGAGCACATTTTACCGAGATCTGGTGTGTCTTGCAACTAACGCCACCAGTGATCCGACGCTGCTGGCTATAGCCTCACTTCTATTTTTTGTATTACGTTGGTAAAACTTTCAAACCCTTCTGGAACGAGAGTCATTGCCAAAGCCCACGTTAAAGACGGTAGCATCGAAACCGCCGCGCGAAACCGCCGGCCCATCCGCGTTCAGAGCCTTTGACTTTCAGGTGAACGTGTCGATAGCGCTGGTTCTCGACATCTTCAAGCAAGGCAAGGAATTCGTCGCCCTGTTCGATCATCACGACGATCTCGTCGTTTTCGTTGGAGAAGGTGAGAACTCAGAGCTTTCATTCTATCAAGTGAAATCGAGCAGCGAACTGACTTGGACCGCCAAGAGGCTCGCTAGGCGAAGCCCGAAGGGTGAACTGCCGAAATCCATCATTGGCAAGGCGTACTATAATATTGCACAGTTCGGCCCAGAAATTCGCCGAGCATCAATATTGTCGAACCGACCGCTGAACGCAACCTTGGCTACGGCCACCCAATCTGGTCTCCACGATGGCGAGCTTTCGATCGCCGATCTCTGCTCCGCTGATCAGAAAGCACTAATGAAGGCGCTAGAGGAGGATTTCCCTACCGGTTTCGACAAGAGGCACGCGACGCTTCTGACTTTCGAGCGTGTTCCATTCGATCTGGAAAGCTATCGCGCCACGGTGCTTGGCAGGATCGTAACGATGTTAGAAGAACTCGATCCGGATTTTGTAGCCGTCTCCAGCCCTTTCTATACGACTCTCCTTGCTGCCGCGGGTGAGTGTACCGGCAACAAGACCAAGTCGGCGACTGTCGAAGAATTGCGTAAGCGTGTTGCTTTGGACCGCGAAGCGATCAACCGCCTGATCTTACGGGTTCAGAGCAGGCGGAAAAATCTAGTCGAGTGGTGGTCTAGCGTGAAAGACGAATTCGCTGCCGATGGAATGAAAGCGATACAAATCCAGCGTATTAAGAACATGTGCATAGCGTATGTTGATGCCCGTCGCGTTGGAATCAGGGCGGCCACCAATCTGAGCGATGCGATCCGCGGCGCAATCGACAAGACCGCAGTGAGCACGATGGAGAGCGTAAAGGAGGCGGCCGTAGCCTTGAAAGCCCACGGCCTCGTTGAGCCCACATCAGAGCCCTACGATCTCCAGTCCGCGATGATTGTCGAGTTGATGGAAGCCATGACATGACAGACGACAACACGATGAGACTGCGGCGTGTCCTTCGAAAACTCAGTGAGAGTAGCAATGCCAACGGTAAAATTCAAAAATCTCTACCTGTTGTCGCAAGTCGAAAAGAGAGCGTTGCACGTACCATTGCGTTCACAAAAACTGTTGATTCAAGGCGCAAACGGCTTTGGAAAGTCAGTTATAATGAAGAGCTTGTACGAGACTCTAGGAGCGACGCCGAACAAGATTGACGACCGCTGGAAGAAAGCCAACGTATCGAGTTGCCTCGAATTTGAGTTCGCGGGTGCGATCTGGTTTTCGGTAAAGGCCCACGGAGTGCTTTCGCTCTTCGATGACAAGGGCAACAGACAGTTCTGGGGGCTGCGACTGGTCAAGGATTGGGGGCCAAAGCTTGCCGAGTTCTTCGGCTTCAAGCTGGAGATGGTGGACAAGGATGGGGAAACATTAACGCCGCCGCCCGCGTATCTGTTCGCACCGTTCTACATTGATCAAGATGGAAGCTGGGACAATACTTGGGTCTCCTTCCGCCAGGACTTCTACCTGCCAGAGAGTGCGCGCACGCTTGCGGATTATCATTCAGGCATACGGCCGGATGGCTACTATGCCGCCAAGGCCGAACTTACGAAGGAGAAGATCGTCCTTTCCAGCTTGGAGACTGCCGTCGACACGCTTCGCCAGGCGATGACCCAGATTGAAGAGATCGAAGGCACGACCCCAATCTACGACTTGCAGGAATTTACCAGCGAGTGCGATGATCTTGTTGCGGAAAGCGAGCGTCTTCTTGTGCTGCAGGCGAGACATCGTCGGACGATGTCCGACCTTCATGAGGAATCTCATCTTGTCAGGGCCGAAGCGGCTCTCCTCAGGAATACTCTGAACGAAATGCGAGGTGAGTTCGACCTCGCGTCCTCGTTACCACATCAGGTTGAGTGTCCCACCTGCGGGCACGAGTACCAGAACTCCCTTGCCGAAAGGTTCGCCTTGATCGAGGACGAAGGCGTCTTATCGAAGGCGCTGACCGAGGCAAAGTATAAACTGGGAAGACTTGCCGAAAAGGAACTGGCCGAGCGAGGAAAGCTTGACGTGATCAGTGCAAGCCTGACGCGCATCCAAAAGATTCTCGGAACGGAAAAACAGTCGCTGTCCCTCAACGACGTGCTCGTCGCGGCCGGCAAAACCGAAGCCGCCAAGCTTCTCCGGGTATCGCTGAACGAGAAGATTGTGGCGGCGGACGGTTCCAGAAATAAAACCGAGCTTCTGCGTGCTTCGATGAATAAGTTCACCGAAAGAACGCGCACCTCGGAGATCATGAAATTTTATCGCACCCGACTGTCGATGTATTCACAGGAACTGGACGTCCATCTCGACGCGCCGGAAAAGCAGTCAATCGTTTCCATCAACGTTGCGCGAGGAAGCGAGGGGCCGCGGGCTTTATTGGCTTACTATTATGCGTTTCTTTACACGAAGATTAAATTCACGACGAGCGTCAGATTCCCTGTCGTGATCGACTCCCCGAACCAGCAAGGCCAGGACAAGGTTCACCTTCCTCAGATGTTGAAGTTCATTTTCGATCACGTTCCCGACGACGTGCAGACCATCGTTGCTACCGAGGACGCTTCAGGGCTTAAATTCGAAGGGGTCGCCATCGCCACTTATGGCGAAGCCAAGCGCCAAATTCTTCGTGAAAACGAATTTGATCGGGTTAAGAACATCTTCGACCCATTCTTCCAAAAGATACTGGCTGCGGAATAACGCAATTACGTTCCAATTACGCGCGTCTATAAATAGATTCAGGAGCTATCTAGAGTAGCTTTCGCAATTTTCTCGCTCACCACCATCTGCAGGGAGCGACCGTTTTGTCGTCTGTTGATAGATGCGACAAACTGGACAGTCGATCGAGAAAATATGTCCGCTAACGGTGCAGCGTCGACTGCGATTGAACGTCCAGTTTGACGGCGAAAGCCGACAGCTAAGTGACCGATAGTAGCCTTCCTGAGTAGCGTAAAAAGATGGAAACACTATACGAGTCATTATTGGTAAATTACTCTAATGCAATGAGTATAATTGACATTGGCGTGTCACTGATCCCCGATAGGAAAGAAAAAATGTTGAAGGGTTTCCGTATGAAGACAGCTTTGGAGGTGCTGATAAATTTCATTGACATGGATATTCCCTATGCCTCGCGATAGGTTGGTGAAGTTCGACAGCGTCGGAATGTACAACCCCAGAAGCTGGATTGAGGAGGGGGACGGTTTGCTCGTCTCTGCCCGATCATTACGAGCAACTTGGTTGATGAAGTGCCGGTCTTATAGCACTAGCAGCTTTCAGGGGTTAATTGCCCGACGATGCATCAACGAGATAGCCGGCCAGCCACGCGCCTCCATGCTACTCCTAGCGTATGCAGCTGAGATGTATCTCAAGGCAGGCGTCGTAAAGGTCTTTTCTAATTGTCGTGAGGAGCCTGTTGGCAGATGGCTAAGCAGAAAAATTAGTCATAATTATAAATTCGCTGCCAAGTTTGTCGAACTTGAATTGTCGGAAAGAGATTGCGAACTCCTCAGATTTCTCACCGACTTGGTAACCAAGATGCGATATCCTGTCGTGCCAAAGACTATAGACGACAAGCGCAGGTTTCCTTTTGATACGGATCACACTGCTCAGATCAATGAACGCAACAGTCGCATATGGAACCACGCCTACTTTCGGGAATTGTGTTCTCTTGTCAAACGGATATCTGCACACGTTCAACGTATCGATCAGGATATGAATAATCCAGCCCATTTTCGCAGAGGCTGGGTCGGTGAGGATGGCTACTGGGTGTTCCGGCTAGGCGGTAATTTGAGTCCACGCGTTACGTATCGACTCTGCCCTAAAACGCCCACTATCAATGGCGACTCTGTTCGTAAATACATTGAGGATGATCTCTTATTCAGTCACTATACTACGTGGGAAAAATGCAAAATTCTTGTGGATGACGATGATTCGACAGGAAAGGGATTTAGTGCAGAACCACCCGATGAAATTATTTGTCGTAAATGACAGCTATTTTAGCCACGCCTACCGCAAGCCACGGTGGCACAAACGGCCGATCTTGACCATGCCATTCGTCGTTGATGTGGCAGACAGCGACATTGGTGGCGCGAATATTTCGCCTTTATCAGCTTGCTTGTTTTGTCCAACTCAGGGAGTGGTTCGCTTTACATGGATGCCAAGTAACTCGAGCGCGTCCCTTATATCGCCAAAAATGGACGATGGAACATAGAACCATTAATGTCCGCTGTGCGGTAAACATTGTAGCGGTTAGAACGACCGACATGACGGCGAAAGCAGCCTGTCTGCTTGTCACGCGCTAAGCGGACTTACCGGTTTCGCCCTCATGACGGACGTTCGGTCAGGCGTCCTGTCTCTCCAAAACCGGACGTAGGGTTTAGCAGTATATTCGAATAAGTTAAGTCCAACACCTTACTAGAAGCTTGTAACAGAGTTGTCTTTTTTAGGGATCTATTCTAGGATCGGATGAAATGTATTTTTTTGTTTATTGTTATATAATAATATAGTTATATTAAATATATAAATAAAATAGAGAAAATAAAAATGGTTATTAATAGAAAATTAATCAGTATTTATCACGATCTCAGAATTTAGGTTGAATGTATGTCTGCGAAAACTCTTGTTCATATGCGGATTTCCTATCCACAATTATGTGAACCCCTTCGTGATACTGCTTGGTATGATATGACTAGCGGTATCCGTGTTCGATTATCGGACCCGTTATTGCTTGATGATGGGACGGTGGAGTTGAATGCGTTATTCCCAATGCGTGGCAATGCTCTGCTTGACCATATCGAGACGCTGCTAAGATGTCGTTTTCATGGGAGAGGCGGAAAGACTTATTTTAGGCTGGCAGAACCTAAAAACCACATCATCTCAGCTGAGTCATTTATCGAAGCCACTCTGGGGTCTGCACAGAGGATAGACACTGCTCTGCGTCGATTGTCAGAGCCCATGACTGGCGTCCCATGGACGGTTCAAGGGGCGGAAGATCTTCTCGAAATTATTGATGCTGTCAGGGACGGAAAAATGGACCACTCGGAGTTTTCTGCCCGTATGGCTCAAGCAGATTATGCGGTCGGCACTCCCGGCTATCATCAGCTTTTCGCGCGCAATGCCCATATCCTAGTTGAACATACTAGAACTGCTCTTATTAGAGCTTTCGAGTGCGGCAATCGCATGATGGAGCAGGTTCGTCTGTTAATAGAGAACAAGGAAAAACGATATTTTGGTGAGCTCGTTGCAGGCAATGAGATTAACCATGCTTCGCCTACTGCGGAGAGACTGCATGCAGCATTCATAGATGGTATCAGTGCCGTAGCAACAGCTCTCGACCTATTGTACCGATTATTTGTCTTCTTAGTTCGCGAGCCTTTTGGACATGCAGAAATGCCAGGGAGACTATATTTTCCCTACAATGAGTCTGGTAAAGTTTACGCGCCCTTCCCCAAGGGAGCCAAGCCGCTATTGACTGATTTGGGAGCAATGGATCTGCCTTACGCTATCCCGAACATTGTGCCAGGGAGCTTTTTGGCGCTGCGCGGTTTTCGAAACGATCTGACCCATAACATGACTTCGGGCCATATCCAGCCAATTTGTTGGATAGGTTGCGGAACCGGTCAGGTGAACGGTACCCCGATCCGTTACGTTCTTGCGAATGCTCCGGACATCGACCAAGAAGGCAAACCGCTCAAACACGCCTTTATGGAGCGTTTCTTCTCTCAGCAACGAGATGCGGCAATTATTTATCGAGAATTAATGGAGGAACTGGCTCTTACTGCAGACCACACGTTGCAGTGGCTGGCAAACCGTTTGGAACAACGTATTCTTCATGATGTAAGGGCAACTGCCGAACCATAGATCGGGCCGTAGGTTGATTAAAGTTTTTATTACCAGAAAAGGCTTCGACTTAAGGGTTTTTAGAGGCCAGATGCTATCGCTTATGTTAATCAGAAGTTTTTTCGTTTGGTGTCTATTTAATATTGTAACCTAAATAAATTATTATTGTGTTTTAAGCGGATAATTTCGGTGGTAAAAATAAGAGTATATAATTCATGTTTCAGGATTTCAATAAAGTGAGTATATTTAGGAATAGACGTGTAGTTGTTCTAGACACGAGCCCCGTTAGGAATTTAGCATATTCCAATAAAATTCCTGAGTGGGTAAAGATATTTTCAAAAATGAAGAAAGCTGGATATTTATTTACTTTATCTGAATGTACTTTTGGTGAGTTGCTTAAGCAAAAAAATATAGGGGCAATGTCTGATAAAGAATTCCGAAATATTATTGGGCGATTAAAAATGTTTCTGAGCATGACATTACCTGTCATGCCGGGTGAAGTAGATGTGCTTCGCCTTATAAGATCTGAACCTCATTATAATTTTCATGATAACGACATAAAAGCCATTTCGAAAAAAGCATTTCGGATGCTTGTTGATCAGAAAATAAATTATACGGAAATATTAATTGAAGAAATAGAAAGAGAAAGATCTGAATGGAGAAATTTAATTTCTAATCTGGATCAAATTCATTCTCAAGATAGTGAAGAGTTTAATGAGATTTCTGACTATCGTCTTGATATGTACATAAAGGGCCATGATCGAGATAGAGTTATGGATCCTCTTCTATCCAGACGTCTTGATTTGCGGACTCGTTATATCTGGCGGCAATATGTAAGAAGTAAGAAAAAGAACGAACCGTACAACGTCAACGCCCCGAAAAAGGCCAATGACGGAATAGACTTAAGAATATATACGTATTTAGCTCTGCCCGCTCTTATCGTTGCAGAAGACAAGGGTTTCTTTGGTAGTATTGAAAATATTCCATCATTTCAGAAATCTTGGATCATGAAGCCTGATGACTTAGCAAAATCTTGGGCTAACAGAACGCTCAAATTCCCTGAATGGTAGCAATCACGAATGACGGGTTTTTAAAACTTACTGTCAGACAGCGGGCACTCTTCCTCCCTGAACCGCCTGTCTGCTCAGTAATATGGACCCAGACAGGCAGCAGTCGCCCTCTTTCCAGACGATTAGAGTTTCAGAGGCAGTTCCAAAAGCAGCCCTTCCTGCCTCAAAGAACTAAATTTTCACTCCTAAAAATCTTAAAATTTTACAAAAATATTTTTTTATATACTTTTCTACATTGCTGGGAACATAAGCAATTTGTGGAACATTCAATGATGAATTTATTTTTTCTTTAATATATACAGATTTTTTCTGTAGAGACCCTAATTTTTGGATTTTTTCGTTCTTTAGTTTGACTGCTTCGTTTTGCCCCCATGGGGTAGATGTGGAAGGCTGACTTTTCTTAGACACCTCATTGTACGAATTGACCAAATCGTAAAAATTTGTAATATCTTCTCCGGTGATTTCTGGAAATAAAAATACCGCTTTTTGAAAATCTTGTTTGATATTACACAATTCTCTGTGTATTAAAAAGGGATTTAGCCAAGATAAACCCTCTATTATATCAAAATATCTTACTATTTTCTCGTTAACATCCCATCTCTTGTCAAATAAATCTAAATTATATTTATTTGTTGCAATCTCTCTTTGTGATCTGGCAACAAAATAAGCAAGCGTTGCTATTGTTCCAGTAACCGACGCTGTAATTATACCAGGTAAAAATGTCTTTGCTAATCCCCAAAAAAAACCAAGAGCTTGCCACGCAAAACTATGTTCTGGCTGTAGAGGGTTAATAATATAACAAAAATTTCTAGATTCCATGGATATGATCACATTTCTATTGATTCAATTAGAATATTTAGGGAGTGGGGTAAAATACGCATTGTGACTACGCATGACCTCACGAGATGACAGTTTCGGCATAAGATCTTTTTAAGACCTACTTTCCGTTTACCCTGTCTTTCGCCAACGTCATGGTTGGAACGGAAGAGCGCTGCTCGCAGCACTCTTTCTTCGATCTACTTCTGCCTGTGCTGCTGCAATATTGGCGTTGCATCTGTCAAGATTGATCCGGCAGTTAACCGGCATGAAAGCGTCTTTGCGCGACATAAGTTTGCCCCTATCCGCGTTGAAGATTTGTAGTTCACCATTCATCAAATAGTCCCGAAAGAACCGTAGGATTTCGCGTTGGTATTCGGCTGCCCGAATGGAATTATCATCGTGACAGAAAATTCCATTTTCGATAGAAAAATGTAGTCGCTCAGCAGAAAAATCTAGCTGAAAGCGAATTTCTGCAAGCCCGTCTTGTGATCTGTAACTCAGATTAATTCGAGCACTATCCACTACAAGCGCTGCAAGCACCATATTTTCGAACGGGAGATATTCCCGACGCTGGCGTAATCGAATATTAATTGTAGGCACGTCAGCATGTTTGCCATCGACAGGGCTCACCCCCTTTAGAAGTCGTTTAATATGATCTTCACCAAATACCTCTTTCCACCCTCTCAGTTCATAAAGGTGCAACGCATACTCGGTCGAGCGGGTAAGAATTCCGAATCTCTCTTCTACGGCGCGCTCAGCTAACTGCCTCACCAAAGGTAATTCACGATATAAACGACGTTCATCGCGAGGATCATCCGGGTTGATAATTGGCTTTCCTGCCGCATGGGCTATCGCGCAACGTCCTGACTCGAACAGATGCTTACAAATTTCATCAGCGTTATTGCTAGATATGCTATTGAAAGCTTCTTTACTGTCCGTTCCATTGAGCGTGGGTAGGGTGGCCACCATCCACGCAATTCGGGCTTTCGGATTGGGATAAGAAACCTCAAGCACACGCCAAAAGGAGAGAAAGGCGTAACCGTGATGATTGAGGCTTCTTGCTTCGCGCATGAGGGCTAATGCAATGCGTGGCTCCTCATCTTCCGGGCAGATGATCTCGGTTAAGTCGAATTGCTCGCAGATTACAAAACCAGACTTCTTATTCAGGCCCACCATATAAGGCGAGCTGCCGCCCGAGCGATATGCGACCGTAATCCCGCTATTTTCACGCCATGATAAGACGCTTAAGAAGCGATACATGAGGAGTTCTGCATCCTCATTCGATATGCCCCCGGATAGTTTCATGGCTATCCCACCATGCTCTTCGAGCGTTATTGGGATGATCCAAATTTCATATCCTGCAAACTCAAACCGCTGCGGATTTACTGGCCATTGGCAAGAAGTCTCAATATTCAGGCAAACCCAACTCCCTTTGTGCTTAAGTTCTGGAGCAGTCTCGAATTTCTTTTCCCTCGATTGGATCTTGATCAGAAAAGGCATTCCTGCTTCATCGCGCATAACCATGAAAACTTTTGACCACGGATTAGCTGCAATAACAATATCAAAGTGTTATGTTGTTGACGCGTGCCAAACATTTAATTTTACCGCAGCAACGTTGCCCTGCGCTAGATCATCCAGGTTAGATCACTACAGCGCGCATACTTTAGGTAACTGCTCACGTGGTTGGCAGAATCGGGGGTAAATCAGGCATCGCACTGTCCATGCTCCGATGATAACATATTGATAAGACAAAATTCACGATCGTTGTGACTTCGCGATAAAGTCTCATTTCTGCCAACCACGTGAGCAGTCACTACTTTCGGCAATCACGAACTTGTAAATGTCAGTTTTCTGGTCGCCATGCCCAATAGCCGACCTTCCACTATCCCCCCCATAAGCGCCCTTCCCCGCTGAATATTTTCACGAAGAAGGGCGATATCTTCCTCAAGCGTTCTTAACCCAGAACCTCGTTTTTGCAGTTCTCCGCAAGGTCCATCCTGCCTGCCGCATGGCTTGAGTGAGTGCCCGTTGATGGATCGTGGATAATGGCCATTGATAATGGAGTAGACCTTCGACGACCAACCGTGAGGTGATGTGGCCTGTCTGAGAGGCAGCCCAGATTTCGAGCACTTCGGGCATCCGGGCGTCCAGTCGCTCCTCGAATGTGGGGAGTGGCGTAGAAGGAGGAGGTGCCTGCTCCTGCTCTTCCGGTAAAGGATAAAACTCCTCTGCGATGATCGAGATACGCTCATCGGGAGTCTCAGGCATTTTGCGCAGCGTTCCGAAGAGATGCTCGGCCAGAAATTCAGCGTGCTCTCTCAAGGTCAATTCTGCTTCCGGGTCAGCAACCGCCCCGGTCTCGATTTCTTCCCACGCTTTGCCCAACCCGATGGGTTCCCAATATGAGCGGGAGTAATGCTCCGCCAGATTCTCCTGGGTAACCGCCGTCCACCGGCCTTGTATCACGTTGAAAATTTCAATGCGTTCGGGAAGGCATTTCCGTCTCCGGCTATCCCTTAGCCATTCCCTGCGCTTTGCTTCACTATGAACTGGAACATCACCGCGTTGCTGCGGATCATAAAGCTGGCTGTTGGCCTTAGCTCGAACATCCTTCCAGATGTCGCCCGGATCACCGAAACCCCGAACAGACAGCGGGCAGAGCTCCAGAATATTTTCTGGCCCAGCCATACACCATTTCCACGTTATGATGTTCCATACCAGAAGGCGGTCAGTCTCCGGCTCATATCTGGTATTGCGTGCCAACCAGCCTCTCTGGTTTGGCCCCGATAGCATTCTCACTGCGTCATCGCGCATGATATGATTATCCTCGTTGATTTCCAAATTTCGTTCTGAACGGATCGGAGAAACCAGTTGAGGCGGCCCTGTTGGCCATGGCGTGGCGCGGACGCGCGTAATTGCCCGGCCCTCTTTCGAAGGTCGAGACGCGTGCAACTGTCTGATAAGCCAGTATTTCATGGCGATCAGACGTCGATTTGTAGGGATTTATGATAGAAGTGGTTGCGGGGGCAGGATTTGAACCTGCGGCCTTCAGGTTATGAGCCTGACGAGCTACCGGGCTGCTCCACCCCGCGGTTGTGATTGTGTTGAAATTTGTGGGGTATTG
>NZ_JBNIEW010000011.1:0-100639 GCF_050106715.1 Acetobacter sp. AAB5
AGAGCCAGAGCCAGAGCCAGAGCCAGAGCCAGAGCCAGAGCCAGAGCCAGAGCCAGAGCCAGAGCCAGAGCCAGAGCCAGAGCCAGAGCCAGAGCCAGAGCCAGAGCCAGAGCCAGAAGTGGTTGCTGAGAATGTTGAGGGTGCTGCAGATCTATCACCAGAAATGGAAGACGCAGTGGTGACATTTGCATCTGTTGAGCCGCATCCGCATATGACAGAACTGGTGGAACAGAACCGTCAGTTACGTCAGGATCTGGCAGATGTGCTGGTGGAGCTAGAAGAGTTCCGTAAAAAGCTGGTTTCTTAAAAAATTGTGTCAGGGGTGGGTTGTGTTGCAGAAAACCTCCTGCTAAACACCACTCCACACTTAACGGGCAGTAGCGCAGTCTGGTAGCGCATCAGTCTGGGGGACTGGGGGTCGTGGGTTCGAATCCCGCCTGCCCGATATTTTCTCTGAAAAATCAGTGTTGCAGAACAACCCAAAAGCCTAACTGGCTTTTGGGTTGTTTCCGTATGCCCACCGGCACCACAGCAGATTAAGTGCTGCCATAGCCGCAGGCCCAACAAACAGGCCAATCAGCCCCCATGTTTCTGCGCCGCCCAGAATACCCAATAGCACCCAAAGGAAAGGCAGCTTGGTGCTGCCGCCAATAAGGGCAGGGCGGATAAAATGGTCAGCGGTAAAAATAATCACTGCGCCAATGCAAAAAGTTGTAATGGCGGCAACAGAGCTACCCTGCACCAGAATAAGCAGAGAGACCAAGCCGACAGCTATCATGGCGCAAAAAGGAATCATGGCTGCTACGGCCGTAATCACGCCAAATAAAGCAGGGTGGGGGGCATGGGCAAATACATAGATAATGCCAAGCAGCAGGCCTTCCCCAATACCTACCAGCACCAGCCCTTGAACAGAGCCGTGAATGGAAGCAACAATCTGGCGTCCGATGCTTTCTCCGCGTTTGCCAAAAGCGCGGCATGAAACCACGCGGCACTGGCGGATAACGGAAAGCCCATCTTTATACAGAAAAAACAAGGTCAGGATGGAAAAGCAGAACAATGTGGCGCGATGCGCAACCTGCGAACCCACGGCGCGCGTAACAGCCACACCTTTGCTATCTAGATTCCCCAGCATGCCAGAAAGATCACGCGGGTCTGAAAGATGCGCCTCCCACCATTTGCTTATGGCGGCACTGCCAAAAGGTAGGCGATGAATGGTATCGGGCACAGGCACACCATATTCGCGCGCATGAGATAGCCATTCCAGTGCGCTCTGGGCTTCTCCCACAGCTTCCAGCGTTACAAGTGTAAGCGGAATAACAAATAGCAATGCCATGGCTGCCGTAAATAACAGGGGCAAAAGCGTGCCAGAGGCTGCATGAGGCCATTTATTACAGGCGCGCGTATAAAGGGGCCATGTGGCAATGGCAAAAACACTTCCCCATGCCAATGCGGGCAAAAAGCCTTGGATAGTGTAAACGGCTACTCCCACAATAAACAGCGCCAGAACTGTACGCGCCATTTCCTGCCCCCGACGAGAACGCTGGCTTGGTTTGATAAGAGAGCAGCGCGGTGAATCCGGAAGAAATTGTGATGGCAATGAATCGGGCATATTCCGGTGTGTTCTCCCAGGGGTTCCGCAATAACATTTTATCTTCAGCATATTTTGTATGCTGGGGGCGAGCATAAGCTTTGTTGTCAGACCATATCGCGCTATGGCGGCGCTGCCTATGCCATAACCAGATATGCCGCATAAGGATCATATTCCCGTATCTTTTTCTGACACTTTCGTTAGTGTCGCGCAGTTTCCTGCGGCGTAGTAAGAACTGATCCTGTCATGCTCAAAAATTTCCTTACCGTTGGCGGCTGGACAATGCTCAGCCGTGTTCTTGGTCTTGTTCGGGATCAGCTTCTGGCAGCCTTTATGGGTGCGGGGGCATTGCAGGATGCCTATCAGGTTGCATTTCGTCTGCCTAACATGTTCCGGCGCTTGTTTGGGGAGGGCGCATTTAACGCAGCCTTTGTGCCTTTGTTTTCTTCTGTGCTGACGCGAGAAGGCAAAGAGGAAGCGCAGCTTTTTGCACGCAGGGCCTTAGGCGTTATGCTGGTCTGGCTGGTGTTTTTATGCGTGCTGG
The DNA here is from genome assembly GCF_050106715.1 of Acetobacter sp. AAB5. Taxonomy (NCBI): domain Bacteria; kingdom Pseudomonadati; phylum Pseudomonadota; class Alphaproteobacteria; order Acetobacterales; family Acetobacteraceae; genus Acetobacter; species Acetobacter sp. AAB5. The sequence continues at coordinate 2,133 of NZ_JBNIEW010000011.1, forward strand.
GCGAAATTTTTATGCCGCAGGTGCTTAAGGTTATCGCCCCCGGCTTTTTACAAAGTGGGGATAGATACGCCCTAGCCGTCAGCCTGAGCCGTATTACCTTTCCTTATCTGGTGTTAATTTGCGCGGCAGCGCTGCTGGCGGGCGTTCTTAATGGTTTGCACCGGTTTGGTGTGGCCTCGGCGGCTTATCTAGCTTTCAACGTGGTGGGTATTGCGGCCATTCTGCTGGCTTCACCTTTTTTGCCGAATGTTGCTTACGCTGCGGCATGGGGTGTAACGGCATCGGGCGTTGCACAACTGGGGCTGCTGTTCTGGGCATGTGAGCGTGCGCATTTTGGCCTAACGCCTTTGTGGCCAGCTCTTACGCCCCGTATCCGCCTGTTGCTGCGCCGTATGGTGCCGGGGCTGATCGGCAGTGGTGTTGGGCAGATTAACCTTACTATTGATACCATTATTGGCACACTGCTTCCGGCAGGCAGTGTTTCCCTCATGTATTTTGCAGATCGGATTAACCAGTTGCCTTTGGGGGTTTTGGGGGCGGCCGCTGGCACCACGCTTTTGCCTGTGCTCACGCGCCATTTAGCGGCAGGAGAAACAGATGCAGCGCATGCAGCGCAAAATCGGTCTATTGAATATGTTCTGCTGCTTACACTTCCGGCTGTAGCTGGCTTGTTGGTATTGGCAGGGCCGATCATGATTGTTCTGTTCGGCCACGGATCTTTTACCGAGCATGATGCACTGCTTTCAGCACAATCCTTGCGGGCCTATGCTATTGGTTTGCCCGCTTTTGTGCTTGTGAAAGTTCTCTCTCCAGCATTTTTTGCACGTGGGGATACGCGCACACCGGTTTACATCGGTATTGGCGTTCTGCTGCTTAATTTTGTGCTCAATCTGCTGTTCATGAAGCCTCTGGTTCATATGGGGCCACCTTTGGCCAGTAGTTTGGCCGCTGTTATAAATGTGGCTGTGCTGGCTTTTTTGCTTCGGCAAAAAAATGCGCTGTTGCTTGCTCCAGAAATATTGGGTGGCATTGCTCGGGTTGGGCTAGGGGCGGCTGTTATGGCGCTGCTGCTTGTTGGCATAGAAACCTTGCTGCCGCTGCCCACGCATTTTCTTATGCGGTTAATATGGCTGACCGTTATGGTAGGGGCCGGGGGCATATTTTATGCCGGTATGTTGCATGTGCTGGGCGTTATGGACTTGGCAGATGTGCTGGCGGGGCTACGCAGGCGCTTAAACCGTAAGCGTGCCTAACGGGTAATAATTAAAGGGAGCCGGGGATGGTTGAGATTGTACTGGCGCACCAGGTGGATCTGGCAACATGGCGGGCCGCTACACGCCATTATGTGCAAAAGCAGGTGCTCCCCGAAAGCATAATCTGGCGTGTAGCGGGCAAAGGGCAAACACCTTGGGTGCTGGAAGCGCCAGATTCCGCCGATAATGACGCACCTCTTAACCTTCCGCGTAAGTTGGTAACTGCCGTGTTGGAAGCATTGCAGGCGCATCATCCACAGCGTTTTGAGCTTTTATATCGTGTTGTTTATCGCTTCACGCATGGCTTGCTGGATATGGAAGATTTACGGGAAGATCCGGATATCCAGCAACTTCGAGAGCTTGTGCAGAGCGTTAAACAAGAAACGGAACAGTTTCGCCTGGCTTTTTCGACATTCAGTAATCAACACCAAAGTAGAAGCCTGCAATACACACCGCAGAATTACATTGTGGAAGCAAATGGACGGTTCTGCATAGAGCGCGATGCCCAACCGTGGGAGGTTATGACACCTTACCGACGGATGTGGTGGGATGGAAACCAACTGCATTTTGCCCCAGGTGAGGCAGAGGCCGCGCATGTTTCTGCGGATATGTGGCAGGCAGACGGGCAGGGCATGTGGCAGGGGTATCCCAACACAGTGCTGGTGCCTACGCTAGAGGATGTAGTACAGGCGGCTTCTCTCGCATCTTTGTCTGCTGAGGCCATGGACTGTAGAGCTTGTTCTTTATGGCAACCTGCCAAGCGCACAGTTTTTGGAGAAGGCGCAGAAAATACGCCTCTGATGTTTGTTGGAGAACAGCCGGGAGATCAGGAAGATCTGGCGGGCCGTCCATTTGTTGGGCCAGCAGGGCAGGTGTTTGATAAGACGCTGGAAGAAGCGGGTATTTTACGACATCACGTTTACGTGACAAACGCTGTAAAGCACTTCCGCTTTACATGGAGAAACAACAGGCGCCTGCATCAGAAGCCAGATCAGGAGTCTGTCGAGGCCTGCCGAATCTGGTTGGATGCAGAGCGTAGGCTAGTACAGCCCAAGCTGATTGTTATGCTAGGTGTTACGGCAGCGCAGAGTCTTCTCAAGCGGCCTGTTACCATATCGCGCGAGCGTTCTCGTATCTTCCAGTTGAATGAGCAGTGCTCGGGGTTGGTAACGGTGCACCCGTCCTACTTGCTGCGCCTGCCGAATGAAGAGGCCAAAGCGCGGGAATATGCACGCTTTGTAGAAGACTTACGCTTAGCACATGGTTTTATAACGCAGCAGTCAGACTGAGGACCGCGAGCGTTTGCTACCAGTAACAGGCTTGTTCAGGCGCTGGTGTAGCTCTTTACCCGTTTTAAAGAAGGGAACGAGCTTTTTGCCAACCTGAACCTGCACCCCTGTTTTTGGGTTGCGGCCAATGCGTGGGTCACGCTCTTTTACAGAAAATGCACCAAACCCACGTAATTCTACGCGGCTGCCTTCTGCAAGGCTGCTGGTAATGGTGCCAAATACAATATTTACAAGTCGTGTTGCTTCTTTCAGCTGAAGATGCGGATTTTTTTGCATCAGGGCTGTAATCAGCTCGGATCTGGTCATCTTAAGTTCTCCCACCCGGCTGTTGTGTGTACAATAATTATACTCAGAACATTCCGTAATGATGAAGAAGACGTCAAGATAGAAAAGTCTGACGGTATGAACCAGAGAAATACCGCCAGACCTTTTTAGTAGTCAGTTCCTACAAATTTTATGCTGTAGGAGACTTCTTGCGGCGGCCACGGCCACCCTGTTCTTCTTCATCCCCAGCGGCATGAATTTTACGGCCAAGGCCAATTTCACGAGCCAGCGTAGAGCGGCGCTCTGCGTAGTTAGGGGCTACCATCGGGTAGTCTGCGGGCAGGCCCCAACGTTCACGGTATTGTTCAGGCGTCATGCCATAAGCGCTCTGTAGGTGGCGCTTCAGCATCTTCAGCTTTTTCCCGTCTTCCAGACAGATAATGTAATCTGGGAATACCGAGCGCTTTACCGGCACTGCTGGCTGAAGTTTTTCCGGCTCATTCTGCGGATGTTCAGCGGTTTTCAGTGCCTGATAAATATCACGGATCATGCCCGGGATAAGTGCAGGGTCTGTCTGGTTGTTGGAGACGTGTGCGGAAACGATCTCTGATACCAGATCAAGAAGGGGAGAGTAGTCCTGGTTCTCACTCATGATAAATCCAATAGGAATTTGGTGTGAATATCTGCACTCCATACTCCTTTAACTGTAGTTTGTGAATGGTGAACTCACAATTTCAGCGCATAATTGTCCATAAAAGAACATTATTGGAAGCAATGCAGGAAGTTTTGCTCATTTCAAATAATAAACAAACGGTAATATTTCGGCTCTCTGTAATCGTGCGTTCGGGTTTATTGTTCTGCTTAAGGCTATGTGCTCGTTTTATGTAAACGCAGAAACATCACTTAAGGTTGCAAGAAATATCCAGTGCCATGATTTTCTAAAATGTTTGGTTTTTACATAATATCAAAGTAAAATATTATGATGGTAGACAAATGCAGCAAAAATTACACATATTTATCAGAAAAAATTAAGAATAAGAGCTACTAGAATGTTTCTGTTGAGGGGGATGGTGGTGTGTGAAAATAAAAAAGCCCGCCCCTGAAAATGGGGGCAGGCTTTTTTATTGTGTGATATTTGGTAATGCGAGAATATTTACCGAATACCTAATTCACTCATAAGAAAATCACGGAAAACAGCTACGCGTTTAGAGCTGCGCAGCTCTTCCGGATAAACAAAATAAGCATCTACAGTTGGAGTGGTAATTTCCGGCAGGATCTGAACCAGATCCGGAAATTCTTTTGCTGCGTAAGTTGGAATGGACCCAATGCCCAAGCCCGCAGCAATAGCAGAGGCCATAGCAGCCATGCTGTTAACTTCTAGCCGAGCAGTTTGTGTGCTGCCATCGTTGCGGCAGGCTTGAGCCAGCCAGTTAACATGCGCAACCGGAGGATGGTGTTCACCAAACAGCACCAGTTGGTGTTCTTTGATTTCCTCCAGAGATTTTGGCATGCCGTATTTCTCAATATAGAGAGGGGCAGCAAAAATTGGCAGGCTAAAATCCGCCAGATGGCGTTGGATCAGGTCTGGCTGTCTGGGTGCATGCATACGCACCGCTACGTCAGCCTCCCGCATGCCTAAATCAAGATCATTATCTTCCAAAATCAGGCAGATATCTATTTCCGGGTTATCTGCCATAAAGCGATGAAGCCGCGGCATAAGCCAACAGTTACCAAAGCCGGTGGTTGTGGTTACGCGCAGCCGCCCGGCTGCCTTTTCCTTACTTTCTGTCAGCAGTGTTTGCGTCATTTCCAGTTTGGAAAAGACTTCGCGCACGGTTTTATGAAGTGTTTCACCCTGTTCCGTTAGGATCAGGCCGCGGGCGTGCCGATGAAAGAGAGGAACCTGAAGGACGTCTTCCAGCGCAGAAATCTGCCGTGATACGGCAGATTGGCTGAGGTTGAGCACATCCCCCGCGTGGGTAAAGGAACCGGCTTCTGCCACTGCATGGAAAACCCGGAGTTTGTCCCAGTCCACGCATGCCTCCTGCAAATTGAATGAAGTTACAAAAACACAGCCGTGTTTTATGCGGTGTATTACGTGCAGGAATTGGCCCCCTTGGTCAAGGGATGAAGCCGTTTTCTGTTAAGTTATCAGGCTAAACCAGCAAGATAGCGTTCTGCATCCAGCGCTGCCATGCAGCCAGTTCCTGCGGCTGTTACAGCTTGGCGATATGTTTTGTCCTGCACATCCCCCGCAGCAAAGACTCCGGGTACAGAAGTGCGCGTGGTGCCGGGTGTGGTTTCAATATACCCTTCAGCATCCAGCGTAAGCTGATCGCGGAAGATAGCTGTGTTGGGGGCATGGCCGATTGCAATAAACACGCCATCGGTGGGGATGGTCTGTTCGCTTTCATCTTGCGTATTTTTCAGTCGGACACCACACACTGTTTCTGGCGAGCCATCAGACAGAATGTCTTCCACAACACTGTTCCAGATCACGGAAACCTTGGGGTTTGCGAAAAGCCGGTCTTGCAGAATTTTTTCAGACCGCAAGCTATCGCGGCGGTGAACCAAGGTAACGTGCGCGGCATGGTGGGTGAGATACAGGGCTTCTTCAACAGCAGTATTGCCGCCCCCTACAACCACCACATTTTTCCCGCGGTAGAAAAAGCCATCACACGTGGCGCAAGCAGAAACACCAGCACCTTGTAAGCGTTTCTCGCTTGGCAGGCCTAGCCAGCGGGCCTGTGCACCTGTGGCAACAATAACTGAACGCGCTTTGTAAATGGTGCCCGAATCACCTGTAAGCAGGAATGGTGAGCCCGCTTTGAAATCAACAGATGTAATAATGTCGTATTCAATACGTGTGCCCACATTCTGCGCTTGTTCAGCCATTTGCTCCATCAGCCACGGGCCTTGGATGGCTGTGGCAAACCCGGGGTAGTTTTCAACTTCCGTTGTAATGGTGAGCTGGCCACCTGGTTGCAGCCCGGCAACCAGAACAGGAGAAAGGTTGGCGCGTGCCGCATAGATAGCAGCAGTATACCCGGCCGGTCCTGCGCCAATAACGAGCAGATCAGTTGTAATGGTTTCAGCCATATTGGCAGCGCTCCCGCATATGGAAATCAGGCATACAGGCCGCTATTGTGGCAGCAGCCTGCATATAACTGCTGGAAGCATATGGCTGCCACATGGGTTTTGGGCAAGGGTGTGCCTCTTTAGGTGTTTGCCGCCAGATGTGGTGCGTGGCATATACTCGCGCGAGTTGAATTGGGGTGCATGCCTCTTGTGCAGGATGGATCAGGAAACGTGACAGATCTGGACGCAGTTGATCTTCGCATTGTGGCAGAGCTTCAGAATGATGGCCGCATGACCAATGTGGAGCTGGCCCGCCGTGTCGGTATTTCAGCGCCTCCGTGCCTGCGTCGTGTCCGGCGTTTGGAAGAAGAACGCATTATCCGTGGTTATCATGCAGAACCTAATGCTGCCGCTTTGGGCTGGCCCATTACCTTTTTTGCGTTGATTGGGCTGGAAAGCCAGAAAGAGGCCATTCTGTGCAGTTTTGAGCAGCAACTAGCCCAATGGCCAGAAGTGCGCGAATGCCACATGATCCGTGGGGGAGGCGATTTTCTGGTTCGTTTGATTGCGCGTGATGCCGCGCATGAAAATCTGCTGACCCGCCAACTCACAGAAGCACAGCACGTGATACGCGTGCAAACTTTGCAAACCATCCGGACAAGTCTGGAGCGGTGGGGGGTGCCGGTGCAGGTTGAGGAGGAAGGGCAGGCCCCGTGACAGACCATCAAACGGTTTCAACAGAAACCGTTGCAAGAGGGCCGGATATTAGCGTGGTTGTGCCATGCTATAACGAATCGGAAAATGTGGCGCCTCTTGTCAAAGCTCTGGAGCAGGCGCTGGCGGGCAGGCGGTGGGAAGTTATCTTTGTAGATGATAATTCGCCCGATCACACAAGCCAGCGTGTGAGAGATCTGGCGCGGAATAATGCCCGTGTGCGTGGCATTTGCCGCATAGGGCGGCGGGGCCTTTCATCAGCAGTTATTGAAGGTGCGCTATCTTCTTCCGCACAGGTGGTGGCGGTGATGGATGGAGATCTTCAACATGACGAATCACGCCTTGGCGCACTGATAGATGCCGTTCTGAACAATACATGTGATGTTGCCGTTGGGAGTCGGCATGTAGAGGGCGGCAATAATGCGGGTTTGGCCAATGCGTGGCGGCATGCGCTTTCTGATGGCGGCATTTGGCTTGCGCAACGCTTTTTGCCAGTAAAGCTGACAGATCCGATGAGTGGTTTTTTTGCGTTAAGGCAAGAAACATTCGCCGCAATTGCCCCGCGTTTATCTGGCACTGGTTTTAAAATTTTACTGGATTTGTTGCTTTCTGCCGCCAAGCCCTTGCGCGTGCAGGAGGTGCCTTGTGGGTTCCGCCCACGTGTGGCGGGGGAAAGCAAGCTGGATGCGTTGGTTATGCTCCAGTTTGGTGCGCTTCTTTTAGATAAATTTGCCAAAGGCTGGGTGCCTTTGCGGTTTGTCGCCTTTTGTATGGTCGGGCTGGCAGGCGTTGGCACAAACCTTGCCGTTATGCAGTGCGCTCGGCTTGTGGGGGCGCATTTTTCTATGGCGCAGGCCATTGGCACTGTTGCCGCCATGATTCTGAATTTCTTTTTGGATAACAACTTCACGTATCGTGACAGGCGCTTGCGTGGGTGGGCGTGTATGCGCGGGCTTGTTCTCTTCATGCTGGTATGTTCGGTGGGCGCATTGGCGGATGTGGGTATTGCCCGCATGATTTACGGCCAGAATCATATGCCGAATGAAGCAAGCTTGGCTGGTGCTATTCTTGCTGTGGTGTGGAATTACGCCATGTCTTCAACCGTTGTCTGGCGCTCGTGACTGCAAAAATTTCAAACCACAATCGTGGTGTATGGATGAGCCTGGTAGCACTAGGGCTGCTCACATTGTTCCGGCTGATGCTGGCCGCATGGATTCCGCTTTCTCCAGATGAAGCCTATTATCGCCTCTGGGCATTGGCTCCGGCTGCGGGGTATCTTGATCACCCCCCCATGGTGGCGCTGTGGATGCGCATTGGCATGTTTTTTGCGGGTGATACCGCTGAAGGCCTGCGTTTTATGGGGCCAGTTTCTGCGGCTATCGGCACGGTTTTGTTGGTGCAGGCGGCGCAGCAATGGCTGCAATCTCAGAAACTGTTTGCTGTCAGTGTCGGCAACGGGTTCGTAACGGCTCTTAAACCCGGCATTATATTAAACAGCACATTAGCCGTGGGGTTGGGCACTCTGATCATGACACCAGATACCCCTCTGGTGTTTTTTATGGCCCTGCTGCTGTGGAGCGTAAGCAATCTGCTTTCTGGTAGGCATCCAGCATTCTGGTTGCTGGTAGGTCTTTCTGCCGGGTTGGGGTTTGATAGCAAATATACGGCTCTTTTGCCTGTAGCTGGTTTAGGCATGTGGTTGCTGGCAACACGCGCAGGCAGGCAATGGTTGCGCACGCCATGGCCTTGGCTTGGCGCTGTAGTGGCAATGGTATGCATGGCGCCGGTGGTTGAGTGGAATGCGACACACCACTGGGTTAGCTTTCTTAAACAAGGTGGCCGAGCAGGGGATTGGCAGCCCGCCCGTATGTTCACCTTTATGGGGGAATTGCTAGGCGGTCAGGTTGGTTTGGCATCTCCGCTTATTTTTGTGTTGTTCGCAGTGGCCATAAAATATTTGCTCAGGCTGCGTGATCAATTTGCCCAATTACTGCTCTGCATGGTTTTGCTGCCTGCGGCTGTTTTTTTGCAGCACGCTATAGGCGCACGCGTGCAGGCAAACTGGCCTGTTGTGCTGTATCCAGCGCTTGCCTTGTCTGTTGTGTGCGTACCGTATCGCTGGTGGAAAGCAGCCTGCGCGCTTGGCGTTGCCATGTTTGTTGTTGTGGTTGTGCAAGCTTTGTGGGCCCCCGCACATCTTTCGCCCCATTTTGATATGACGTTACGGCAAATGGGCGGCTGGCCTGAATTTGTGCAGACCGTAGAAAAGCAGATTCCACCTGATGCCCTGCTGATTGCAGATGAATATGGGCTTGCGGGTGAGCTTTCTTTTTATGCCCAGAATCGCAAAGTGCTGGCGGTTGAACCGAGATGGCAGTTTTTTGCGTTCCCACACGCTACATGTGGAGCGGAGGGTTATTTGCTGCGTAGCCACAGGCGGCATGATCAACCTGACCCAGCGCTTTTTGATGTTCTCTCTCAATATCCAGATATTTCACGCAGTCGCCGGGGTGCTGTGGCCGATAGTTACGCAGTTTATCGTGTAAGACTGCGTTGCTTAGGCGGCGCTACGGTAAGGGAAGACACTGCGGTATTGCCCGCCAATAAGCGTTAGACCCGCAGCCTCTGGCTGAGTGTTGTTTGCACCGGGCAGGCAAGGCAGGATACGCTGCATTCTAGTTTTTATAGCCAAGAGTAACAGGAAACATACCTCAATGGCATCATCCTTACAGGTTGCGGTTCAGATGGACCCTTTGGAGCACATTAACATCCATGGGGATTCAACCTTTGCGCTTATGCTGGAAGCTCAGAAACGCGGGCATGCCCTGTATGTGTATGAGGTGAATACGCTGGCATTGGGTGAAGGGGCAGCGGAACCAGAGCAATCTTCCAAAACTCGGGTAACGGCTTTGATGCGGCCTGTGACCGTCCGGCGGGAAGAAGGAAACCACGCCACCTTTGGTGCGCCAACGCGCCAGTCATTGGGTGATATGGATGTGGTGCTGATGCGTCAGGACCCGCCTTTTGATATGGCATATATTACAGCTACGCACATGCTGGACCACGTGCATGGTATAGGGCCGGGCAAAGCCTTGGTGGTGAATGACCCGCGCTGGGTGCGTGACAGCCCTGAAAAACTTTTGGTAACCCACTTTCCGGATCTGATGCCGCCAACATTGGTAACGTGGGATATCGAACAGATTCGCGCTTTCCGGGCCAAATGGCACGATATTATTGTAAAGCCACTTTTCGGGAATGGCGGGAGCGGTGTTTTCCGTATCCGTGAAGATGACCAGAATCTAAATGCTTTGCTGGAAATGCATTTTGCGCGTTCGCGCGAGCCGTTGATGATCCAGCGTTATGAACCCGCTGTAACGGCCGGAGACAAACGTATTATTCTGGTGGACGGAGAGCCCGTAGGTGCAATCAACCGTGTGCCATCGGGGGAAGATCATCGGTCAAACATGCATGTAGGCGGTGTGGCCAAACAGATCGGGCTGAGTGCGCGTGACCGTGAAATCTGCACGGCTATCGGCCCATTTCTGAAAGAACATGGCCTGATTTTTGTGGGAATAGACGTGATTGGCCAGTATTTAACAGAAATTAACGTTACTTCTCCCACTGGCCTTCAGGAGCTGGAACGTTTTGATGGAATCAATGGCGCAGGCGCAATCTGGAACTGCATCGAGCATAAACTGAACGCCGCGTGATCTTCAGTCTTTGCTTTTTTCCTGTGCAGGTGGTTCGTTCTGTTTGCTTGCCGCTTCCAGATCAGCCAAGGGCGTGTCCTTCCCAAAGCGGTTGTCTAGCCATTGAAATATCGATTCACGGAAATAGTAGACACCAATACTAATCCAGACAGCGATGGCGAAGATGGCGAGAAGAAATTCTAACATGGCTCTATATTAACACTATCTATTGCACTGTTGCAGCGTAAAAGGAGTATATGCCCTTACACAAGGGCGCTTTTGTGACGCGTGCCTTGTGCAGAAGAGGAAGACCTTTTGTGGCTCTTGAAGAAATGTCCACCAGCAGGCAGAGAGAGGACATGAGTGACGTTCTCCAAAATTATCCTTCCGGCGGGGGGGATAGTCCCGCGCCTCCTCCTTCCCGTTCGGCACTGGATGCGGAGGCTGTCAAAGCCGCCTATCGCCGGTGGGCAAATGTATATGATGTTGTTTTTGGCGGCATCTCCCGGTTTGGGCGTTTGCGTGCTGTAGAAGCCGTAAACGGTCTGCCCGGCACGGATGTGCTGGAAGTGGGGGTGGGCACCGGCTTGGCGTTGCCTCATTACCGGGCGGAAAAGCAGATTACCGGCATTGATCTTTCTGCCGATATGCTGGCCAAGGCGCGTGAGCGTGTGCAGCGTGATAAGCTGACAAACGTTAACGGCCTGCTGGAAATGGATGCCGAAGATACGAAGTTTGAAGATTCTTCCTTCGATATCGCCGTGGCCATGTTTGTGGCTTCCGTGGTGCCGCATCCGCGCCAGTTGCTGCATGAACTCAAACGCGTTGTGCGCCCCGGTGGTTACATTCTGTTTGTAAATCACTTTCTGGCCCCCGGTGGTGTCCGTGGTGCTGTCGAACATGCGTTGGGCCGGGCCTCTCACTCCTTGGGGTGGCATCCTGATTTCGCAATGGAATCGCTGTTACCCGCCGAAGACATCCGGCGTGCCTTTATTCAGCCTGTTCCGCCATTAGGGCTGTTTACTTTGGTCACACTAGAAAATCTGCCTGCATAACCTGTGCGCTCCTGCCAAGGCAGGGGCGTTTCTTCTGCGTGGCAGAAAATGGTATTTGCGCGTATGTAACGTAAATACGATGGAACAGTTTTATGCCGTGCCACGCGCCAAGGGCGTAGGGCTGCATGATGCCAGTAAGAAATTGGAAATTGGAGCATGATGGTCGCCCATAACCAGAGCCAACAGAATGAGACATCTGGAGATGGCATGCGTGTTGCCAGAAAAGGGAACGGCACGGGGGCTGCTTACGTGGTGCTGGCTGCCCTGGCGGCATTAGCGGGCGGAGGTGCTTCTACACTTTCTGAAATGGGCATGATGCCAGCAACAGCCGGATGGCATGCTGTTGTGCAGGCCCATCCTGTTCTTATGCTTTTATATGTTGTTGTCCCGGCTCTGCTGGGGGGATTTGGTTCTTTATGGCTGCCACGCGCCGTGCAGCGTTCGGGCGTATTGCTGCCGCGGTTGAATGATGCGGGTTTTCTGTGTGTGTTTGCTGGAGCCGCGCTGACGGTTACAGGGGCAGAGCTTAAAACCGCTACATTGCTGTGGTGTGTAGGCACGCTGATGACAAGCATGGCCCTGTTGGCAACTGTGTTTGATAGCCGCGCCGATATGGATGAACGCAAGCCGTTCTCTCCTTTTGTGTGGGGAGAAATGCTGGCGGCCGCTGTTATGCTGCTTACGGTGCCTGTTATGGCCGGGCAGATTGTAAAACACTGGCACGATGCCGCAGCGGTAAATGTAGAAAGCTTTGCTGGCCCCGTAGGGCTGGTTGTGCTGCTTGCCGGCTTTGGTGTGGTGTTTGAAATTAGCGCCCGCGTTGGCAAGTTTTCTGAAAAACCTGTTGCGTTCATTATGGCTGCTGCCGCTGCTTCTGGCGTTGTGGCATGGACCAAAAGCGTTTTTATGCAGGGCACGGAAAGTGCTGGTGCCATGCAGGTGGGCAGCACCATGCTGGCTCTGTGCTCCTTTGCGGCCACCTGTCTGGCTGTATTGTGGCTGGCAGGTGCATGGAATGCCCGTGCCACGCTTCGTGTACCTTTGCTCTGGGGCTTGGGTTTTATGAGCGTGGTTTCCGGTGGTTGGCTTGTGCAACTTATGCAGGGGAATGGCCTGCATTCTGCGCTTCAGCTTGGCGCTCTGTATGTTGTGTGCGGCGGTTTTTATCTGTGGCGCGGTGAGGAGTGCGGATATTGGTATCCGCAGCTTATGGCGTATCTGCATTTTGCCTGTACCGCTGCGGCTACGGCCTTGGTGTTTGTGCCGGGTGCACAAATGGCAAGTGGTGCATTTTTTGGTTTGGCAGCCCTGTGCTTTATTGGAGCTGTGGTGGTGAGCTTTCGGCGTAACCAGCAGGCAACAGCACATTGTGCCGCAATTCCTGTTCAGGCTTCCAAGGGATACCGGGCATGAGTGATAGCGTGGCAACCGCTTCCTTGGAAGCAACAGCAGAACGTCGTCCGCGGTTTAAGGCCGATCAGGTTGGCACCCGTGCGCGAGACTGGATTCAGCTGTTAAAGCCACGCGTGATCTCGCTGGTTGTTTTTACAGGTGCGGCTGGCATGATTGTCGCGCCCGGCCACATGAATTTCTTTGTGGCGTTGGTGACCATCTTTTGCATTTGCATGGCTTCGGGTGCGGCTGGTGCCATCAATATGTGGTATGACCGCGATATTGATGCCGTAATGCAGCGTACTATCACCCGCCCCATTCCGGGCGGGCGTATTCCAGAAAACGAGGCACTGGCTTACGGGGTAGGGCTTTCCTGCCTTTCCGTGTGTTTGATGTGGATGGCAACCAATACGTTGGCTGCTGGTATTCTGGCATTTTCTATTTTCTTTTACGCCGTTATTTACACAATGTGGCTTAAGCGCTCTACGCCGCAGAATATTGTTATCGGTGGTGCGGCTGGCGCATTCCCGCCCATGATCGGGTGGGCAGCGGTAACAGGCCATATGGCCGTTCTGCCTGTTGTAATGTTCGGGATCGTCTTTTTCTGGACACCTCCGCATTTTTGGTCGCTCTCTCTGTATGCCTGTAAGGACTACGGGCGCGCAGGTATTCCCATGCTGCCGGTTGTGCGTGGTGCGCGGCATACACGTTGGCAGATCTTTATTTACACACTGGTACTGCTGGCCGTTTCTCTGGTGCCATCCTTCATGCATCTGTGCGGTTGGCTTTATACGGTTACAGCTTTGGTGCTTGGCCTTGGGTTTGTGGCATGTGCGGTGCGCGTGTTGTTGGAACCGCAGGATGCACAGGGTGTAAGCCTAAAAGGGGATAAAGCGGCCCGGATTTCCTTCCGCTTTTCTCTGGCTTACCTGTTCTTTCTTTTTTGTGGTCTGCTGGCAGATCACTTCCTTCAGGCATGGGTGTAAGTGGTATGAATGCACAGCAGGATGGTCTGCTTGAGCAGACAGAAAAGCACAAACGGCAAAAAGAACGCGTGCGCACCATGCTGGGGTTTATGATGGTGCTGGCGGGTATCATGTTCGGGCTAACTTTGGTTCACCCGTAAGGTTTAGCTGTTAAAGCCAAATCATACTTTCTCATCCCAGTGCATAGAGCTGCGGTGAGATAAACGCTTAGCCTTGCTTTTGTGCAGGGCTTTGTGCGTTTAGAAGCGTATCTTTGCTGACATCTATGCCCTGTGTACGCAAGCGGATGAGATCTGCTTCCAGCTCTGCCAGTTTACGTTTCTGCCAGAACAGAAAAAACACACCAAAGCAGATTGCTAACGTAACACTGCATGCAGTCAGAACTTCAAGCAGCAGCATAATAGCATATCCCCCGGTAGGTATCAGGTAGGCAATAAAAAGCCCCGCCCTTAAGGTTAAAGGGCGGGGCTACAAAATGCCAGTGCTTACTGACGGGTTTGCTGTATGGCGGAAAGAAGCCAACGCCCCCCGCGAGAAGGCCGGGTAAAGGTCCATAGCTCGGTAATGTTCACCGGCTCGGTCGAACTGCCCTGAATAACCTGCCCTGTGGCATTGGTTGTAAGGTCAATCAGGCTGTAGCGCATGGCAACAGTCGCAAAATCCATGCCGTTTTCACGCCATGCCTCTGCCAGATCGCCTTGGATGAAATGCACATCCGAAACAACATTACGGGCCCCTTGGCTGGCAAGGGCAGAAAGCTGCTCGTTAAAGTAAGAGACCATTTCAGGTGTGGCCATTTGCTGCAAGGCCGGAATATTCTGCTGGTTCCACGCTGTTTGGATATCCATTAGCGTTTGCTGGAAAGCCTGATAATCCGCAGTATTAATCTGCAAGGAGGCATTTCCACCGGCAGAAGGCATAGCCCCAGGCGTTATACCCGGTGCATTGGCTACCCCGCCTGAACCCATGGCAAAATGGCTGCCACCAGAGCTTTTGTTGCCAGTAAAACGCCGCACCAGCCACATAATAATCATAACCACAAAGGCGATCTGGATCATCAACCCGATCAGGCTGAAGAAGCTGTGCATACCGCCAAAAAAGCCGTGCCCACTCAACAGGCCAAACAAGCCAGCTCCCAAAAACCCACCGGCAAATCCGGTTAGGAATGGGTGCCGAACGCCAGGCTGAGCAAAGGGTGCTGCCGGACGTGCAAACGGTGCTGTTTGCGGCCCATAGTTAGGGGAAGGCGCGGTGCGCGGCGTAATGGAGCGTTCCATTGGGGCCGCACTATAAGGTGCCGTGCGTGTGGGTGGAGGCGCGCTCCATGTTCTGCTGCCACGGCTGCCCATAGAGCCACCTTGGCCGGGGCGGGCATCAGCATGCAGGGCCAAAGGCCCGGCAAGAAGGCTGATGCTCAGGAAGGCAGTGAGAACAGGTGCAAAAATGCGGGGTTTCACAGAAAGAATAGTCTCCGGCTGAGAGAGGTTATGCCCCGGCAATGCTTAGGGCATCTGTACGTAATGTGGGGGCGTCCGTGCCAAAACGGAAGTCCAGATCATGAGCTAATGTAATGGACGCAAAAATATCCAGAAGGTTGCCTGCCAAGGTGAACTCGGCAGCGGCTTCTGCAATCTTGCCATCGCGAATCATAAACCCAGAAGCGCCACGGCTGTAATCACCGGTAAGGCCATTGATGGAAGATCCCATCATCTCGGTAATATAGAGGCCTTCCTTGATATCCGCCATCAGTTCGGTGGGGGAGAGTGTGCCGGGTTCAAAAAACAGATTGGTGGCAGACGGGCCGGGTGGGCCAGATGTTCCGCGAGAGGCATGGGCATTGCTTTGCAGCCCAAGTTGGCGCGCACTTCGGCTATCCAAAATCCAGCTTTGCAAAGTGCCATTTTCTACCAGATGCAATGGTGCAACCTGCATGCCTTCACCATCAAACGGGCGGGAACGCAGGCCCTTTTTGCGGGTTGGATCATCCGTAATGGTTACGTTCTGGGCAAAAATAGGCTGGCCCAGTTTGTTCTTTAAAAAGGATGTACCACGCGCAATGGCCGTGCCTGTAATGGCCCCTGCAAAGTGCCCCAAAAAGCTATTTGCTACCCGTGGGTGAAACACAACAGGGTAGCGGCCAGTACGGGGTTTAATGGGGTTAAGGCGTGCAATGGCTTTTTCACCGGCACTTTTGCCAAGTTCTACCGCATCTTTTAGATCACGCAGCCATACCGTGCCGTGGTAATCGTAATCACGCTGCATGCTGTCGCCAGCACCAGCCAGCACACATACAGAGTTGGAGTGCTGCGTACGGGTATAGCTTCCGGCAAACCCGGCGGATGTAACCAGATATACTTCTGTGCGCCCACAAGAGGCACTGCTACCGGCGCTGTTGGTTACGCCTTTTATGCCCAGAGCTGCTTCTTCTCCAGCGCGTGCACGGGCCAACAGTTCTTCGGTTGTAGGTTCAGCCGAATCTGCCAATTCCAGATCATTCTGGGTAAAGCGGCCTTGCTGGGCTAGTGGGTTAAGCCCGGCGTATTGATCTTCTGGCAGAACGCGGGCCATGGCCATGGCTTGTTCTATCAGCGCATCAAAGCGCGAAGGCTCCGGCGTGGTGGTAGAAAGAATGGCACTTTTTTTGCCAGCAAAAACACGAAGCCCCAGATCCGTGGTTTCAGATCGTTCCAGTTCTTCTGTCACGCCATTGCGGACACCGGCACCTGCCGCCACGCTGCGGACAAATACGGCATCTGCCGCATCTGCCCCAGCCTTGCGTGCGCGGGCAACCAGATCAGAAATACGGTCTAGGGTTTGTTCCGTCATGCTGCCAGTTTCTCCGTAATGATCTGCAAGGAAGGAATGTGCTCAATCGGGCCAAGAGCCGCAAGCGTGGGTGTGCCCGTAAAAATGCGCGATGCCGCACGGCAAATATCCCCAGCGTTTACAGCCTCAATTTTGCGGACAGTTTCGGCTGTAGGAATAATCCGACCGAAAATCTGCAACTGTCGTGCAATCTGTTCGCATCGGCTGCCGGTGCTTTCCAAGGACATCAAAAGCGAGGCTTTAAGCTGTGCCCGTGCGCGCACGAGTTCTTCTTCCGTAACATACCGCTGAATTTTGTTCAGTTCTTCCAGCGTTACGGGCACCAGTTCCGCACATTCCTTGGCGCCTGTGCCTGCATAAATGCCGAAAATACCACCATCAGTGAACGGTGCATTGAAGGAATAGACCGAGTAAACAAGCCCACGTTTTTCCCGAATTTCCTGAAACAGGCGGGAAGACATGCCACCACCCAACACAGTGGAAAGCAGAAGAGCCGGAAAGTAATCCGGGTCTTCATACCCAAAGGAGGGAAAGCCCAGCACAACATGCGCCTGATCCAGCTCCTTCACCTGGCGGAATTCCCCGCCGCCATAACGGGCAGAGAGTGTTGCCGGTGCAGAGGATGAGGACAGATTGGCAAAATGCTGCTGCACACGCTGCACCACATCTTCATGGTGCAAGTTACCAGCGGCTGCCACAATCATGTTGTCTGTGGTGTAATGCGCTTTCATATAGCGCATCAGGGTTTCGCGGCTCATATCCCGGATCAGGCTTTCCGTGCCCAATGTTGGGCGGCCCATCGGTTGGTCAGGGAAAGCTGTTTCCTGAAAATGATCAAAAACCACATCGTCAGGCGTATCATTTGCCTGTCCGATTTCTTGCAGAATAACCCCGCGTTCGCGCTCCATTTCCGCAGGATCAAACGTGGAGTTGGTGAGGATATCACCAATGATATCAACACCTAGCCCCAGATTTTCCTTAAGAAGCTTGACGTAATAAACAGTCTGCTCCCGCGCGGTGTAGGCATTGATATGCCCGCCAACATTCTCGATTTCCTCGGCAATGCGCAGGGCGGAGCGGCTGGTTGTGCCTTTAAAGGCCATGTGTTCCAAAAAGTGAGAAACACCGTTTTCTTCTGCCGTTTCGTGGCGTGTGCCTGTGGCCACATAGGCCCCGAAAGAAACTGTTTCCACCCGTTCCATGCGTTCTGTCACAACAGTTAAGCCGGAGGGCAGGCGGGTAATGTTGATGGGGTCTGTCATTCTTGTCCTGAAAAAGAAAGGCCGCCGGGCAAGGCGGCCTGACACGGGAAAGTAAGATGTGGGGTGTTAGGGAGCGTTTGCCAGTACCGCAGCGCGCACAGCATCCTTAATTGCGCCTTCGGTTGCTGGAACAGTGCGGTAACGTTCTTCCCGTTCAAACAGATCTTCCAGATGCACAGGCAATGCCGGATGAATACCCGTAGCCGCCACCATGGCATCGGGGAACTTGGCCGGATGTGCTGTGGCTTCTGCAATCATCGGCACGCCAGCCTGCCGGAATTTGCGGCCAGCCGCAATACCAATGGCGCTGTGTGGGTCTGCCAGATAATTGGACTTCTGGTGCAGGTTGCGAATTTCCGCTTCCGTCTGTTCATCATCCAGCGCAAGGCCAGAGAAAACGGTGCGGGCATTTTCCCACACTTCTTCAGGCACATCCATATGCCCTGTGGCGCGGAAGCCCGTCATGATGCGTGCGCAGGCAGCGGCATCACGGCCCAGAAGTTCAAACAGCAGACGTTCAAAGTTGGAAGACACCTGAATGTCCATGGATGGGGAAAGGCTGGGGACCACGCCTTTGATTGTCATGTCATTGGCGTTCAGGAACCGGGTGAGAATGTCATTCCGGTTGGAGCCAACGCACAGGTGCTTGATAGGCAGCCCCATTTTGCGTGCGGCCCAAGCAGCAAGAATATTGCCAAAGTTGCCTGTAGGCACAGCAAAGGAAACTTCACGCTCTGGGGCGCCAAAGTTTAAAGCCGCATAAACATAGTAGGGCATTTGAGCTGCAATACGTGCCCAGTTGATGGAATTGACGGCTGAAAGATGCATTTCCCGGCGGAAAGGCAGATCAGCAAACAGGGCTTTTACCAGATCCTGACAATCATCAAACGTGCCTTCAACGGCGAGGTTGGTGACGTTGGAATCCAGAACGGTTGTCATCTGGCGGCGCTGCACTTCAGAAGTGCGGCCTTTGGGGTGCAGGATGATAACAGACAGACGGTCCCGCCCACGGCAGGCTTCAATAGCGGCAGAGCCTGTATCACCAGAGGTGGCGCCTACAATGGTTACGTGGTCATTCCGCTGGGTCAGCACATGTTCAAAAAGCTGGCCAAGCACTTGCATGGCCATGTCTTTGAATGCCAGCGTGGGGCCGTGGAACAGTTCTTGCACAAACAGGCCATCTTCCACCTGTGTAAGTGGCACAATGGCTGGATGATCAAAATTGGCATAGGCCTTGGCGCACAGGCCGCGCAGTGTTTCCAGATCTATATCCGGTGCTGCAAACGGGGCCAGAACACGGGCAGCCAGTTCCGGATAGGGCAGGCCACGCAGGCTTTCCCAATCAGATAGCGAGAATTCGGGCCATGTTTCGGGCAGATACAGGCCGCCATCCTCGGCAAGACCGGTAAGCAGAACATCGGCAAAGGAAAGGACGGGAGCATTCCCGCGTGTGGAAATATAGCGCATGGAGAAACTTATATCCTGAATGGCGAACGCCGCGAAGTGTCCTTTTTAGGGGAAAAGCCTGTAGTCTTTATTGGGGTGGAGGCGTTGTGGGCAGCGTAAGCTGATACACCGTAATCGGCCATGAAATAGAAGGCGTTGCGGCCCCAAACCCTACGCTGTGATCAAGCTGACTGGCTGCTACGTACAAATGGCCGTGGCCATCCAAACCGGGCGTGGTGGGCCATTTCAGGCGCTCATCCATCACCAACCGGCGCGGAATGCGCCCAACTGTGTAACTCAGGATGCTACCTGTGGTGATATCAGACCAGTAAAGCGTGCCATCATTATCAATGGTCAGGCCGCCCAGAGCAGGGGTTTTATACCATTGTGTCACGCCTTCTTCAAACGCTGCCGGAGTAACGTCCGGGTCCGTAAACAAAGAGGTGGAAACACGATACAGAAAACCTGCGGGCGGCTGCATGACAATCCATGTGCCATCCGGGCTTACGGCAATCATGCTGGTATCTACGGCAATGGCCTGACCATTCGCGTTCAGCAGCGGGCCTGTGGGAGTCTGGATCGGCTTAGTGGCGGTAAGGGCAGGGTGATGGTCCAGAAAACGCCGACCGGATGCAGATGGAATATCAATAAGCAACAGCCCAGCCACGCCAGAATCCGGCACGTAAGCCGTGGTGCCATGCACAGCAATGCCAGAAAGAATACTGCCCTGATGTAGCAGATTGGCTTCTATCGGCACTGTATGGGTGACAGTGTTGGTGGTTGGGTCAATCTGGATCAGGCGCGGGGCCGCAACGGGCGGTTTTTCACGGTTCGGCACGCCGCTATCCAACACCCAGATGCTGCCATCTGCGGTGCGTGTCATGCCTGCAAGGGCTACAAAATGGGTATCGTTTGTGGCCTCACGGGTGTTCCAGCCTGCATCTGGGTATGGGGCAAGGCTGCCATCAGTCTGCCTTACCCATAACTGCGGGCCCGTGTTGCCAACCCACGCAGGGGCTTCCAGCAACATCCGTCCATCCGGCAGGGGTAGAATGGCATCCCATATCTGTTGGTTGGACTGCATAAAAGGCACCAACGCAGAAGCAGGAAGTTCCGGCACTTTGGGCATATGCACTGCCCATGCAGAGTGCCCGACAAAAGGAGAGAGCAGTGCAGCCGCCAGCATGGCACGGCAAACCGTGCGGCGCGGCAGAACAGAACGCAGGAAAGAATGCTTCATCAGGGGCGTCCGGTCAGAAATCTTGCAAACGGGTGAAAAATGAATGTGGCAGTCTCGGGGCTGTAAGTCGTTTATGCAAACGCGTTCTGTGCGGGGCGGATGCCCCGCTGCCACATTCAGGCATGAAGGAAAGAAACGGTGGCTTATGCGTCTTCCGCGCGTTCCACATAACGGCGCTGGATATGGGCCAGATAGGCCGAGGCATCCAGCTTGCGCCCTGTGGCGTCCTGCACAATCTGGGGCATGGAGGCACTGCGTGCACGGCTATGCACGTTTTCACGCAGCCACCCCAACAGCGGCCTAAAATCACCTTTGGCAATGGCAGGCATAATTTGCGGCACCTGTTTGCAAGCGGCTTCTCGCAGTTGTGCGGCTGTTAAAGCGCCAAGAGTGTAGCACGGGAAGTAACCGAACAGCCCCTCCGGCCAATGAATATCCTGCAAGCAGCCGCGCCCATCATCCGGCACATGCAGCCCCAGAAGTGCATGAATACGCTCATTAAACGCAGCGGGCAGGTCGGCCAACGGTAAGTCACCAGAAATCAGTGCTTTTTCCAGTTCATAACGTACGAGAATATGAGCCGGGTACGTGACCTCATCAGCATCTACCCGAATAAAGCCTGGCTGCACGTGAGTAAGAAGCCGGTGGATATTTTGTGCATCCCAGCCAGCGGTGGCTGCGGGGACATCAAAAGCGGCCTGAAGTTTGGGCGCAAGCCATCCTGCAAAAGCGTTGGAACGGCACACTTGCATTTCCATCAGCAGGGATTGGCTTTCATGCAGCGTCATGCCCCCGGCCTGCCCAACGGGCTGAGAGAGCCATTCTTGCGGCAGGCCCATATCATATAGGGCGTGGCCGGTTTCATGCAGCACACCCATCATGGCGGGGATGAAATCATTTTCATCGTAACGGGTGGTCAGCCGCACATCATGCGTTGCCCCACCGCAAAAGGGATGCGTGCTGACATCCAGCCGCCCGCGCGTTACATCAAACCCAAGCTGCTGCATAAGCTGGCGGCCCAGCGCTTCCTGCCGCGGCACGGAAAATGGGCCGGGCAATGGCGTAGCAGCGGGTAGGCTGTTCTGTTTTTCCAGCACTGTGCCAATCAGTTCAGGCAGACCAGCAGCAAGTTGTGTAAAAACCGGATCTATATCTGTTTGGCGGGTGCCGGGGTCAAACGTATCCAGCAGTGCATCGTAAGGGGAAAGGCCCAGCTTTTCCCCTGTAGCAACAGCAACTTCACGCGTGAGGCGCAGTACTTCAGAAAGCGTGGGGAGAATGGCTGCAAAATCACCATTCTCGCGTGCAGTGCGCCATACCATTTCGCAGCGCGCCGTGGCCTGCGTGCTGGCTTCTACCAGTTCTCCGGGTAAGGCTGTGGCGTGGGCGTGCAGGCGGCGCATTTCTTCCAGATTGGCGCTGCGCCAGACATCATCACCCGGTTCTGCCTGTTCTAGTAGTTCGGCAACAACTGGGGCTGTCAGAATTTCGTGGCGCAGGCCTTCCAGCATGGCCAGATTTTCTGCCCGGCGTTCTGCCGCGCCGGAGGGCATGATCACCTCTTTATCCCAGCAGAGTATGCCGATGGCATCATTCAGAGAGGAAAGGCGGGCAAAGTGGCGTTCAAGGGAAAGATAGGCTTTATTCATGGCCTATATGGTAAAGCATACACGCCGCGCACGGAATGCACTTTCTGAGGCATCTCAGATGACAAAAAGGAGTCAGCTAGAACCATGCAGATAGATACACAGGTAGAATCTGCACTGGTATTGCTGGCGCAGGGTAATGCGGAGCAGGCTTTGCGTGTTTTGCAAAATTGCCTGCAGCAGAATCCGGGCCATGCGGGCGCACTGCATGGCATGGCCTGTGTGGCGCGTGCGGGTGGAGATAACCGCGCCGCAGTGGCCTTGGCGGCCAAGGCTGTGCAGTTAGAGGCCGAACCGCATTTTCATATTACGTTGGGTTTGGCCTTGTTGGCAGAAGGGCAGGTAGAGGCTGCGCGGGCAGCCATTCATGTTGCTGTTCTTGCATCCCCAAGAGACCCACGCGCGCATGATGCCATGGCCTCGGTTCTGGAAGCACAGCATCGTATTGCAGAGGCCGAACGCGCTTTGCGTACGACCATAAGATTGCGGCCATTGGAGCAGGAGCGCCATCTGGCGCTGGCAGCTTTTTTGTCCCGTCATGGGCAGTTGGAAAAAGCGATAGAGGTTTCCGGCAAAGCTTTACGGCTGGATACACAAAATCTGTTTGCGCAAAATCTACATGGCATGATCCTGCATGGGGCAGGCAAGGCGGCAGAAGCCGAACCCTATTTTCGGGTTGTGGCCGCAGAGTTGCCAACATCTGCGCCTGCTCTGGCTAATCATGGAGCAGCGTTGTTTGCCACGCGCAGTTATGAGCAGGCCCGAGACGTTCTGGCAAAATCTGTGCAATTAGAACCCAAAGCAGCAGAAACACGCAGTAATCTGGGGCTAGTGCATATGGCGCTGGGGCAGTTGGAAAATGCTGCCCAAGAACTCCAAGTTGCGTGTGCATTACAGCAGAATGATGCCCGCTTGATGCTCAATTACGCCACGGCTCTTGCTGATTTAGGAGAGAATGAGCGGGCAGAGGCATTGCTCTGCAAGGCAGAAACCCTAGCAGGCAAAGGTATGGATGCCGCCCGTGCACGGATGAACCTCGGTGTGCTGTATTTGGCGGAAGGTCGTTTTGCTCAGGGCTGGAAATTGTTTGAGGCACGCCGCCAGCTTGTTGCCCCTCCGGCTTGTGCGGCTGGCTTGCCACAATGGGACGGTACGCCACAGGAAAGCCCGGTGTTGCTATATGCAGAGCAAGGGTTGGGCGATGTATTGCAATTTCTGCGTTATGTTGCTCCGGCGGCGCGGCGCGTTCCGGTGCTGTTGTATGTGCCGCAAAGCATACGCAGTTTTGTGCAGCAGATGGATCTGGCGCGCCTGCCAAATGTAACGGTATGCGCAAGCCAACGCGCTTTAAAAGCTAAGGCAGCTTGCGGGCTTATGAGCCTACCTGATGTGCTGGGGATGGAAGCGCCGTTTGCGTGGCAGCCCGATATTGCGGGAGTTCAAAAGTCTGCACCCGGCAAAAAATCTGTTTTGCATGTCGGGCTATGTTGGGCGGGTAACCCCACTTATCAGTTTGATCGCAGGCGTTCGATCAATCCGCAAGTGCTCGAACCATTGGGGCGGCTGAATAATATTGTGTTTCAGTCTCTCCAAAAAAATGCGGGAGCACAGCAAACTCCGTTCCCAATGGCACAATTACCGCAAGGGGATGTGCTGGACACATTCCGTATCATGGCGGGGCTGGATGTGGTGATAACCGTGGATACGATGATAGCGCATTTGGGTGGTTTACTCGGGCTGCCCGTGTTGCTGCTTGATCGCTTTGGCGGAGACTGGCGCTGGGCGGCTGGTTCCACCATTACGCAGCCAGATGGAGAGGTGCGAAGCCTGTGGTATCCTTCCGTTAGGGTTATTCGTCAGCCTCGGGCAGGCGAGGGTGATGCCCCGTGGCAGCCCTGTATAGCAACTGTTGTGCAGGTTTTGCAGAAGATGGCTGAAAAACGCACGGATATGGTGCCCTAAAGGCTGTTGCCGCTATGCGAGAGCACTTTATGATAGCGGTATGACACGCATTTCCTCCAAAGGCGCTACGCCGGCAATGGCGCAGTGGTTCACCCTCAAGGCCGAAAATCCTGAAGCCCTGCTGTTCTTCCGTATGGGCGATTTTTACGAACTGTTTTTTGATGATGCCACGGCTGCCGCCGCCGCGCTGGATATTGCCCTAACAGCACGAGGAACCCATGCGGGGGAACCGATTCCCATGTGTGGGGTGCCTGTGGCGGCGGCCCCAGCTTATCTTGCGCGTTTGATCCGGCGCGGTTTCCGGGTGGCGGTGGCAGAGCAGACGGAAACACCCCGTAAAGGCAGGCCGGCAAACAAGGGGCCTTTGGCGCGTGGCGTTGTAAGGGTAATTACCCCCGGCACGTTAACAGAAGATGAATTGCTGGAACCGGGGCGTTCCAACCTTTTGCTTGCGCTGGCGCTCACAACGCCACAAGGGAAGGGGAAAGGCAAAAAAGCTGAGGCATCCTTTGCGGATACAGTTATTGGCGCGGCGTGGATTGATGTTTCAACCGGCTTATTTGAAACCGAAAGCCTGACAGGTAAGGGGCTTCCCGCGCTTTTAGGCCGTTTGGATCCTGCGGAAATTCTTGCGCCTGCCGTTCTCAATCTGGCGGATTATGAGGCCCGCCGTGCGCCGGAAACTGTGGCATCTGGCGCAGATACGGCCCGCCAGCGTTTGGCTAGTGCCTTTGATGTGGCCAGCATAGAAGCCTTTGGCACTTTTACGGATGAAGAAAGCGTGGCCGCTGCCATGGCGGTGGAATACGTTCAGCGTAGTCAGGCTGGCAAGTTGCCACGTTTGGCACATCCTGTTCCGCAAAACGAAAGCGGGATTCTGGGCATAGATCCGGCCACACGGGCCAGTTTGGATATTTTGCGTGCGCGGGACGGAGGGGATGAGCACACGCTATTTTCCGCCGTAAACCGTACGGTCAGTGCCGCAGGTGCGCGTATGTTGGCAGAGTGGCTGGCGGCTCCACTTACACATGCAGGCCAGATTGCAGCCCGGCAGGAAGGTTGGTGGTGGCTGAAAGAAGATTCTGTGCGGCGTGAGGCGTTGCGTGGAACACTCAAAAAAGCACCGGATATTGCTCGGGCATTAGGTCGCTTATCCCTTGGGCGTGGGCAACCGCGAGACCTGGCCGCCATGCGTGATGGCCTTATGGTAGCGCGGGAGGCCGCACGTATTCTTACGGCCTCTGCTGCCTCATTACCTCCGGCGTTACATCAGGCGGTTACAAGGTTAGGCGGAGGGCAAGCGCTAGAGGCTGAACTCATGCGTGCGCTGGCGGAAAACCTTCCAGCGCGGCTGGATGATGGCGGCGTTATCGCGCAGGGCTATGATGCCAAACTGGATGAATACCGAGGGTTACGAGATGATTCACGCCGTCTGATAGCGGGCTTGCAGGCGAAGTATGCTGCACATTATGGGCTGAACAGCCTTAAAATCCGTCATCATGCGCAGCTTGGCTACGTGATGGAAGTGCCCGTGGCGGCCAGCGCCAAGCTGAAGGATAAGCCAGAACTTATCTTGCGGCAGGGCACAGCCAGCAATGCGCGTTTTGCTACAGAAGAACTCTCAACGCTGGATGCCCGTATAACCGAGGCCGCAGAAAAAGCATCTCAGCGTGAAAAAGAATTATTCAGCGCGTTGGTGGAACAGGTTCTGGCAGAACGCAGTATGCCGGTTTTGGCACAGGCCTTGGCTGTGCTGGATGTTTTGCAATCCTGTGCAGATCTTGCGGGAAGTGGCACGTGGTGCCGGCCAGAGGTGACGGAGGATTTCGCATTCGCGTTGGAAGGATGCCGCCACCCGGTAGTAGAAGCAGCCTTGCCAGCCGGCACGCGTTTTACACCCAATACGTGTGATCTGGCACCGCAGCAGCGCGTTATGCTGCTAACAGGGCCAAATATGGCCGGTAAATCCACCTATCTGCGCCAGACAGCGCTAGCAGTTATTCTGGCGCAAGGAGGGTTCCCTGTTCCGGCAGACCGGGTCCGAATCGGAGTGGTGGATCAGCTTTTCTCTCGCGTAGGGGCTTCGGATGATCTGGCGCGCGGGCGCTCCACTTTTATGGTGGAAATGACGGAAACTGCCGCCATTCTTAACCAAGCTGGCCCGCGTTCTCTTGTTGTGGTGGACGAGATTGGGCGCGGCACGGCCACATTGGATGGTTTGGCAATTGCATGGTCTGTGCTGGAGGCTTTGCATTCCAGCGTGCGCTGCCGTGCAATCTTTGCAACGCATTTTCATGAACTTTCGCGCTTGGTGGATACACTCCCGCGGCTTTCTTTGCATACTATGGCGGTGCGGGAATGGCGGGGGCAAATTGTGTTTTTGCATGAAGTGCTTGCAGGATCAGCTAAAAAAAGCTGGGGTGTACACGTTGCGCGGTTGGCCGGTGTGCCGCACGCTGTGGTGGATCGGGCAGGGCGCCTGCTGCGGGAGTTGGAACGTGCTGAAAATACAATACCCGAACCCCTTCCGTTGTTTGACACGCAGAAGGCATTACCCCCAGAGCCCCAAAATACGTTAAGTAAACGTTTGATGGAAATTGACCCGGATAGTCTGACACCCCGCGCAGCGCTGGATCTTCTGTACGAATTGCGCAAGGAAGCGGCGCAGGAAGAACACGCGCAGGTGGCAGACTAAACACTATGACGCCAGACCCCATTCAGGAGCAGAACTCGCCTCTCATGCCCACCCCTTCCGTAGAGCCTGCCGCAGCGCAGCAGTCCGACATGACCATGCTGGCAACCCTAACGCCAGAAATGCTTTCTGCGTGTCTGACGCGGGAATTAAGAGACGCAACACCGGAAGATGCGGTTATTCCTGAACGGGATGATGCTGTTGCCATTTTCCGCCGTCATCTGGGGCGGTATCAGGCGGATATACGCAACCGTTTTGAACGGCATGAACTTAAAGGTGCTGGGGCAGCCAAAAAGATAGCCGTTTTTACGGATGTTATGGTGCGTGCCATTGTTGATCTGGCCGTACGCGCCACCATTGGGGCGGGCACTGTAGAAAGTGGCATGCTGCCCAGCTTTGCCATTGCCGCCACGGGTGGGTATGGGCGCGGGCTTTTGGCCCCTTTTAGCGATATCGATCTGCTGTTTCTGGTGGCGGAAGAAAGTGCAGAACGGGCACATCCGCTTATTGAATACGTTCTATATTTCCTGTGGGATCTGGGCGTGAAGGTGGGGCATGCTACCCGCACCATCAATGAATGTATTGAAGAAGCTAAAAAAGATACCACAGTGCGTACCGCGCTGCTTGATGCGCGTTTACTGGCTGGGGATTCAGCCCTTTTTGCTACGTTTGAGGCCCGCTATATTCTAGCCTGTGTGGATGCAGGTGCCGCTGGCTTTATTCACGACAAACGGCGTGAACGTCTGGAACGCCACCGGCGGTTTGGTGATAGCCCGTATCTGGTAGAGCCCAACATAAAGGAAGGGCGCGGGGGGCTGCGTGATCTGCAAACCCTGTACTGGATGTGCCGCAACACTTTTGGTACGCGCCATGTCAAAGATCTTCTGGCTCCGGAGTTTATCTGGATGGGGCTGCTCACAGAGCAGGAAGCCGCACGCGCCCGCCGGTCTTGGGACTTTTTGTGGACAGTGCGTTTGCATCTGCACTACGTGGCAGGGCGTGCAGAAGAACGACTGACCTTTGATATGCAGCCCGTTATTGGCGCACGCATGGGGTATACCCGGCATGGGCGCCAAAATGGGGTAGAACGCTTTATGCGCCACTACTTCCTGACAGCCCGGGAAGTTATGCGGTTAACCCATGTTTTAGAACCCGCAGTGCTTCGGCAGGCCCAAGGGCCAGTGGCCAATGCTGCCAAGCCAGATGAAGCTATGCGGCAAGCCGGGTTTACCCTACTGGATGGCCAGATTCTGCCTGATCGTGGCGTAAGTTTCGATCAAGAACCCATTAAAATGATGCAGATTCTGGATTGGGCGCGTGTGCGCCGCCGTCCGCTGCACCCGTTGGCGCGGCATCAGCTCATCCGGTGGGAGCGGCGGGCTACCAGCCTGCGGGATAACCCGGAAGCCGCGCGTATTTTCCTTGATCTGCTGTGTGGTGATGAATCCACGGTGGAGCAAAAACCACGCCGTCGCCCGGCAACGGCTTCTGTACCTTCCGTAGTGGAAGAAAGTGGTCTGTCCTACTCTGCTGCTTATGGGGAATATCCACCCGCAGGGCATGCGCACTGGCTGCATATTCTGAACGAAACCGGCATTTTTGGCCGTCTGATTCCAGATTGGGCGCGCATTGTCGGGCAGATGCAGTTTGATACGTACCACGTGTTTACGGTGGATGAGCACACCATAGAAGCCGTGCGTATTCTGGATGAAGTGGCCTCTGGCCGCATGGCGGATGAAATCCCCATTGCCTATGAACTGGTAAAAGGGCTGCATTCCAAGCGGGCGTTGTATATGTCCGTTCTGTTGCACGATGTTGCCAAGGGGCGGGGTGGAGACCACTCTGAAATCGGGGCGGAAATTGCGGCTGAACTTTGCCCG
This sequence comes from Acetobacter sp. AAB5, assembly GCF_050106715.1. NCBI lineage: Bacteria > Pseudomonadati > Pseudomonadota > Alphaproteobacteria > Acetobacterales > Acetobacteraceae > Acetobacter > Acetobacter sp. AAB5. The sequence goes on from NZ_JBNIEW010000011.1 coordinate 30,807, forward strand.
CGCTTAGGTATGTCCGGCGAAGAAACAGAAACTGTTTCGTGGCTGGTGCTGCATCATCTGCTGCTGAGCCATACAGCGTTCCAGCGCGATATTGATGACCCCAAAACCATTTTGGATGTGGCAGACATTGTGCAGTCTCCAGAACGTCTGCGGCTGCTGTTGCTGCTGACTATTGTGGATATGCGCGCCGTGAGTTCCCGCGTGTGGAACGCATGGAAGGCCACGCTGCTGCGTGAACTATATGTGCGTGTAGCAGAAGTTCTGGCCGGTGGTCTGGCCACCACGGAACGAGATGTGCGCGTGCGCCATGCCAAGGAAATTACAGCCGATATTCTCACTGAAGAAGGTGTTCCCCAAAAGGATATCGAGCGCTTTTTAGGGCTGGGTTACGCTGGTTACTGGCTTTCCTTCGACTATGAGACACATCGCCGTCATGCACGGCTTATCCGGGCGGCAGATGCCAAGGATGCACCGCTTACGGTAGAAGTGCTGCCTCTGCCTGCGCGTGGGGTGACGGAAGTAACCATTTACACAGTGGACGTTCCGGGCCTGTTTTCCAAAATAGCAGGAGCTTTGGCTTTGGCAGGGGCTTCCATTGTGGATGCGCGTATTCATACCATGACACACGGCATGGCGCTGGATACGTTCTGGATTCAGGATACCTCTGGGCAGGCATATGAAGAAACACACAAGCTTGCCCGTCTGGCATCTTTGATTGAGCAGGGCTTAAGCGGTCATATAGATATTAGCGAAGAAATTGCGCGGGCCGGATTTGGTCATATGCCCATGCGTATGCGGGCCATTCATGTTCCGCCACGTGTGGTGATAGATAACGGTATTTCCAATACTTACACCGTTATTGAAATCAACGGGCGGGATCGTCCCGGCCTGCTGCATGATGTCACGGCTGCCATGAGCCGTGAGAACCTGCAAATTGCCTCTGCCCATATCACCACGTATGGCGTGCGGGCAGTGGACGTTTTTTACGTAAAAGACCTGTTTGGTCTGAAAATTACGGATAAAAAACGGCTGGAGGAAATTCGTGAGCGCTTGCTGGCCGGGCTGAAGGAAGCTGAAGCCGAAGCCAGCGCTTGCGCAGATGCCCGCTATTCAGCCTGAAAGATCAGGCTGAAACAGGATGGTACCCGGGGCTGGCAGCGGAAAGGCCATGGTTAAGCCCCGTGCGTAGCTGTTGGCCTGCTAATGTGTTGGCATCTATCAGGCCATGGCGCAGGAACAGATCAATCAGCACCAGATTGACGTTGAACTTAAATTCATCCGTATCTCGCACAATCTGAAACACTTTAGCTAACGGCAACAGCGCGAAAGATTCCACTTCGCCATCAGCGGCTTCTGGCTCAAAGCTTTCAGGCAGGTAGAGATCATAACAAACAAGAATATCTCGCCTTAGTCCTTCTGGCCGCTCCATGGCGTAAACCAGATGCCCGGTTTCCTGTGCCTGAGCTACAAGATCGTGGGGAATGCTGGCTTCTTCTGCGGCTTCCTTAATCAGGGCTTCACGCGGGGTGTGGCCTGTAGGTACGCCGCCAGCTACCAAGTGGTCCAGCTTGGAAGGGTCTAGCCGCTTGTTTGCAGCCCGGCGTCCTGTCCATAGATAAAGACCGTCTGCTTTGCGCACCAGCCCGTTCATGTGCACGCCTGTGGCCACCAGTCCAAAAAGGGGCAAGGCTCCACGATCAATGCGGGCAATGGCAGGTTCACCTACATCTGTTCGCACATCAAACAGTTCGTGGTGGGAGCGGTAAAAACCTTCTTGCGCCAAAGCTTCGCCCAAAGCTTCCAGCTTGCTCGGGTCTGGCAGGTTAAAACCTGTTGTGCGGTTGCCCAAGCCTGCTTTTTCCAGCCTGTCAAACAGTTCTGGCGTAATCCACCCGGCAGATGTGCCAGCCAGAGAAAAAGGGGCACGTTTGCCAGGAATGATAGCAGTGTTGCACTGCCTGAGATGCCGAAGAAAGGGCGTGATGTCGGGGGACATGGAAACAAAATCCTGTTGAACTGTGCCTAGCGTGTCTGAAGTTGTTATCGGGTGTGGCAAAGGCGGTGGCAAGGTGTGGCGGGGTTGCAAAATGCGCCCAGCATGGCACATGCGAGTTATGCCACCACGTCGCGCGGCTGCCGGGCCGCTCAAAAAGCCGGTTTCCATAACACTTTCGCGTTTGCTGCCATATTTGTGGCCACAGGAAAATCGTGCCCTGCGTTGGCGGGTTGTGCTGGTTCTTGTGGTTATGCTTGGGGGTGAACTGGCCACATTGGGTGTTCCGTTAGTTTACAGCCAGGTGGTGGATAGGTTTACGCATCCTCACTCGTTGGCCATGGCGCCTGCGGCTTTAATTCTCTGTTACGGATTGGTGCGGCTGGTTTCCGCGGCCCTTACCAATTTGCGAGATGCTTTGTTTGCGCCAGTCCGGTTCCGGGTGGCAAGGCAGGCGGCTTACCGCAGTTTTGAGCATATGCATGCGCTCTCCCTGCGCTTTCATCTGGATCGCCGCACCGGAGGGGTCACGCGTGCTATTGAGCGCGGCACAGAGGCCGTGGAAACGCTGCTGCGGATGATCATGTCTATTTCCCCCACCATCCTGCAGGCGGCGTTGGTGATGGTGGTTATCTGGCGTGTTTTTAATTGGCAGTATGTGGCGCTAATGGCGCTGATGATTGCGGCCTACATTCTGTTTACCGTGCGGTTTACATCTTGGCGGTTGGGAATCCGGCGTGAGATGAATGAAACCAACAGCGAGGCCACAGGCAAAGCGCTAGACAGCCTGCTGAACTATGAAACCGTAAAATATTTTGGCAACGAAACGCACGAAGCCCAAAGGTATGATAGCGCACAGGCGCGCTACGAACAGGCCGCGCGCAAAACGCAGTATTCCTTAGGCTTTCTCAACTTCGGGCAGGCGGCCATTATCGCTTTGTCTCTTACGGCCATTATGCTGCTGGGTGGGCATGATATTGAGGCCGGGCGCATTACGGTTGGCGAGTTTGTTATGGTCAACACGTATCTGCTGCAACTTTATGGGCCACTGAATTTTCTGGGTTCTGTCTATTCCGCCATTCGTACTGCACTGGTTGATCTGGAACACATGCTAGGGCTGACGGAAGAGGAAGTGGAAGTTGCAGATCCTGCACATCCTCTCCCCATAGCCACACGCTTGCAGGTTTCTGCGCCAGCACGGGTGGCGTTTAGGGATGTGCATTTTGGATACCGGGCAGAGCGTGAAATTCTGCACGGTATCAGCTTTGAGGTGGTGCCGGGCCGTAAGGTTGCCATTGTAGGCACGACAGGAGCAGGGAAATCTACCATCAGCCGGTTGTTGTTTCGGTTTTACGATGTGTGGTCGGGTTCTGTGTTGGTAGATGGGCACGATGTGCGCGATTATCGGCAGGCAGACTTGCGCGCCGCCATTGGTGTGGTGCCGCAGGATACCGTGCTGTTTAACGAGAGCATTGGTTACAACATTGCCTATGGCCGCTTAGGGGCTACACCGGCAGAGGTGCAGCATGCGGCCCAGTTGGCGCAGATACATGATTTTATCATGTCCTTGCCCGAAGGGTATGAAACACAGGTGGGTGAACGCGGGCTTAAACTGTCCGGCGGAGAAAAGCAGCGAGTGGCCATTGCCCGCACGATTTTGAAAGACCCACGCGTTCTTGTGCTTGACGAGGCCACGAGTGCGTTAGACACACATACTGAAAAAGAAATACAGGCAGCGCTTAAAACGGTTTCCGCACGCCGCACAACTCTTGTTATTGCCCACCGTTTGTCCACCATTGTGGATGCAGACGAAATTTTGGTGATGGCCAAGGGGCATATTGTTGAGCGTGGCACGCATGCAGCCCTGCTGGCCCAGAATGCGGTGTATGCATCCATGTGGGCTGCTCAGGGGGGAGAAAGCGGGCAGGAGACGTGATAAAAGGCGAAGGCCTGCTGGTAAGGCTTGGCTGTGTCTGACGAATCGCGCGCCCGCAGAGAATGTGGGCCGCAGAAAAATGAAGGATCAAAAGAGATGACCGAAACAGCAGGGCAGACTCCCGCAGCAGGCCCGAACATGGATGTGCCCGAAGATCTGGCGCGGTGCGATATGGTTATTCAGCACGCTATTGAACATCTGCGGAGTGAAAAATATCCGCCGCTGGCAGTGGCATCCGCTCTTTTGGGTAATTCTGTAGGTATTCTTGCCCAGATTATGGATAAGGACACCGTTTTGCGCATTCTCGATTCAGCTGCTCAGAGCGTCAGATCGGGTGAAGTGCATGCGTCTGTTCGGGCACAGACCGGGCAGGAAAACGAGAAAGCCTGAGCACAACCCTTGACTGAAAGCCGTGGCTAAGCCATAAGCCGCGCCAATCCTGAATGTGGTCGCCGGGCGCTTGTCTCGGCCCTCTGTTCCTATTTTGTATAAGACAAGGATGAGACAATGTCCCGTCGTTGCCAGATTACCGGCAAAGGTGTGCTGACCGGAAACAACGTCAGCCACGCTAACAACAAATCCCGCCGTCGCTTCCTGCCTAACCTGCAGGATGCTTCCTTGGTTTCCGAAACTCTGGGTTCTGCCGTGCGTATGCGCGTAAGTGCTCGTGGCCTGCGCACCATTGAACACAATGGCGGCTTGGATGCATTCCTGCTGAGCACGCCTAACCGCAAGCTTCCTGAAGAAGCACAGGTCATCAAGCGCCGCGTTCTGCGCGCTCAGGCCAAAAAACAGGCAGCCGCAGGCGCCTGATTCAGGGGTTTACCTAATTCAGTGGAGCCGGATCTGCTCTTTTAGTGGAGTGGGGCCGGTTTCTGCGGTGTAGATGTCTGGCAAGGTGCCAGACATCGTCGTCTATCGGCCGGTTTCCGGCAGCCGGGTTTCCTGAAGATTTTAACATCACAGGTGCCAATACGGCGCGCGGCGGCCACAGGCGCGAAGGGATTCCCATTCGCGCCTGACCTGTTTTCTGGAGGTTTTCGTGTCCGCCACATCCGATCTGTCCAAGATTCGTAATATCGGTATTACCGCGCATATTGACGCAGGTAAGACGACCACGACCGAACGTATGCTGTACTACACCGGCGTTTCCCATAAAATTGGTGAAGTGCACGAAGGTAACACCACAACAGACTACATGGCTCAGGAACGTGAGCGTGGTATTACCATTACGTCCGCCGCCGTGACCTGTGAGTGGGACGGCCACCGTATTAACATTATTGATACGCCCGGACATATCGACTTCAACATTGAAGTGAACCGCTCCTTGCGTGTGCTCGACGGGGCCGTGTTCATTATTGAAGGTGTGGCTGGTGTGCAGCCGCAGTCCGAAACCAACTGGCGTCTGGCAGACCGTTACAAGGTGCCTCGGATCATCTTCATCAACAAGCTGGACCGTACCGGTGCAGACTTCTACCGCGCATTTGATACGCTGAAAGAAAAGCTGGATATCGTTGCTATCCCGCTGCAGCTGCCAATTGGCGCAGAAGACAAGTTTGTTGGCGTTGTTGATCTGGTGGAAATGAAGGCCATCGTCTGGGAAGGCGGTGAACTTGGCGCGAAGTTCCACGATGAAGAAATTCCGGCTGACCTGAAGGAAAAGGCTGCAGAAGCACGCCAGAACCTGCTGGATACGGCGCTGGCTGTTGATGATGCAGCTATGGAAGAATACTTCGAAAAGGGTGACGTTTCTGTTGAAACCCTGAAGCGCTGCATCAAGAAGGGCGCCATTTCCGGTGAATTCCGTCCGGTTCTGTGCGGTACGGCGTTTAAGAACAAAGGCGTGCAGCCTCTGCTCGATGCCATTATCGACTACCTGCCAGCTCCGAACGACGTTGAAGGTATTCGTTGCGCTCCGCCGGAAGGTGAAGAAGAAGACGAAAAAAACCAGCCCATCATTCCGGTTGACCCGAATGGCAAGTTTGCTGGTCTGGCCTTTAAGATCATCAACGATAAGTACGGTACGCTAACCTTTGTGCGCGTTTATCGCGGCGTGCTCAAAACCGGTGATACGGTTCTGAACACCACCAAAGGCCACAAGGAACGTATCGGCCGTATCTATCAGATGCATGCTGATAAGCGTGAAGAACTGACAGAAGTGCACGCTGGTGACATTGCTGCGTTTGTGGGCCTGAAAGATTCTCAGACAGGTGATACGCTGGCAGATCCGGCAGATCCGGTTGTTCTGGAACGTATGTCCTTCCCGGTTCCGGTTATCGACATCTCCGTCGAACCGAAAACCAAGGACGCAGTGGAAAAGATGACACTGGCACTGCAGAAGCTGGCTGGTGAAGATCCCTCCTTGCAGCTCAAGACCGACCAGGAAACAGGCCAGACCATTCTGTCCGGCATGGGCGAATTGCATCTGGACATCATTATCGACCGTCTGCGTCGTGAATATGGTGTGGATGCAAACGTGGGCGCACCGCAGGTGGCATACCGTGAAACCATCACGCAGCCGCATACGGAAACCTACACCCATAAAAAGCAGTCTGGTGGTTCCGGTCAGTTCGCTGAAGTGAAGATCGAGTTCCAGCCGGTTGAACGTAACGAAGGTATCCTGTTCGAAAACAAGGTTGTTGGTGGCTCTGTTCCCAGAGAATACATCCCAGCCGTTGAAAAGGGTATTCGCGTTCAGTCTTCTACTGGCGTGCTGGCAGGCTTCCCGACAGTGGACTTCAAGTTCACGCTGCTTGACGGTAAGTACCATGACGTTGACTCGTCCGCTCTGGCGTTCGAAATCGCGGCTAAGGCTTGCTTCCGTGATGGCATGAAAAAAGCTGGTCCGGTTATTCTGGAACCGATCATGGACGTGGAAATCACCACCCCGAACGATCACGTTGGTGACGTGGTGGGTGACCTGAACCGTCGTCGTGGCATGATCCAGAGCCAGGAAACTTCCGGCTCCACCGTTATGGTGCGTGCTTATGTGCCGCTGAAAGAAATGTTCGGCTACATTTCTCACCTGCGCTCCATGACGAAGGGCCGTGCCTCCTTCACCATGCAGTTCCATCACTACGATCCGGTGCCGCGCAACGTTGCTGAAGAAATTATGGCTCAGTCCAAGTAATTTCAGCCGTTTTTCGGTTTCGGAATATAAAGGCCGCTCCCTGTAAAGGGGGCGGCTTTTTTATTGTGCAAAACCAGATTACGTTGCGTGCGCTAAATACAAAGCGGCATGGTATGGCTGAATATGTCATGCGCTGAGTATGTGTGATGGCGCAGAAAAGAAACGGAAAGACGAGCAAGATGCCGAAGCTGTTTGAATGTGCAATGGATGAGACCGCGCAGAAAACACGGGTAAACCGGCGTGCGCTTATGCAGTTTACGCTGGGGGGTATGGCATCGGGCTTTTTTGCCCATAAAGCCTTTGCTCAGGCTCCTTCGTTGGCTTTTGCATCTTCTTCCGTAGATAAAATGCCGCCTATCAATGGGGTGTATGATTGGCGCGCTTTACCGCCCACACCCTTGGCGCTGGAAGCTGAAAGTGGTGGCTTACCTGTTGATACGGGCATGGTGCCAGCACAAGGTAAGGCCCAATTATATTACGCATCGGCGGGGGAGGGTGTGCCCGTCATGCTACTGCATGATGGTTTGGCCAATTCCAATTATATGGGAGACCTCGCCCGTGCGCTCTTGCGTGCCAGATGCCGGGTGATTGTGATGGATATGCGTGGGCATGGGCGCAGCACAATGGGGGCTTTGCCCTTGGGGTATGATTTGCTGGCCGATGATGTGCTAACGGTTATGGCGTTTTTACACCTGCGGCGCGTGGCCTTGGTGGGATGGGGTGATGGCGCAGTGCAGGCGCTAGACGTTGGCATGCGCCACCCCAGCAGTGTCAGCCGGATATTTGCTTTTGCATCGTGGAGCACTCCAGATGGTCTGCTTGCGCGCGCAGGAGATATTCCTGCTTACAAATCTTTTATGGAAAGAACCCGGCAGGAATACAGGCAGCTTTCTTCCACACCACATAGGTTTGGAGATCTGGAATCTACAGTGCAGACTATGCGCAGCAGGCAACCCAATTGGACGGATGCAGATCTTATGCGGGTAACAGCACCGTTATGGGTGGCTGCCGCAGATCATGATGGCATTGTGGGGCGTGTTCAGGCCGAGCATATGGCGGCTACGGTAGAAGGGGCAGGGCTCTTGGTGCTGCCCAATACCAGCCATTTTGCCTTTTTGCAGAATCCGCAACTCTTTACGTTGGCTGTGGAGAGCTTTCTAGGGGGCAGATAAAGTGTGGGGCCACCATTAAGGCAGCCCCTTTTTTATAAAAAAGCCTCAGCCAAAAGCGCCGATATTGTGCATGATGGCGACGCTGATTTCACGAATAAGCTCAAACATCTGTTGCATTGGCACAAAGATGTCTCTGTGCTCGCGCTCGTAAATACCTTCTTCGCGCGGGCCGCGTGGTTCATGAAAATCAAGGTTGGTTGGGCCAGTGCTGGTGGGGAAGATATGCTCAAGTTCTTCCAGCACAGCCGAAATATCCAGACACAGTATATGCTGCATCATGACATCATGGTTAAAGCCCCCACGCGGCATAAAGAAAGGCACACGGCATGCCAGAAGCCATATTTGCTCAATAAGCATAATGCGGATGGCATGCAGAAGCCGGATTTGAGGCTCTGTGCGTGGTGCGTGCTCCCAGGCCTCTCTTAACGCAAGATGGTCGGCCTGAATGCGGCGGAACATGGTGAGAAGTTCGGCTGATAGGTCAAGCTTTTCCAGATCCTGCATCAGGGAAAGAAAAGCCTTCCGACGAGCCGGTGTTTTTTCCTCGGTAGCGCGATCAAGCCAGAAACCAGGATCCAGCAAACAGACAACGCTTTTCAGAACTTTGTCATCCGAGCACGCAAGACCATGTTGGGCAAAATCCAGAGCACGATGAAAACGCGGGCTGGATGTGCGGAATGTTTCAAAGGTTTCCGGGTGGCGGCGTACGGCTGCTCCCAAGCCTTGCAAGGTGTTGGCGCACCATCCGAGTTGCTGAAGGATCGCGTTGTTGGGAATGGCGCGTAGCTGGCTGGGGTGGGTAATACGCTTATGGGTTGCGCTTTCTGCACTTTGGCGTGCAGGTGGCCGAGAGCCGGTTCTATCAATAAGGGAAGGGCCAAAAGCCCCCAGCAACGCGGCATAACCGGGGTCTTCCACCAGTTTTTTCATGCCCTCGCTAATGCTGGAGAAGAAATCAGCCGAAAAATCGGGCTGATCATAAATAGGGTCTTCTTCCTGCCGTAAGGGCAGAAACAGGTTTTCCGCAATGGTGGCCATTGTAGCACTTGCCAGTTCCGGCGTGCCAAAAAGGAGATAGCCATCTCCGCCCTGAAAAGCTGTTTCCTCACGGCAGGCAATGCCTGTGGCTTTAAACCGCGCCCGCACATGCGGTGGGGAAAGGTAATCCAGCCTATCTGCCATACGGAAAGGGTGCGCGCCGCGGCCTATGCTTTCACCGTGGGTATCAAAAAACACCACGGTAATATCCTGCATATTCCATCGAACCAGCAGATCATGAATGCGCAGGCGCAGGCGCTCTATCTGATACGTTGCGGCCAACTGGCCGACATACCGGCCAGAATCGGAATATCCAAACTGGAAGCACATGCGGCCGATACGACGGATATATGCACGCCATGTGGGAGAGCGCAGGGCTTCTTCCACAATGTGCTCGCCATTCATAAGGGCATCTTCAGTTTCAAACAGTGGCGAGATTTCAATTTTATCTGCCACGCCAAAGCAGGAAGCGACCCAGAGGGCGGAGAGCAACGTGTAACCGGTTTCTGTTTCTGCAATCAGAAAGCGGACAGGCGTATCGGAATCGATAAATTTGACCATTTGCGCAATGGTCATCATCAGCCGCCCAGCACTGGAAGGATCGCTTAGCAGTGCGCCAAAATCCACCGGAACAGGCGTAACAGCTTCTAGCGCCTCGTTAATCTGGTTCAGCAATGCTCGGCGATGGGCCGGGTTGTTGGGGTCATCCAGCAGGTTCAGCTTCTGACGCACAAAGTTATGGATCTGGGAGGCATTGAGCCGCACATGTGTATGGGCTAACCCCAGCCCATGCGCCACAAACCCAGCGCGGGCAACAGCAAGCGGAATGCGTGCAGAAGGCGGCGCTGTATTAATGGCAGCCTCAAGCAAGCTATCCAATTCTGCGGCGTGTGTTAGTGCGGTATTGCGCTGAGAAACCAGAAGTTTTGCAAAATTTGCCACAGCTTGCGCATCGCTAGGGCCTGCAGGAACAGCGCTAATTTGTTCTTTTACGCAGGCAATGGCCCGTTGCAGTTTTTCTGTGAGCTCAGGGGCTAGTAAGCCTTCGTGCATGATCTGGCTTTTCAACCGCATCAGCTGGAACAGTTTCATACGTAGGCGTAGGCGTAGAGTATCCCACCATCCAATATCTGTGCGGCCATCGGTATCGTAGCCAACCCAACTGGTTGCAATAACCGGGCAGGGCTTCAGTTTTGTCCATTCCTGTGGCCAACGGGTGGCAGCTTCTTCCAGCAGGGCAGTCGCTAACAAATCCATGGCGTCACGCGCACGGGTGATGGCTTGTGCAGCCAGTGTAAATTCTTCTTCCAGCGTAGGAGGCGCAGAACGTCTGTGCGTTTCAAAAAACGGTGCTTCCTGCGGGGGGATGGCTTGGGATGCACTTTCTGCCAAAGCCGCGTACACTGGGTTGCTGAGGGCGAAAGTAGGGTGTGCCGTAAAAACCGCCGCAAATTGAATGGCGGAAATGCGATCCTGATACTCTGTAAAAGAACCGGTAGGGCATGTTTCTGCTATCGAACGGGCAACATTACGAAGCTTTTCTTGCGTGGCTTCAAGTGTTGCCCCGCCTACATACCGGTGCAGTTTACGGGCACGCGCCAGAAAGGCTTCATCACGGAGCTTTTGCACCAGGCTTACAATATCTGCCTGTGAGATTTCCTTGCTGGCAAAGGCTTCGCCCAGCCGGAGCGCAATGCCCATAACAGGATTTGTGCCTTCAGCTGCTATGCCGGCATCTGGGTGAGCAGTGGCGGACGCAAGGATACTGTCCAAACGGGAAAGAGAAGATGTGTTATCCATAGTCATAAGGGCGTCCTGAAGGTTCCTGCAGTAAAACAGTTATAAAGCCGGAATGAATCGAAATAACAACGAAATAGCTTGAAAAGAATGATGAACAACTTTTCACGTCTATGTTTTGTATGCAACCAGCTCACGCACTCTTGGGGGTGTTTGCGCACAGTGCTATTGAGTGGGATATGACATCTCAACCTCATCAGGATGCGGATTTCGCTGCCCGCCAGACACTGCGGCGATACAAAAATGCAGCTACAGGGCTGGTTGGCCTTATGGCTGGGGTAACGGTGCTGGGGTACGCAGCACCAGCCGCCGGATGGGTAAGAGATGGATTCTGGCTGGAAATGTTGCGGGCAGGGGCGCGGGCAGGCGTTGTAGGCGGCTTGGCAGACTGGTTTGCCGTGGTGGCGCTCTTTCGTCGGCCTATGGGCTTGCCCATTCCGCACACCGCTATTTTACCTGCGCAAAAGGATAGGCTTGGCCGCGCACTGGGGCGGTTTGTTGCGGGGCAGGTGTTTACCCAAAAGGAAGTTGAGCGCGTACTGGGGCAGGTCGATCTTCCTGCTTTTCTGGCGGATATGCTGGATGATCCCGGCACGCGGGATGCTTTGGTAAAATCCATAACACGCTCTTTGCCCCAGATGCTGGACAGGCTGGAAGATGGCCGCGCCAGCAATGCAGTTGCCCGTGTTATGCCCAAGCTATTGGGTGGCAGTAATCTAGCGCCCATTATTGCGCGTGCCCTGCGCAGCCTTGTGGATGATGATAAGCATCAGGAAGTGCTCTCCTTCCTGCTTGAGCAGATCAAGGATGCGTTACAATCCAAAGAAGGCGCGCTGCGCCAGATGATTGAAGAGCGCGTGCGTGAACAGGGCGGCCGTTTGCTTGGTTGGGCCATTGGCGGGTCTATCGCCACCAAGGTTTTGTTGGCAGCAGCCAAGGAACTTGAGCGAATCGACCCACAGAATTCTAGCCTGCGTGAAGGCTTTACCAACTGGGTGCGTGGCCAGATTGACCGCATAGAAACAGACCCTGAAAAGGGAAAAGAGTTTTCCCAAACCATTATGGGCGTGCTTTCCCATGAAAGTGTTGTGGGATGGTGGGGAGACATCTGGTTACGCTTTCGGCGCATGGTGGAAGCAGATGTGGAAGATCCAGAAGGCCGCATAGCATCCGTAGTGCAGGATGCGCTTGAACGCATGGCTGCCCAGATGCGCTATGATCAGAACATGCGGCAACGGATTATGGATAGCGTAAACCGCACTGTTTTGAAGATGCTCCCTTTCATGCGTGAACGTATGGCAGAGTTTATTTCCCGTGTAGTTTCTGGCTGGAATGCTGTGGAAATAGCTGAAAAACTGGAACTTCGGGTTGGTAAGGATCTGCAGTTTATCCGGTTTAACGGCACCCTGGTTGGCTTTGGTGTGGGGGCGCTGCTTTTTGCTGTATTGCGGCTTCTATTTGGGTTGAACGCGCAGTAAGGCAGCCGATCACGTTTGCGCTGGATGCTTTTGTCCGCTTGTTTTGGGTTGACGCAAGGGCAGTGTGTCGCCATGTATCCGAAACAGGACCGCTCAGGTCTTTAATTGGGTCAAGGGCAGATAATGCTGAAACTTTCCCGCCTGGCGGATTATGCAATCGTCATCTTGGTGAAACTGGGTGAACAGGAAGGCGTTGTAACGTCTCCAACACTTGCAGCCATTACAGGGGTGCCAGAGCCAACAGTGGCCAAGGTGCTTAAGGTGCTGTCTGCGCATGGGTTTGTGCTTTCCCAGCGTGGGGCAAAAGGCGGATACCGCCTTGCTAGAGCGTTGGCAGATATTTCTGTTGCCAGTGTTATTACAGCCGTAGATGGCAAGATTGCGCTCACAGCCTGTGTAGATGGCGGAGAGTGTGATACCGGCGTGTCGTGCGGTCTGTGTGGCAGCTGGGATACCATTAATCAGGCCATACGAACCACGTTGGAGGGCATTTCCTTGGAAAGCATGCGCAGCAAGGCATCGTGTTTTTCAAACATGCCACGATCCAATACGCAGCCCAGCGCTGCTATGCCACGTGAGGGGATCTGAACCATGCCGACAGTTACTGAAACCCGCGAAGCGGTCGAAAAGCTCGGCCAGTCCACTTACAAGTGGGGCTTTGAAACAGATATTCAGATGGACCTCGCCCCAAAAGGGTTGAATGAGGACATCGTCCGCCTGATTTCTGCGCGTAAGAACGAACCAGAATGGCTTCTGGAATGGCGCCTGACGGCATTCCGCAAATGGCAGTCCATGAAGGAGCCTACGTGGGCCAAGGTTTCTTACCCGCCGATTGATTATCAGGATGCGCATTACTATGCCGCTCCGCGCAAGAAAGAAGGCCCGAAATCTCTGGATGAGGTTGATCCGGAACTTCTAAGAACCTACGAAAAACTGGGTATTCCCCTGCACGAGCAGGCTATGCTGGCAGGTGTGGAATTGCCCGAAGGTGAAACGGCGCGTCCACCTGTTGCTGTAGATGCGGTGTTTGACAGTGTTTCCGTTGTCACCACTTTCCGTAAAACCTTGGAAGAAGCAGGGGTGATCTTCTGCCCTATTTCTGAGGCCGTGCAGGAACATCCGGAACTGGTGCGTAAATATCTGGGCAGCGTAGTGCCGGTGGCAGATAACTTCTATGCCGCCCTTAACTCCGCAGTATTTACCGATGGCTCCTTTGTGTACGTGCCCAAAGGGGTGCGTTGCCCGATGGAGCTTTCCACCTACTTCCGTATCAATGCGCGCAATACAGGGCAGTTTGAGCGCACCCTGATTGTGGTGGAGGATGGTGCTTCCGTTTCCTATCTGGAAGGTTGCACAGCCCCTATGCGGGATGAAAATCAGCTCCATGCGGCGGTGGTGGAACTGGTGGCGATGGAAGATTCTTCCATCAAATATTCCACGGTGCAGAACTGGTACCCCGGTGATTCCGAAGGGCGCGGCGGTATTTACAACTTTGTGACCAAGCGTGGCGCGTGCCGCGGGGCTCGCTCCAAAATTTCATGGACACAGGTGGAAACAGGTTCTGCCATTACATGGAAGTATCCATCCTGCATTTTGCAAGGTGATGGATCTGTGGGTGAATTCTATTCCGTGGCTGTTACCAACAACTGCCAGCAGGCAGATACAGGCACGAAGATGATCCATATCGGGCGCAATACCCGTTCTACCATCATTGCGAAAACTATCAGCGCAGGGCGGTCAGACAGCACATATCGCGGTCTGGTGCGTGTGCAGCCCAAGGCTTCTGGCGCACGTAACTTCACCCAGTGTGATAGCCTGCTGATTGGTGATGAATGCGGCGCGCATACTGTGCCGTATATCGAAAGCCGGAACATGGCAGCGCGTATTGAGCACGAAGCCACAACATCCAAGATTTCAGAAGATCAGCTTTTTTATTGTCGCCAGCGCGGCCTGTCTGAAGAAGATGCGGTCGGGTTGATTGTAAATGGTTTCTGCCGGGATGTTCTTAAGGAACTGCCCATGGAATTTGCTGTGGAAGCACAGAAACTGTTGCAGATCAGCCTTGAAGGCAGCGTAGGCTAAGGGAGTACAGAACATGAGCCAGTTTTTGGAAATTTCCGGTCTGTGCGCCCGGATTGATGCCGATGGGCAGGAAAAGCAGATTCTCCGTGGTGTGGATCTCACCATTCCGCCGGGTGAAGTGCATGCCATTATGGGGCCGAACGGGTGTGGTAAATCTACCCTTTCCTATGTTCTGGCTGGGCGTGAGGATTACGAGGTTACGGCTGGATCTGTTACCTTCAAGGGGCAGGATCTGCTGGCTATGGAGCCGGAAGAACGGGCTGCTGCGGGCCTGTTTCTGGCGTTCCAGTCTCCTATTGAATTGCCGGGTGTGAATAACGCCAATTTCCTGCGCACGGCGGTAAATGCTGTGCGCCGTGCCCGTGGGCTGGAAGAACTGGATGCCGTTGCGTTCCTGAAAATGGCGCGTGAGGCTGCCAAGTCTCTTTCCATGGCGCCGGATATGCTCAAGCGTAACGTCAACGTTGGTTTCTCTGGTGGTGAAAAGAAGCGCAATGAAGTGTTGCAGATGACACTTCTTCAGCCTTCTTTCGCCATTCTGGATGAAACCGATAGTGGCCTGGATGTGGATGCCCTGCGTATTGTAGCAGAAGGGGTGAACCGTTTGCGCTCACCAGATTTCTCTGCACTGGTTATTACGCATCACCAAAAGCTGCTGGACTATCTGGTGCCAGACCGCATTCACGTTATGGCCAAAGGCCGGATTATTCTTTCTGGTGGGCCAGAACTGGCCAAGAGGATTGATCAGGAAGGCTACACCAAGTTTCTGACGGAGGCGGCGTGAACGCGATCAGCAAAGATATGAGCGGCCCTCTATCTTCGTTCGCGCAACGCCTGAACGATGTTGAGGGGGTAGAGCAGCAAGCAGCCATTGGCGCACTGCTCAGAACCGGCCTGCCAGACAGGCATGTAGAGGCATGGAAATATACCAGCCTGCGCCCATTGGCTGCGCAGGAGTTTCTGGCCCCGCCAGCGCAATATGATGCAGCGCAGGCAAAGAGCCTGTTGGATAACCTGCTTAGCAAGCATGATACGGTGCAGTCTGTGCCACGCATTGTGTTTGTAAATGGCCGATTTGAGAAAGATCTCAGCCTTCTGCCAGAAGGTGTGGATGTTTCCTTTTTTAGCCAGAACAACCTGGTATCAGATGTGCAGGCCAGCCCGGACAGAGATCCTCTTGTGGCGCTAAACACGGCTTTGGTGGAAGACGGTGCCACATTGCACGTTGCCAAGGGTGCAGATGCAGGGCGCGTGCTCCTGATTTCTTTAGGCGTAGCGGGCGATACCGTAATCTCTTTCCACCCACGCCATAGCGTGGTGTTGGAAGAAGGTGCGCATCTTTCCTTGCTGTCACTCAGCGCAGGCGTTGGGCAGTATTTCCATAATCCGGTTATGGAAGTAACGGTGGGAGAAAGAGCCAAACTCTATCATACCACGTTGCAGACAGAAGGGCCGCAAGCCATAGCGTTGGCAACAACCTATGTGCAGGTTGCCGGGCATGGCGTTTACAATAGCTTTGCTCTTGGTTTGGGTAGTTTGTTGTCTCGGCATGAAGTGCATGCACGGTTGAATGCGCCACATGCTCAGTTGCATGTGAATGGTGCGCAAAACCTTGCAGAACATCAGGTGGGGGATATCACGAGCGTCATCACCCATGCGGCTTCGGACTGCATTTCCCGCCAGACTGTTCGGAATGTGCTGGATGGCCACGCGCGGGGTGTTTTCCAAGGCAAGGTGCTGGTTGAACAGGTTGCCCAGAAAACCGATGGCTACCAGATGAATCAGGCATTGCTGCTTTCTGAAAACGCAGAAATTGACGCAAAGCCTGAGCTTGAAATCTATGCGGATGATGTGCGTTGTAGCCACGGGGCAACCGTGGGGGCGCTGGATGATGACCAACTGTTTTATATGCGTAGCCGTGGCGTGCCAGAGGCACAGGCCCGCCAGATCCTGATTGCAGCGTTTCTGGATGAAGCTCTTTCCCTGATTGAAGATGAAACGGCGCAGGAATACTGCCGCGCCATGCTGGCAATCCGTTTTTCTGCTGAAAGGAAGGCCGCGTAATGTCTCATCCTTCTATTACAGACACATCCGGGCTGGATCTGACTGCTATTCGTAAGCAGTTTCCTATTCTGTCGGAAAAAGTGCACGATCGCCCCCTGGTGTTTCTGGATAGCGCCGCTTCGGCCCAAAAGCCGGATGCCGTTATCAACGCTATGGTGCACACCATGCACCATCAGTATGCCAACATTCACCGTGGCCTGTATTGGCTGAGTGAACGTGCAACCGAGGCTTATGAAGCTGTTAGAGATCAGGTTGCGGGCTTTCTCAACGCACCTTCGCGGGAAGAAATTGTTTTTACCCGTAACAGCACAGAAGCTATTAATCTGGTTGCGTATTCCTTTGGCTCTCTGCTTACGCCGGGGCAGGCTGTGGTTATTTCCGAAATGGAACACCATGCCAACCTAGTGCCGTGGCAGATGCTGCGTGACCGTATGGGCATTGAGTTGCGCATAGCCCCGATTACCGATGCTGGTGATCTGGATATGGATGCGTTCGGCCACCTTTTGTCTGATGGCAAAGTAGCACTTGTTGCTATTACCCATATGTCCAACGTGCTGGGTACCATTACACCAGCGCGCCAGATTGCTGATATGGCGCATGCAGCCGGTGCGCTGGTGCTGTTTGATGGCAGCCAGGCCGTGGTGCACCACCGCACAGATGTGCAGGCTCTGGGGGCAGATTTTTATACCTTTACCGGGCATAAGCTATATGGCCCAACCGGCATTGGCGTTTTGTGGGCGCGGCGTGCGCTGCTGGAAGATATGCCGCCATTTATGGGCGGGGGAGACATGATCTCCACCGTGACGTTTGAAAAATCCACATGGGCGAATGTTCCACACAAGTTTGAGGCGGGCACGCCTGCGATTGTTGAAGCCATAGGCCTTGGTGCTGCAATTGCTTGGGTGGAAAAGTTTGGTTTTGATGCCATTGCGGCGCACGAACAGGCTTTAACCAGCTATGCGTTGGAGCGTCTGGGCACTGTTCCGGGGCTGAACGTTGTTGGGCATCCCAAAGAGCGTGGAGGCGTTATTTCCTTCACGATGGCGGATGTGCACCCACATGATATTGCCACTTTGCTGGATCGCAACGGTATTGCCGTACGTGCGGGCCACCATTGTGCAGAGCCGCTTATGCGCCGCTTGGGGCTAACGGCCACAGCACGCGCCAGCTTTGGTATTTATACCATGCAGGAAGAAATAGATGCGCTTGCCGATACGTTGGTGCGTATCCGGGAATTTTTTGTGTGACACAAACCGTGCCAGATTCTGATGCCCTGTATGACCGCGTGATTGTAGAGCGCGCACGCGCCCCACAATATGCGGGCAAGCTGGAAGCACCTTCAGTGCAGGGCGAAGGCAAAAACCCCATGTGTGGGGATAAAACACGGGTGGATATCGCACTGGATGCAACCCATATCCAAAGTGTGCGCCACACCACACGTGGATGCGCTATTTGTGCAGCAGCGGCTGATTTAATGGCGCAGCAGGTTTCTGGTTTGGATGTTGCGCAAGCTGTCAGCCTATCTGGTCGGTTTTCTGCCATGCTGGTGGGGGAAAGTTCTTCTGCTGCAACGGCGGATACTTCATTAGGGCCGTTAGAGGTTTTCCAGCCTCTGCGGTCTCACAAGGCACGGATACGATGTGCCGAACTGCCTTGGATTGCGTTAAAGGAGGCGCTTTCTCATGCCGACGTCTGAAGACGTGCATGCTCCCGTTCTGCCAGAGGTAGAAAAGGAAGCTAAAACAGCAGAGGCTTCTGCCGATGTGCTGCATG
Organism: Acetobacter sp. AAB5; assembly: GCF_050106715.1. Taxonomy (NCBI): domain Bacteria; kingdom Pseudomonadati; phylum Pseudomonadota; class Alphaproteobacteria; order Acetobacterales; family Acetobacteraceae; genus Acetobacter; species Acetobacter sp. AAB5. The sequence continues at coordinate 49,270 of NZ_JBNIEW010000011.1, forward strand.
CTGATCATGCACCTGCTGGAAATGAAGCCGGAAAAGTAGAAAGCTGGACACCGGATGAAGGGGCAGAACAGCCCGCTAAGCCGCAGTCTGCCGGTGCTGTTTCGGAAGATGCGGTTATTGAGGCGATTGCCACAGTGCATGACCCGGAAATTCCGGTGAACATCTATGAACTTGGCCTGATTTACGCAATCGACCTGTATGATGATGGCCGCGTGCGTATTGAAATGACGCTAACAGCCCCCAACTGCCCCAGCGCGCAGGAACTGCCTGTGCAGGTGAAAGAAGCAGTGGAAAAAGTGCCGGGCGTAAAATCTGCTGAAGTGGAAGTGGTATGGGATCCACCGTGGGATATGTCGCGTATGAGTGATGAAGCCCGTCTTGCGCTGAACATGTTCTGAACCGAAAACAAGGTGAGGGTATAAAATGTCTCAGAAAACGGCTGTTGCTCCCACAAAGCGGGAACTTCCTCCTCTTATGCGGGTGTCTCAAGCTGCGGCAGATCGGTTGCAGCATTTATATGCCACGGCACATGCGGGCCAGTTGCTGCGTATTTCTGTAAGCACCAAAGGCTGCTCCGGAAAAGCATATGACATGCAGTTTGTGGATACAGCAGGTGAGGGCGATGAAGTGGTAAAAGACCACGGCGTAACCTTGCTGGTAGATCGCAAAGCTACGCTTTACCTGATTGGTTCTGAAATGGATTATCAGGAAGGTGATCTGGAGGCCGGGTTTGTGTTTTCCAACCCTAACGAGAAAGGCCGTTGCGGCTGCGGCGAGAGCTTTCACGTTTGAAGCTACAAACGGCTTCAATTTCTGCAGACCATAAAAACTGGTCAATTACAGTTACATTTTCCACCGTATATCCAGCTTTGGCCAGCAGGCTTGCATCCTGCGCCAAGGCGGCGGGGTTACAGCTTACATAAATAATGTGGGTGGGTAACCCTTGCGCAATCTGGCGCATTTGCAACTTTGCCCCTGCGTGCGGGGGGTCCAGCACAACCACAGCGGAAGCTGCTATTTCCTTAGCCAAAACCGGCTGATGGTTTAGGTCCCGACAGAATGTGCTGATCCGTGTGCCGACTGTCGCTTTCTTCAGGGCTTCCAAAGCGGGTGCATAGCCTTCGTAAGCGTTTACGCGGGCACGTTCTGCCAATGGAAACGTAAGTGTGCCACAACCGGCATAAAGCTCGGTGATAATATCGCGGCGGTTCAGCTTGGCAGGCAGGCTTTTTACAACGGCATCCTGAATATATTTCTCACTTTCACCCGTTGCCTGCAAAAAAGTGCCAGGTGGCGGTGTGATTTGGTGAGAAGCAATTGTCTGAACAACAGAGCCCGATTGCGCAGCCACTTCTGGCTGACCTGTATCTTTGATCAACTGCCAACTGATACGCGGAATGTGCTGCTCTGTAGCCAGTTGCGCCAAACGCACGCGGTCTGGTGCAGTTAGCGGCCCATCTGTTTGCAACAGAACATCCAGCCCAGAATCCAGCAGATTAATATGCAAATTGGCTTCACGCCGAATGGCGTTCAGGCTGCGGAGTGTGGCCCGAAAAGCAGGCAGGGCCGCTAGAATGTCGGGATGCAACACAACGCAGGTGGTAAGGTCTGTAACGGCATGGCTATTGCGCGCATGAAGCCCAATAACGATACCATCAGGCTGACGCCTTACAGCCAGATCTGCTCTACGGCGAGAGTATGGTTGCACCTGCTCGGCAGAAAATGCTGGAAGGTTATTAAACCCAGCCTTTTGCAAAGCGTGTTGAATAGTAGCCATTTTCCACTGCAAAATAGCAGCAGGCTTTACATGTTGGAGCGTGCAGCCACCGCAGCGCTCAAACAAGGAGCAGGGCGGTATTTGCCGGTCTGGTGAAGGTTGAAGAACTTCAACAAGCTGCCACTTGCCATCTGAATTTTTATTCAGACGCACATGCTCACCAGCAAGAGTTTCCGGAACGTAAGCTACATGACCATCTGGCGTACGCACGGCACCATCGCCCTGCGTTGCCAGATAGAGAACATCCGTATCGTAAGTTTCAGTCACAGATTATGTTCAGGCGTGCGTGTCTGCGGCGTGTTCAGCCGTTGCATCTGTTCCCGGTGAGGCAGGCCTTACAGAGTTTCGGCGCGGCAGCAGCATGAACGCTGGCACCATATCGCCAAAGCCCTGCACGTCACCACCAGGAGCGGGCGGAATTTCATCCCGCTGATGGCGTGTATTGCGCGTAGGCTGACGTTCTGGGCGTGCTGCCTGCTGAGGTTTGGCTTCAGGCTGCTGCTGTTCGCGTGCTGCTGGTGCTGGATTTTCACGTTCCCGCTCGCGCTGCGGTGTGCGGGGTTTGCGTGTGCGCCCTGCCGGTGGCCGCTTTTCATCAGACCATTCAAGCTGCTTCACACCATCCAGCGCCATGCGCGGAATTTCTTTGCCTGTCAGCTTTTCAATAGCTTCGGCCAGCGCTTTATCATACGGCGTTGCAATGCTGTAGGCGTGGCCTTCACGCCCTGCACGGCCAGTACGTCCGATTCGGTGCACATAGTCTTCTGCATGGAAGGGCAGGTCGAAATTGAAGACGTGCGAAAGGCCGCCAATATCAATGCCACGTGCGGCTACGTCTGAGCACACAAGCACTTTCAGCTCATCGTTCTTGAATTTTTCCAGCGTGGAAAAGCGCACGGACTGGGGCAAATCGCCATGCAAAGCAGCGGCTGAAAAGCCATGTTTCACGAGCGATTTGGTTAAAATATCCACATCACGCTTACGATTGCAGAACACAATAGCGTTCTGTAGCGCAGGGTCTTTCAACAATTGGCGGAGCGTTTCCCGCTTGCTGTATTCATCCACCACCACAATGCCGGTTGTAATGGTTGTGGCTACAGAAGATTGCCGTGCAACCGTAATTTCTTTGGGAGAATGCAGGAAGGTATCTGCCAGCTTACGGATGGTCGGCGCCATAGTGGCGGAGAACAGCAGTGTCTGCCGGTTAGGAGGCAGCAGCCCGACAATTTTTTCAATATCGGGAATGAAGCCCATATCCAGCATACGGTCAGCTTCATCAATCACCAGAATGCCGGTGTGGTTCAGCATCAAACCGCCGCGTTCAAACAGATCAAGCAGGCGGCCGGGGGTGGCAATCAGCACATCCACGCCACGGTTCAGCACTTCTTTCTGATCCGCCATGCTTTCTCCGCCAATCAGCAGAGCATGGTTGAGCTTGAGGTATTTGCCGTAGTTCACAAAATTTTCTGCAACCTGCAGCGCCAGTTCACGCGTGGGTTCCAGAATAAGGGAGCGCGGCATACGGGCCCGCGCCCGCGAATCCGCTAAAATCTCCAGCATGGGCAGCGTGAAGGACGCAGTCTTACCCGTTCCTGTCTGTGCAACGCCCATAACATCCCGCGCCATCAGAATGGCCGGAATAGCCTGAGCCTGAATAGGGGTGGGGTGTGTGTAGCCCATGTCCGAAATAGCACGCAGGAGAGGCTCGGATAGCTCCAGATCAGCAAATGTGACGGAGTCTGTATCTTCTGCAGCTTCAACTGTAATTTCTGCGGTTTTTTCAGCAGGAGCCAGTTCCGGAGTGGCGGTTTCTTCTGCCTTGGCTTTTGGAGCAGGCTGTTTTTCCGCAGGGGGTTCCGGCGCAACTTCAGGCGCTTGTTCAACAACCTCAACAGCAGAAGCCGCGGCTTCTACAGGAGCGGGAACTTCTGTTGCTGGGGTTGCTTCTGCCTGTTCTGGGGCGGCTGCAGCTGGTTCTTCAGCTTTTTCCACCTTTTCAGCTTTTGGCTTCCGGCGTCTTACAACACGTTTTTTGGGGGCAGGTTTTGCCTCGGCTGCAACCGCTTTTTCAGCGGGAGCTTCGGTTGCTGTGCCCGTATCTTCTGTGGCGTCTGCTGCGCTCACAGGGGCAGGGGCAGCCGTTTTTTTGCGGCTACGTGTTGTTGTCTTGCGGGGGGAGGCGGGCGTTTTAGCTGTCAATCTGCTCTCGGAACCGTAGGTCTGTCTGTTGTCAGCACTGGCTGAAGAGCCTGCCCGTATCGGGGTGCCTCAACTAAAGTGACTGAGGCACCGATTCACGTATCTACCCGGTCAGGCGTTTGTTCCGATAAAGCTGTTTTGGCCTGAAATCAAGTTTTTGCCAGAATGTTGCTGTGTTTCTTAGGCAAAAGGATGGCCAAGGCAGGCAGAAAGCACTGCCAGCACGCCCAACGCCACAATAAGCAGCACGCGGGAGCGAATGGAGTCGAACACAGAAGGCTGCGGGCGGATGGAGCGCCGTGCTTTCTGGTAAGGCCCTGTGTACATCATAACAAACAGCACAGCCATGATAATGCCCAAAAGCTGCATGAGGTTGGTTGTCCATGGCGCGTTTGCAAACCCGCCTTCATGAATAATCAACAGCCAGCCGGTAATCAGCGCTGTGGGGATAACGTGCGTTAAAACCTTAAAAAAGCGGGCCAATGTCTGCAAATGTACAGAATTGCGCTGCGTTGCATCCAGCAGGCGTAGGCTCGGGCGCAAAATAATAACGGCATAGGCACCACCACCAATCCACAAGATGATGCTGACAAGGTGGAGGGTGAGAACAAGGCTCCAGAGAATGGAATGGGGCATGCTGAACTCCGCTTGGCGTTAATGCAGGAAAAAGGCGCGGGGCGGGGAAGGGGTTATCGTCCAACGCTTGTCTGCTGCCTGATTGCCAAGGGGACGGACACTGCGCAAGGGGCTATATTTGCACAAATCATCGTCTGCTCTATGTGCGGAGGCTCGGTATGGCAGCAATATATCCTTCTCTTCTGAGCGTTTATTCCCCTGATGAAATGGGGAAAATTGACCATATTTCGGCGCAGACTGTGCCCGTTTCCGTATTGATGGAAAATGCGGGCCGGGCGGTGGCGCGCGCTATTCTCCGATACGAAAAGCCAGCCCGCGTGCTTGTGCTGTGTGGCCCCGGTAATAACGGGGGGGATGGATACGTGGTTGCGCGGCATCTTCATGATGCAGGTTGGCCTGTGGCTGTAGCGGAAATGGTGGCTCCCAAGCCGGGCGGTGCTGCGGCAGAAGCCTCGGCCCGATTCCGAGGTATTCGCGTGCCATTTTCAGCACAGGAATCTGCGCGGGCAGATTTGGTGGTTGATGCTGTCTTCGGCGCAGGATTGAGCAGAGACGTTACGGGTTTGCCTGTTGAGGTTCTGCAGGCGGCGCGGCGTATTATTGCTGTTGATATGCCTTCAGGTGTGGATGGCGCGACTGGCTTGGTGCGTGGATATGCACCGCAGGCCGCCATGACGGTAACGTTCTGCCGGTTCAAGCCGGGGCATTTGCTATATCCGGGCAGGGAATATCTGGGCCGGTTAATTCTGGCAGATATCGGAATTCCAGAAGCTGCGCTTGATCAGGTGCCTCCAACAACGTGGCGGAATGAACCCGGCTTGTGGCATTTGCCGATTCCCGGTCCTGAAAGTCATAAATATACGCGCGGTGTGGTGAGTATCTGCGCGGGCGAATCCATGCCGGGTGCAACCCGCTTATGTGCGGGCGGTGCACGCGCTGCCGGTGCTGGTTTGGTGCGTGTGGCTGCTGGTGCGGGTGCTGCGGCTTATAAACTGGGTGCGCCCGGCCTTATTGTGGATGACGCGCCGTTGCCGACATTGTTGCAAGACAAGCGCCGCCGCGTGTGGGTTTGCGGCCCCGGTTTAACAGAGGTGGAAGTGCAGGCCACGCTGCCGGTGTTGTTAGCGGCAGAAAAGAGCGTTCTGGCTGATGCCGGTGCTTTAAGCGCTTCGGCGGGTGACCCCGAAAAACTTAAAGGTGTTGCAGTTATAACGCCGCATGTTGGGGAGTTTACCCGCGTATTCGGCCCGGTGGGCGGTAATCCGCCAGAGCATATTCGGCAAGCGGCCCAGCAGATTGGGGCTGTGGTGGTTCTAAAAGGGGCTTCCACCATGATTGCAGCGCCAGACGGGCGGCTCGCAATTAATGATCATGCAACTCCGGCTTTAGGCACAGCGGGTTCGGGGGATACACTTTCTGGTGTTATTTCAGCCCTGCTGGCTGCTGGTATGCCCGCGTGGGAGGCTGCATGTGCTGGCGTGTGGCTGCATGGGGAAGCCGGGCGGCAAGCCGGACCATGGCCTGTGGCGGAAGATTTGGACCTTCATTTGGGCGCTGCGCGAGAAAAAGCAGCTCATATGCAGAAACAGAGGGTGAACTCGCACATCGGCATCTTGCCGTGAGCGAATGTTTGGGTTAAGTCCACCCAACTCGTGACGGTGAGCATTATGCGCGGGTGTGGTGGAATTGGTAGACACGCCAGATTTAGGTTCTGGTGACGCAAGTCGTGGGGGTTCAAGTCCCTCCACCCGTACCAATTTATTTTAGTCATGCTCCCGTCCTGGTCCGCGACGGCCTTTGCGTAGCGGGTGTTTGAGTTTTGTACCGAAAGGAAGGCCTGACCGATGCAGGTTACCGAGACCCTTTCCGAAGGGCTGAAGCGTGGTTTTACCGTAACAGTTCCAGCGGCGGAAATTGCCAGCAAGCGTGATGCGCGGCTGAAGGAAGTTGCAGCAAACCTAAACCTGCCGGGCTTCCGTCCGGGTAAGGTGCCTGTTTCTCTGGCCAAACAGCGTTACGGCGAAAGCGTGTGGGCAGAAGTGCTGGAACAGACGGTATCTGATGCTCTGCGTAACGTTTTTGACGAACGCGGTATCCGTCCTGCTGGTCAGCCTAAGGTAGATCTGGTTTCGGGTCAGGCCGATGATGGAAAAGATCTGGAATTCACAGTTGAAGCAGAGCTTCTGCCAGAAATCGCTGTGCCAGACCTGTCCGACCTCACGCTGACACGCCTGAAGGCGAACGTAAGCGATGAAGCCATCAACAAGGTGCTGGAAGATATCGCGAAGCGCGGCCGCACTTTTGAAGTGGTGGAAGAAGTTCGCCCCGTTGCCAAGGGTGATGTGGTTGCTATCGATTTCGTTGGTAAGCGCGACGGTGTTCCCTTCGAAGGCGGTTCCGCTGAAGATGTGAACGTTGAAATCGGCGGCGAAGGCTTTATTCCTGGGTTTGCTGAGCAGATCGAAGGCATGAAGCCGGGTGAAGAAAAAGTTATTACGGTAACTTTCCCCGCAGATTACGGCGCAACCGAGCTGGCAGGTAAAGAAGCAACCTTCGATATCAAAGCCAAGCAGATCAAGAAGCCAGTTGATGCGCCGATTGATGATGAACTGGCCAAGAAGATGGGCTTTGAAAGCCTTGATCAGCTGAAAGATCTGATTCGCAAGCAGATTGAAGGCGAATACGATCAGCTTTCTCGTTTGCGTATTAAGCGTGAACTGCTGGATGAACTGGCAAAGAAAACTGATTTCACTGCGCCGGAAGGCATGGTGGATGCAGAATTCAACCAGATCTGGGCGCGCGTTGAAGAAGACCGTAAGTCTGGCCAGCTTGATGACGAAGACAAGAACAAAGACGAAGAAACCCTTCGCGCTGATTACCGCAAAATTGCGGAACGCCGCGTAAAGTTGGGTCTGCTTCTGGCTGAAATTGGCCGTAAGAACAACATTACGGTTACGCCGGACGAACTGGGCCGTGCAGTGCGGGCAGAAGCCATGCGCTACCAAGGCCAGGAAAAGCAGGTGTTCGAATTCTTCCAGAAGAATCCGCAGGCTGCAGAATCCCTCAGGGGGCCAATCTTTGAAAACAAGGTTGTCGATTACCTGATTGAACTGGCTAAAGTGACGGATAAAGAGGTCACACCAGAGGAACTTTCAGATATTCCACCAGCGAATATCTAATAAGAAAAAGGCCGTGTCCCGCCAGTGTGAACTGGCGGGACATTCTTTTTGGGCATGTTTTTCTTTTCCGGGGTGGCATCTTTCCACTTTATCTCTATCTTGAACCAGAGTGCCTGAGCTTTCTTGTGTTTGCGCAGGAAGGCGGGAAGGGCTAATTCAGTTTTTTATACGGGAATGAGTGGTATGAGGGATCGTGATCCCGTTGAGATTTTCAGCAATGCGCTGGTACCGATGGTGGTCGAACAGACCTCTCGCGGTGAGCGGGCGTTTGATATCTATTCCCGCCTGCTTCAAGAGCGGATCATCTTCCTGACTGGTCCCGTGTACGATCAGGTTGCATCCTTGATTTCCGCGCAGCTTCTGTATCTGGAAAGCGTGAACCCGAACAAGGAAATCTCTTTTTACATCAACAGCCCGGGTGGCGTGGTTTCTGCCGGTTTGGCAATTTATGATACCATGCAGTACATTCGCAGCCCCGTAAGCACAGTGTGCATCGGGCAGGCAGCCTCTATGGGCTCCTTGTTGCTGGCTGGGGGTGAAAAAGGTCGTCGTTTCGCGCTGCCAAATGCGCGCGTTATGGTGCATCAGCCTTCTGGTGGCGCGCAGGGTCAGGCGAGTGATATCGAAATTCAGGCGCGTGAAATTCTGATCATTCGTCAGAAGCTGAATGAAATCTACCGTGAACATACAGGTCGCACGTTGGAGGAAATTGAGCAGAAGTTGGAGCGTGATACCTACATGTCCGCCCACGAAGCTCAGTCCTTCGGGATTGTGGATGAGGTGATCAGCCACCATAAGGCGACAGAAACAGGCAAGAAGGATAAAAGTCATCCTTAATCTGGCGTACAGTAATCTTCCTGTTACAATAGGGAAGACGCCTGCCGTAAGGCAGGCACACACGTTCTGGGACTCGGCTCTCGGTGCGATGGGGCCTGGGATGATCGAGGGAGTGGGCTGATGAATACGAAGTCCGGTGATTCCAAGAATACGCTTTACTGCTCGTTCTGTGGAAAGTCACAACATGAGGTCCGCAAGCTGATTGCCGGCCCCACGGTGTTCATTTGTGATGAGTGTGTTGAACTCTGCATGGATATCATCCGTGAAGAGAACAAGACATCCCTTGTCAAATCGCGCGAGGGTGTGCCGACACCGCGGGAAATCTGCAAGGTTCTGGATGATTATGTTATCGGGCAGGCTCAAGCCAAAAAGGTTTTGTCTGTGGCTGTGCATAACCATTACAAGCGCCTGACGCAGGTTGCCAAAGCCGGTGATGTTGAGATTGCAAAATCCAACATCCTGCTTATTGGCCCTACAGGCTCCGGTAAAACCCTGCTTGCTCAGACACTGGCGCGTATTCTGGATGTGCCTTTTACAATGGCAGACGCCACAACCCTGACAGAAGCAGGGTATGTGGGGGAAGATGTTGAAAACATTATTCTCAAGCTGTTGCAGGCATCTGACTACAATGTTGAACGTGCACAGCGTGGCATTGTGTATATTGATGAAATCGACAAGATTTCCAAAAAGTCAGACAACCCTTCCATTACCCGTGATGTAAGTGGTGAAGGTGTACAGCAGGCGCTGCTGAAGCTTATGGAAGGCACAGTCGCTTCTGTTCCGCCACAGGGTGGGCGCAAGCATCCGCAGCAGGAGTTCCTGCAGGTAGATACCACCAACATGCTGTTTATCTGTGGTGGTGCTTTTGCTGGGCTGGACAAGATTATTTCTGCCCGCGGTAAAGGAACCAACATTGGGTTTGGCGCCGATGTGCGCGCCCCGGATGAGCGTAAGACAGGGGAAATCCTGCACGACGTGGAACCGGAAGACTTGATGAAGTTTGGTTTGATTCCGGAATTCATCGGGCGTCTGCCGGTTATCGCAACGCTGGGTGATCTGGATGAAGCTGCGCTTATCAAGATTCTGACAGAACCCAAGAATGCGTTGGTCAAGCAGTATCAGCGTTTGTTCCAGATGGAAGATGTGCAGCTGGACTTCACGGATGATGCACTCAAAGCCATCGCAGATCGCGCTATTGTGCGAAAGACTGGTGCACGTGGGCTACGCTCCATTTTGGAAAGTATCCTAATGTCGACCATGTTCGATCTGCCGGGCCTCGAAAATGTAGAGGAAGTGGTGGTTAACCGGGATGTCGCGGAAGGCAAGGCCAGTCCGGTCTATGTCTACGGGAAAAAGAAAGAAATCCCGGCAGAACAATCTGCTTAAGTTGGGGAATATTCACAAAACAGCGCTGGCGGCACATGCTCCAGCGCTGTTTTTGTCACTGTCCCATTGTGTAAAACGCTGTGAATAACGACATAAGGATAGACAAAAGAGCTTTCACCGCGTTGGCTCTTGTACGGAATAGGGTATGCCGCAAGGCGGGTGCCGTGTCCGGATCGTCCTTGTCAGGAGGTCATCATCATGGCTGATAACGAAAAACCAGTGAAACGCAGGCGCCGGACTGCAACAAAAACCAAGCCGGAAGTGGCAGCAGAAGCCACACCTCAAACCACAACAGCAGTAGAAGCTACGGCGGAGCCAGAAGTGCAGGAAGTTAAGGCTCCTGTGCATGTGGCTGTGCTGCCACTGCGCGATATTGTGGTGTTCCCGCACATGATCGTGCCCTTGTTTGTTGGGCGTGAGAAATCTGTAAAAGCGTTGGAAACGGTCACCAAAGATGACCGTCATATCCTGCTGGTCGCCCAGAAGGATGCTGCGCAGGACGATCCTTCCGCCGATGATATTTATCGGGTGGGTACACTTTCAACCATTCTGCAGCTTCTAAAACTGCCGGATGGCACCGTGAAGGTGCTGGTGGAAGGTGTGAAGCGCGTACGCGTAAAAACCTTGCACGAGGTGGAAGGGCACTTTGAGGCCGATATTGAGGACATGCCAGAGCAGGCGGCTGAAGGGCCAGAAGCCGAAGCACTTGGCCGTTCTATCGTGTCTCAGTTTGAGCAGTATATGAAGCTCAACAAAAAGATTGCGTCCGAGGTGCTGGTCTCTCTGAACCAGATCAGTGATCTGGCTAAGCTGGCAGATACCGTAACCAGCCACCTGAACCTCAAGATTGCGGAAAAACAGGAAATTCTGGAAGCGCCAACAGTGATGGCGCAACTGGAAAAGGTTTTCGCACATATTGAGGCGGAAATTGATGTTCTTCAGGTCGAAAAGAAGATTCGCAACCGCGTTAAGCGTCAGATGGAAAAAACGCAGCGCGAGTATTATCTGAACGAACAGCTCAAGGCGATTCAGAAGGAGCTGGGTGAAGGCGAAGACGGCAAGGATGAAACATCCGAACTGGAAGAACGCATTGCCAAAACCAAGCTCTCTAAGGAAGCACACGAAAAAGCTGTAGCGGAGCTTAAAAAGCTGCGCGGCATGAGCATGATGTCTGCCGAATCTACAGTTGTGCGGAATTATCTGGATTGGCTGCTGAGCATTCCGTGGAAAAAGCGGACCAAGGTAAAGCATGATCTGACAGAAGCAGAAAAAATTCTGGATGCAGATCACTACGGGCTAGAAAAAGTTAAAGAACGGATTCTGGAATATCTGGCTGTTCAAAGCCGGTCTCAGAAGCTGAAAGGCCCGATTCTGTGCCTGGTAGGTCCTCCCGGTGTTGGTAAAACGTCTTTGGCACGTTCTATCGCCAAGGCAACGGGGCGGCATTACGTACGTATGTCATTGGGTGGCGTGCGGGATGAAGCTGAAATTCGTGGCCATCGGCGTACGTATATTGGCTCCATGCCTGGCAAGATCATTCAGGGGATGAAGAAGGCGAAAGTCTCGAATCCGCTGTTCCTGCTGGATGAAATTGACAAGCTGGGTTCTGATTGGCGTGGAGATCCAGCATCTGCACTGCTGGAAGTGTTGGATCCAGAGCAGAACAGCACATTTGCAGATCATTATCTGGAAGTGGATTATGATCTGTCTGATGTCATGTTCGTTACAACGGCCAATAGCCTGAACATGCCGCAGCCTCTGCTGGATCGTATGGAAATCATTCGTCTGTCCGGTTACACGGAAGACGAGAAGGTGGAAATTGCCAAGCGTCACCTTATTTCCAAGCAGACACAGGCGCATAACCTCAAACCGGGTGAATGGTCGATTACAGATGACGCCGTGCGGGATCTGATTCGCTATTACACGCGTGAGGCCGGTGTGCGTAATCTGGAACGTGAACTTGCGGGGCTTGCCCGTAAGGCCGTGAAGGAAATTGTCACCGGTAAGGCCAAGAAAGTTTCTGTTACTCCTAAGAATCTGGACAAATACGCAGGTGTGCGTCGCTTCAGCTATGGAGAAACCGAAGCAGAAGACATGGTTGGCGTTGTAACCGGCCTGGCTTGGACCGAAGTGGGCGGGGAAATCCTGACCATTGAAAGCGTTATGGTGCCAGGCAAGGGCGGTATTGTTGAAACCGGTAAGCTGGGCGACGTCATGAAGGAGAGCATTTCTGCAGCGTTCTCCTTTGTGCGGAGTCGGGCAACCAGCTTTGGCATTGTGCCCACCTTGTTTGATAAGCGCAGCTTCCATGTGCATGTGCCAGAAGGTGCGACTCCCAAAGATGGTCCTTCAGCCGGTGTGGCTATGGTCACATCCTTGGTGAGTGTGCTGACAGGTATTCCCATTCGTCGGGATGTCGCCATGACAGGTGAAATCACATTGCGTGGGCGTGTGCTGGCTATTGGTGGCTTGAAAGAAAAGCTGCTTGCGGCTTTGCGTGCGGGTATTCGTACAGTGTTCATTCCCAAGGAAAATGAGAAGGACCTTACGGAAATCCCTGAAAACGTGAAGAAGAAACTGGAAATCGTTCCTGTCTCTCATGTGGATGAAGTTCTGGCGCGTGCGCTGGTGCGTCAGCCTCAGCCAATTGAGTGGGAAGATGTGCCAGATCCACTGCCAGCAGCAGGTGGAGAATCCGCTCTTCCGGTGTTGCCACACTGAATAGAGGGGGTAAGAGCCTACGAAGTTGCGTTTGCTTGGTTGACGTGGCGAAAAACGGCTTCATAGTGCGTTCAGGTAGCGGACAGGCGGACGAAAAGGCCGCCCGCCGTTCCGAACAGATATAAGAAATAGAAAGGCGTAAGGATGGAGAAGCCGCTCAACAAGCAGGAACTCGTTTCAGCAGTGGCTGAAGCTGTTGACCTGCCCAAGGCAAAAGCCGGTGAAGTGGTCGATGCCGTATTCGGTGCGATCGAAAAGGCCCTGTCCACAAAGCAGGAAGTGCGTCTGGTTGGTTTTGGTACATTTGTGACCGCAACCCGCAAGGCTGCTAAAGGCCGCAACCCACGTACGGGTGAAGAAATCGATATTCCTGCTTCCACCTCTGTCCGCTTCAAGCCGGGCAAGGCGCTGAAGGATGCCGTCAGCGGTTAATTCCGTCAGAAAAATTTTTTTCTGAAAAAGGCCGACAATCTCAAAAAAAGGGGTTGTCGGCCTTTTCTGTTTATGGCACATAGGGCGCGGGCAATTAGCTCAGCGGTAGAGCGTCTCGTTTACACCGAGATGGTCGGCGGTTCGATCCCGTCATTGCCCACCATTTTCCCCAAATGGTAACCCACATGCACAATGGACTTAGTTCCATTGCTGCCTGTGTGTGGTTTTTGTCAGAGCATTCTCTGGCTCCTCAATTTCCCTTTAAAATTCGGCCTTCACAAGAAAGTGCCCCATACCCAACGCGTTCGTGCATATCCGTGCGTAGGATGTTGGGGCTAGGGTTGCTGCATGAAACAAAAGCCACTGCGGCTTAAACATGTGCAGGAACCACACCATGCAGTCTGTTCTTGGTGATTACGCGCCAGTTCTCGTGTTTGGGGGCATGTCGGTTATTATTGCCGCCGCCATGCTGGGTATGGCGCTGCTGAGCGGCCACCAGAAACCGTATTCCGAAAAACTGACAGCTTATGAATGCGGTTTTGAAGCATTTGATGATGCGCGCCGCCGTTTTGATGTGCGTTTTTATCTGGTTGCCATCCTGTTCATCATTTTCGATCTGGAAGTTGCATTCCTGTTTCCCTGGGCCATCACGCTGGGGCGCATTGGGCTGTTTGGCTTTCTTTCTATGCTTGGATTTCTGGCCGTGCTGGGCATTGGCTTTTTGTACGAATGGCGCAAAGGCGCGCTGGATTGGGATTGAGGTGAGGGAGATACAGCCATGACAGCCAACCAGCAGGATGCGGTGCTATGGAACCGCGAAGCGCTTCCGCCCGGCCCAGAGCAAGATGCTGTTGTGCGGGGCATTACAGGGGTTCTGGCCGAAAAAGGCTTTGTTGTTGCCAATTTGGATAAGTTGGTAAACTGGGGGCGAACAGGCAGTTTGTGGCCTATGTCCTTTGGGCTTGCTTGCTGCGCGGTGGAAATGATCCACGCTTACATGCCGCGGTATGATCTGGACCGCATGGGCATTATCCCGCGCGGGTCTCCGCGTCAGTCAGATGTTATGATTGTGGCTGGCACGCTTACCAACAAAATGGCCCCCGTGCTGCGCCGATTGTACGAGCAGATGGCCGAACCACGCTGGGTTATCTCCATGGGCTCCTGCGCTAATGGGGGCGGCTATTATCACTATTCGTATTCTGTTGTGCGGGGGTGTGACCGCATCGTGCCTGTAGATGTGTATGTGCCGGGCTGCCCACCAACGGCAGAGGCTTTGATTTACGGCATTATGCTGCTTCAGAAAAAAATACGTCGGACGGGGACCATTCTTCGTGGCTGAACTTCCTGTAAATCCTCGGCAAGGTCGCCTTGAGGGGCGGCTATCTGCCATGGCCTTTACCTTTATGGCAACCTTGCCTTCCGTATCCTATGCGGCAGTAGAAAAAGGTGAGTTGGTTGTTCGTATAGAACGCGATCACTTATTGCATTTTCTCGAATTGCTGAGGGATCATCCATCATATCGCTTTGAACAGTTGATGGATTTGTGTGGGGTAGATTTTCCCGAACGGCCGCAGCGGTTTGATGTTGTTTATAATCTGCTGTCTGTCACACATAACCATCGTATTCGGGTGATTGTGCAAACAGATGAAATTATGCCCGTACCTTCTGTGCACCATTTGTGGCCCTGTGCCACATGGTGGGAGCGTGAATGCTACGATCTGTTTGGGGTGGTCTTTTCCGATCAGCCCGATATGCGGCGTATCCTTACAGATAATGGGTTTGAAGGGCATCCACTGCGTAAAGACTTCCCATTAACGGGTTATGAACAGGTCCGTTACGATGTGGAACGCAGGCAAGTTGTGAAAGAACCTGTTTCTTTAACACAGGATTTTCGTGATTTTGATTTTGTTTCCCCATGGGAAGGCATGCTGACTTTGCCGGGAGACGAAAAAGCGCATGAAGTCAGACAGGGCATGAAGAGGTCCGGCTGATGACTGAATTGAAAAATAGCTTTGTTGAAGCAGCAGATACTGTGCTGCATCAAGATGTTCCAGAAAGCCTTGTGCCCGAAAAAGTGGCGGAAGAAGAACCATGTAAGATTGTGGAAATTGATTCTCACGCACTCAATTTCGGGCCTCAGCATCCATCTGCGCATGGTGTGTTGCGCTTGGTTCTGGAAATGGAAGGCGAGGTAGTGGCGCGTGCCGTGCCCCATATCGGCCTTTTGCATCGTGGAACAGAAAAACTCATAGAATACAAAACCTACCAGAAAGCTTTGCCGTATTTTGATCGGCTGGATTACGTTTCTCCGATGTGTGAGGAGCAGGCTTTTGCTCTGGCTACGGAAAAACTTCTGGGTATTGATATTCCAGAACGCGCCAAGTGGCTGCGCGTTATGTTTGCGGAAATAACGCGCGTTCTAAATCATATTCTCAATCTTACAGCTATGGGGTTGGATTGCGGGGCCGTGACACCGGCTTTGTGGGGATATGAAGAACGGGAAAAACTTCTGGAGTTTTACGAGGCCGCATCTGGTGCGCGGTTTCATGCCAATTATTTCCGTCCGGGTGGTGTCGCACGTGATGTTCCTGCTGGGTTGGAAGATAAAATAGGCGCATGGGCCAAAGAGTTTCCAAAATGGATTGATGAACTCGAAGGTCTGCTCACTGAAAACCGTATTTGGAAACAACGCACAGTAGGTATTGGCGTTTTTACAACAGAGCAGGCGTTGGCTTGGGGTTTTAGTGGCCCATGTTTACGTGCTTCTGGTGTGCCGTGGGATCTGCGCCGTAATCAGCCCTATGACAATTACCACAAGGTTGAATTCAATGTGCCGGTTGCGCGGCAGGGTGATTGTTATGATCGCTATCTGGTGCGTGTTGCGGAAATGCGAGAAAGCGTCAAGATTATTGAGCAATGTCTGACCCAGATACGCCCTGGAGACGTAAAGGTGCAGGACCCCAAGTTCAGCCCGCCGCCTCGTGCAGAAATGAAGCGTTCTATGGAAGCGCTTATTCATCACTTCAAGTTGTTTAGCGAAGGGTATCACGTTCCCCCCGGCGCAACCTATACAGCGGTAGAAAGTCCTAAAGGAGAGTTTGGGGTGTATTTGGTTGCCGATGGAAGTAACCGGCCGTATCGCTGCAAAATTCGCCCAACAGGATTTGCTCACCTTCAGGCCATCGATGAATTGTCCCGCCGCGGTATGTTGGCGGACATGGTGGCCATTATCGGATCGCTTGATCTTGTGTTCGGAGAGGTTGATCGATGAACGCCGCCTGGGCCCCGGCAAAACAGCCGGACAGCTTTGCTTTTGATGATGAATCTGAAGCAGAAATTGTAAATGTTCTTAAAAAATATCCAGAAGAACGCAAAGCCAGTGCGGTTATGCCTCTTTTGTATATTGCGCAGCGCCAGATGGGCCGCGTAACCGGTAGTGCATGGATACCGCTTGTGGCAATGGATGATATTGCCCGCAGGTTAGAGATGGCACCAATACGCGTGTATGAGGTGGCGTCTTTTTACACCATGTTCAACACAAAGCCGATTGGCCGCTACCATCTTCAGGTCTGCACAACCACACCGTGCTGGCTACGTGGCTCGGATGCGGTAACAGAGGCTTGCCGTAAAGCAACAGGGATCCATCATTTTGGTGAAACCAGCGATGATGGCTTGTTTACCTTAACCGAAGTGGAATGTCTGGGTGCCTGTGCCAATGCACCTATTCTGCAAGTTGATGATGATTACTACGAGGATATGGATGGTCCACGCACAGAAGCATTAATTGCAGATTTGCGTGCAGGCCGTCACCCAGAAGCCGGTCCGGCTATCAACCGTATGTGCTCAGCACCGGAAGGCGGCAGAAAAACCCTTCTGGAAACGTCTGCATCATCCCCGGATCAGAAATAGGAGAAACGGCCATGCTTCAGGATAAAGACCGTATCTTCACCAATCTTTATGGTCAGGATGATTGGCGTTTGCCAGCAGCCCGGAAACGAGGCGATTGGGATAATACCGCAGCCATTATCGCAAAAGGGCGGGATGCAGTCGTTGCGGAAATGAAGGCATCTGGCCTGCGTGGCCGTGGAGGGGCTGGCTTTCCCACCGGGTTGAAGTGGTCATTCATGCCCAAAAAGTCTGATGGCCGCCCGCATTATCTCGTCATCAATGGGGATGAGTCAGAACCCGGCACGTGTAAAGATCGGGAAGTTATGCGGCATGAGCCACACAAGTTGATAGAGAGCGCAATGATAGCCTCTTTCGCTATGGGTGCGCATGCTTCCTACATTTATATCCGTGGCGAGTTTTGCAGAGAAGCTGAGCGCCTTCAGGCAGCGATAGATGAAGCTTATGAGGCAGGGCTTCTCGGAAAAAATGCTGCGGGTAGTGGGTGGGATTTTGATTTCCGCATTCACCGTGGCGCCGGCGCATATATCTGCGGAGAAGAAACAGCTCTGCTGGAAAGCCTGGAAGGTAAAAAGGGCCAGCCCCGCATGAAGCCTCCATTCCCAGCTGGGGCGGGGTTATATGGTTGCCCGACAACAGTGAATAATGTGGAAAGCATAGCCGTTACATCTACCATTATGCGCCGTGGGGCAACTTGGTTTTCTGGCTTGGGCCGGCCCAATAATGCAGGCACAAAACTTATGGCTATTTCTGGCCATGTGAATACGCCCTGTGTGTTTGAAGAAGAACTGGGTGTTCCCCTTAAAGAGATTATTGAAAAGCATGGTGGTGGCGTGCGCGGTGGGTGGGATAACCTGCTGGCCGTTATTCCCGGTGGTTGTTCTGTTCCCGTGCTGCCTAAATCCATCTGTGAAACTGTGTTGATGGATTACGATAGTTTGCGCGCAGAACGTTCTGGTTTGGGCACGGCATGTATGATCGTGATGGATAAATCCACAGATATTATTGAAGCCATCGCGCGTTTTTCAAAGTTCTTTAAGCATGAAAGCTGCGGCCAATGCACACCCTGCCGAGAAGGCACTGGATGGATGATGCGTATGATGAACCGCATGGTGCAGGGCAAAGCCGAAATAGAAGAAATTGATCTGCTAGAGCAAGTGACCAAGCAGGTGGAAGGCCACACTATTTGTGCGCTGGGTGATGCAGCTGCATGGCCTATTCAAGGGCTGATCCGGCATTTCCGGCCAGAAATGGAAGCACGTATCCGGCAGTACAAGGTTGCGCATGGCGGTACGGGCTTGGTGCAGGTGCCTGCGGGCGGTGTGCCAGTGGCGGCGGAGTAAGAATAATGGTGAAGGTCATTGTTGACGGTACACCGGTAGATGTGCCCGCAGGTTTTAGTGCTTTGCAGGCCTGCGAGGCAGCCGGAAAAGAAATACCGCGTTTTTGTTATCATGAACGGCTCTCTGTTGCCGGTAACTGCCGGATGTGTCTGGTAGAAGTGGCGCGCGCGCCTAAACCTGTTGCATCTTGCGGTTTTCCTATTTCTGAAGGGATGCAGATTTTTACAGATACAGAGGTTGTGCGCCGCGCACGCCGTGCTGTTATGGAATTTCTGCTGATTAACCATCCGCTGGATTGCCCTATTTGCGATCAGGGCGGAGAATGTGATCTACAAGATCAGGCTTATGGGTACGGATCTGGTATTTCGCGCTATCAGGAAGATAAGCGGGCCGTAACAGATAAAGATCTTGGGCCATTGGTTAAAACGGTTATGACGCGCTGCATCCAGTGCACGCGTTGTGTCCGCTTTAGTACAGAAGTAGCAGGCACGCCTGAGCTGGGTATGGTTTCACGCGGTGAAAACGCTGAAATTACCACATATGTGCAAAAAGCGCTGACATCTGAACTTTCTGGAAATTTAATAGATGTTTGCCCAGTAGGGGCTCTTACAGCCAAGCCATCGGCTTTTCATGCGCGTTCGTGGGAATACAAAAAAACAGACAGCATTGATGTTATGGATGCGCTGGGCACGAATATCCAAATTCAGGCCCGTGGCGGTGAAGTCATGCGCATTGTGCCGCGCGTGAATGATGAAGTAAACGAAGAATGGCTTTCTGATAAAGGACGTTTTTCAATTGATGGTCTCAAGCGTCGGCGGCTGGATCAGCCTTGGGTACGTGTGCATGGCAAGTTGCACCCCGCCACATGGCAGGAGGCATTTGTTTCTCTAGCTCGCAGGCTGGAGGGCGTGCCGGGTGAAAAAATCGGTGCCATTGCGGGTGACCTGTGCGATATAGAAAGCCTGTGTGCTCTTAAGGATTTTTTGAATAATCTTGGTTCATCAAACTTGGACTGTCGGCAGGATGGTGCATGGTATGATTTGAGCGCGCGCGCAAATTACCTGTTTAACAGCGATATTGCCGGAATAGATGAGGCAGACGCCCTGCTGTTGGTGGGGGTGGAACCACGGCGAGAGGCTCCTGTTTTAAATGCCCGTATTCGTAAGCGGTATTTGGATGCAGGGCGAGGTGGCTTTCCTATAGCCAGTATCGGTCAGTTTGTTTCTGATCCCACATATCAGGTTGATATTCTGGCTGATGGCCCAGATGTTCTGGATAAGCTGGTGGCAGGAGAGCAGGCTTTTGCAGAAGTTTTGCAAAAAGCATCCCGCCCCATGATCATCCTTGGGCACGGTGCTTTAACCCGTCAGGATGCACCGGCTATTTATGCTGCTTGTAAACAATTGGCAGAAAAAACTGGTGTTGTTGCAGAAGGGTGGAATGGTTTTAACGTTCTGCACACCGCAGCATCCCGCGTGGGAGCATTGGATATCGGGTTTGTGCCCGGCCCACATGGATGTGCTACCGCCAGCATGCTGCGGGGTGGGGTAGAAGTTCTGTGGCTGATGGGTGCAGACGAACTTCCTGTAGATCGTATCTCGCCAGAAACGTTTGTTGTGTATCAGGGGCATCATGGTGATGCAGCTGCTAAGCGGGCAGATATTATTCTGCCTGGGGCAGCTTATACGGAAAAATCTGGCACATACGTTAATACTGCCGGGCGTGTGCAACGTGCTTTTCGGGGTGTGTTCGCTCCGGGAGATGCGCGAGAAGATTGGCGTATTATCAGAGCTTTTTCAGAAGTGTGCGGGCATACTTTGGCATATAATACGGTGGAAGAATTGCGTGCACGCATGGCAGACGTAAACCCTGTGTTTGCGCATGTTGGGCATATCACAAAGCTGCATGCACCTCAGCCAACAGCCGCACAACAGAAAAAGGATGAGGACAGAAGCTTTATGTCCGCACCATTCAGGTCTGTGATCCCAGATTATTATCAGACCAACGCCATCAGCCGCGCCAGCCCGACTATGGCGGAATGTTCAAAAGTTTATAGCGTGCCTCGCGCGATAGCAGCGGAGTAAGGCCAATGGGACAGTTTTTTTATCACACCCTTGCTGGCCAGATTATTCTGATGTTGCTGGAAACACTGGCTGTTCTGGTGCCGCTGTTGATTGCTGTTGCGTATCTTACACTGATGGAACGCAAGGTAATGGCCGCCATGCAGCGCCGCCGCGGGCCGAATGTAAATGGTCCGTTTGGCCTGCTTCAGGCTTTTGCTGATGCCATCAAGATGATTGTAAAGGAAACGATTATTCCGGCAGGCGCAAACCGCGCTTTGTTCCTGTTTGCACCGTTTCTTACCTTTTCTTTGGCCATGGTGGCATGGGCAGTTATTCCCACAGGTAATGGTTTGGCTGTTGCCAATATCAATGTGGGTATTCTCTACCTTCTGGCTATTTCCTCATTGGGTGTTTACGGTATTCTTATTGCTGGCTGGGCGTCTAATTCCAAATACGCTTTTCTGGGTGGATTACGTTCTGCCGCGCAAATGGTTTCATACGAAGTTTCAATTGGCTTGGTAATTGTTTCCGTATTGCTGGCAGTGGGTAGCCTAAACCTGAACGATATTGTTCTGGCGCAACGGCATGTCTGGTTCTGCTTGCCAATGTTTCCAATGTTTATTGTGTTTTTTATATCGGCATTGGCAGAAACAAACCGCGCCCCGTTTGATCTTCCCGAAGGGGAAAGCGAGTTGGTGGCAGGGTTTTTTGTTGAATATTCATCCCTCGCGTTTGGCCTGTTCTTTCTGGGTGAATACGCAAATATGATCCTTATGTCCTCTATGGTCAGCATTCTGTTTTTAGGGGGATGGCTGCCACCATTGGGTATTGCGCCGCTTACATGGGTGCCGGGGCCTTTATGGCTGATTTTTAAAATTCTTTTCTGTCTGTTCGTCTTTATCTGGGTGCGTGCCACGTTCCCACGGTATCGGTACGATCAGCTTATGCGGCTAGGCTGGAAAGTATTCCTGCCACTTTCCCTTCTGTGGATGATCGGAACGGCAGGTTTTCTTATGGCAACAGGTCTGCTGCCCCATATGGGAGGTGTGAACTGATGGGTGCTTTAGGTAACACGCTGCGCTCTTTTCTACTGAAGGAGCTGGTGGGGGGCATGTCATCCACTTTCCGTATGATGTTCCGCCCAAAGGTGACATTAAACTATCCTTATGAAAAAGGGCCACTGTCACCCAGATTTAGGGGAGAGCATGCATTGCGCCGTTATCCCAATGGGGAAGAACGCTGCATTGCCTGTAAACTTTGTGAAGCGACATGCCCGGCAGAGGCCATTACCATTGAGGCGGAAGAGCGTGATGATGGATCTCGCCGCACCACACGCTACGACATTGACATGACAAAGTGCATCTACTGCGGCCTGTGCGAAGAAGCCTGCCCGGTAGATGCCATTGTTGAAGGCCCAAACTACGAATTTGCCACCGAAACGCGCGAAGAGCTGATGTACGACAAAGACAAGCTTTTAGCGAATGGAGACAGGTGGGAAGCGCTGCTTGCGCGGCGTCTGGAATTAGATGCCCCGTATCGCTAAGCAGATGCAGGCCATGACATGGCAGGAGGTTGGCCAATGATGGCACAGCTTGTTTTCTACGTTTTTGCAACGGTGCTGCTGTTTTCGGCTGTAATGGTCATTAGCGCACGTAACCCGGTGCATTCCGTGCTTTTTCTTATCCTTGCATTTTTTAATGCAGCGGGTTTGTTCCTGGTGGCAGGGGCCGAGTTTTTGGCCATGCTGCTGGTTATTGTTTACGTGGGGGCAGTGGCTGTTCTGTTCCTGTTTGTTGTGATGATGCTGGATATAGATTTCAGCAGTCTGCGCGAAGGTTTTCAAAAACATGCCCCTTTAGGCGTGTGCGTAGGGGGCGTTTTATTTGCCGAACTGCTTATGGCTTTCAGCAACTGGAAGATGGCGCCAGCCAATATTGTGGCGCCCCTTAATCCAGCCCCTCAGCTTACCAATACGGAAGCTTTGGGAACTGTGATTTACACACACTATGTTTTTCTGTTTCAGGCGTGTGGGCTTGTGCTGCTTGTTGCCATGATAGGCGCTATTGTTCTTACGCTGCGTGAACGTGCTACAGGCCGTCGCCAGAATATAGATAAACAACACGCACGCACAGTTGAAGAAACGCTGGAGCTTGTACAACTGCCACTTGGCGAAAACGTGTTTGAAAGCGGTGGTTTCCTGCGGCCCAAAGGCTCCTATTACGAAACAGCGGTTCCCGGTTCCTATGGTTCCGGAAATCAGGCTGTGGCGGAAACAGAGGAGAACAGGCCATGACATCCGCAATCGCTCCCATAGGTATTGGGCCTTATCTTTTTGTTAGCGCGGCACTGTTGGTTTTGGGTGTGTTCGGTATTTTTCTAAACCGAAAGAATGTCATCATCCTGCTGATGTCCATGGAACTCATCCTGCTTTCGGCCAATCTCAATCTTGTTGCGTTTTCCTCCGCACATGGAGATTTGTCCGGGCAGGTTATGGTTCTGTTCGTGCTTACAATTGCCGCAGCAGAAGCTGCCATCGGTCTGGCCATTGTCACGGTGTATTTCCGTAACCGTGGGTCTATCCAGGTCGAAGACGTGACGATGATGAAGGGATGATTGGCTATGCAGCCCGATCTTAACCTCTTTTCCGCCGCTGTTCTTACACCTCTTGTGGGGGCTACTGTAGCCGGGCTTGGTGGCCGCTTTATGGGCGATACGCTGGCCAAAGCCGTAACCCTTTTATGTATGGGCATTGCAACACTTTGCGCCATCGGGGCCTTATGGGGTGGCTGGCTGGCTGGTTTTGGCCATTCCACACTGCATCTGGCGCAATGGGTTCATGCCGGTGGGTTTGATGCAACGTGGACGCTCAGGTTTGATGCGCTATCTGTCACCATGGTGGCGATGGTGCTTGCGGTTTCCTTGCTGGTGCATTGTTACAGCCTTGGCTACATGAGCCATGAAAGCATGCCCACATACAGGTTTTTTTCTTATCTTTCCCTCTTTACCTTTGCCATGCTCATGCTGGTTTCTTCCAATGATCTGATCCAGCTTTTTTTCGGATGGGAAGGGGTCGGGCTCGCCAGTTATCTGTTGATTGGGTACTGGTATGATCGCCCATCTGCAACAGCCGCAGCTATCAAGGCGTTTGTTGTTAACCGTGTGGCGGATCTGTTTTTCCTTGTCGGTATTGGGCTGATTTATGTGCTGTTCCACACTGTGCAGTATGATGCCATTTTTGCGCAGGTTCCGCAGGTTCTAAACACACCATACACGCTGTTTGGTATTTCCTTCCGTATGTTGGAGGTTATCTGCCTGTTGCTGTTTGTGGGGGCTATGGGTAAATCGGCTCAGCTGTTCCTGCACACATGGTTGCCAGATGCGATGGAAGGGCCAACACCTGTATCTGCTCTTATCCATGCGGCTACAATGGTTACGGCCGGTGTGTTTCTTATGGCGCGTATGTCTCCGTTGTTGGAGTTTGCGCCTGCAACACGCACATTCATTATTCTTATTGGTGCAACCACCTGCTTTTTTGCTGCAACGGTGGGTATGGTGCAGCCAGATATCAAACGCACCATTGCGTATTCCACCTGTTCGCAGCTTGGATATATGTTTGCCGCTGTAGGTGTGGGTGCGTATCAGGCTTCGGTTTTTCATCTGACAACACATGCCTTTTTTAAAGCGCTTCTATTTCTTGGGGCCGGTTCCGTTATCCATGCCATGCATGATGAACAGAACATGTTTAAGATGGGCGGCTTATGGAAAAAGTTGCCACTCACCTACACTGTGATGTGGATAGGCAGCTTGGCGCTTGCTGGTGTGTTTCCGTTTGCTGGCTATTGGTCCAAGGATGCCATTCTCAATGCGTTGTGGGCCACTGGTTCGTCTGCCAGCATGTATGCGTGGAGCTTGGGAACAATCACCGCATTTCTTACAGCGTTTTATAGCTGGCGGCTTATTTTTCTGGTGTTTCATGGTCAGGCGGCAGATGCCCATGCGCGGGATGCGGCGCATGAAAGCCCAGCGGTTATGAGCGTACCTTTGGTGCTGTTAGCTTTTGGTGCTGTTGTGGCGGGTAT
Organism: Acetobacter sp. AAB5; assembly: GCF_050106715.1. Classification (NCBI taxonomy): domain Bacteria; kingdom Pseudomonadati; phylum Pseudomonadota; class Alphaproteobacteria; order Acetobacterales; family Acetobacteraceae; genus Acetobacter; species Acetobacter sp. AAB5. Next base: position 73,828 of record NZ_JBNIEW010000011.1, read on the forward strand.
TCTGTTGGCACCATTTTACATTGGAGCGCATCAGTTCAGCTTCTGGGAAGGGGCTATTTTCAACGCGCCAGACAACACAATTATGGAAAATCTGGAGCGGGTGCCGGGCCTTATTGCTATTCTGCCCTCTTTGGCAGGTCTGGCTGGTATTGCGTTAGCTGTGCTGTGTTATGTGCTCAATCCCGCTTTGCCAACTCATATGGCGCGGGCTTGTGGGCCACTTTACCGCTTTTTGCTGAACAAATGGTATTTTGATGAATTGTATGATGCCATTTTTGTGCGTCCCTATGCAGCAATCGCACGTGTCCTCTGGAAAGATGGGGAAGAAGGCGTGGTGGAAGCTGTGCCGCATGATATGGTGCAGGCTGCGCGTACAAGCGCAGCCCAAGCTGTAAAGCTGCAAACCGGATCTATTGCCATTTACGCGTTTACGGTGCTGGCCGGCTTGGTTGTGCTGCTCACCGTGGCGCTATGTGGCTGAGGGAGAAGCGAACATGATGCGCGAAACAGTTTTTCCCTTATCTTTCTCCTCCCAGCTATGGGGTGTCGTGCAATGAGTATGACCAGCTTTAACTGGACAATAGCCGTGCCAGAAATTGTGCTTGCGCTGTCTGGTATTGTTATTCTGGTAGCCGGTGTGTTGCAGCGGAAAGGGGAGGGATTTTTCTCTTCCGCCATGTTGAGCATTGCAGCGTTTGCTGTATGCGGATTTCTGGTGCTGCTTTCACCCACAGGAGAAGGGTATGCAGGTACCTTTGTGAATGATGGCTTTGCCCGTTTCATGAAGATGCTGATACTTGCTGGCGCACTGACTGCTGTGGTGCTGACATTCAGCTACCGCACGCGGGATAAAACCACCCTACCGTTTGAAACCCCTGTGCTGATGCTGTTTTCAACATTGGGCGCGATGATCATGGCATCCTCCGCCAATTTGATGACACTGTTTGTAGGGTTGGAACTCTCATCTCTGTCCATTTACATTTTGTGTGCGATGGAACGGGATAGCGTGCTTTCATCAGAGGCGGGGCTGAAATATTTTGTGCTTGGGTCTTTGGCTTCTGGTTTGCTGCTCTATGGCATTTCGCTTGTGTATGGTTACGCAGGCACTATGGAATACACAGGGTTGGTGGCGGCCATTCGGGCTTCTGGCGCTCTGCCAATGGGGCTGATTGTCGGCATTGTCTTTATTGTTACGGGCCTGTGCTTCAAGCTGTCTGCCGTGCCGTTTCATATGTGGACGCCAGATGTCTATCAGGGTGCGCCCACTCCGGTAACAGCCTATATGGCAGGCGCTCCAAAGTTTGCGGCTTTTGCATTGTTCTTGCGCGTTATGGCCGGGCCGTTTGGCACGGTCGCTCCGCGTTGGCAGATGTTGATAGAAACCGTTTCCGTGCTGTCCATGGTGTACGGGGCTTTTGCCGCTATTCCCCAAGGTAATATCAAGCGCCTGATGGCATATTCCTCTATTGGTCATATGGGATACGCCATGATGGGGCTGGCGGCTGCATCTCTTGCTGGCATACAGGCTACGCTTATTTATCTGGCTGCTTATTTTGTCATGAATGCAGGTGTGTTTGCCTGCATTACGGCAATGCGCCGGAAAGGGCGTGAGGTTGTCAGCATTTCCGATCTGGCAGGCCTTGGGCGCACAGATCCGGCAATGGCTGCTGTTCTGGCACTGTTTATGTTCAGCATGGTGGGTGCGCCCCCTTTGGCTGGTTTCTTTGGTAAATTTCTGGTTTTTGCTGCGGCTTGGCAGTCTGGCCTTTACGTACTGGTTGTAATTGGCGCACTCTCCAGCATAGTTGGTGCGTATTATTATCTACGGATTGTGAAGGTGATGTATTTTGATAGCCCAGCAGAAGTGCTGGATCGTCCTGCCCCCAGCCTGCTGTTTGTTTCTGGCAGCATGGGTTTGGCAACAGCCTTGTTTGTTGCGGGCATGGGCCCTCTGATGGCATGGGCGCATCAGGCCGCACTTGCTTTGGGCGGATGAAAGATCAGCCTAGCCCGTGGCGGCTTGAATGCTTTGCAGAACTGGGCTCCACCTCTGATTTCTGTCTGGAACAGGCGCGGCAAGGGGCAGATTCTGGCCTTGCGGTTTTAGCCTACAGGCAAACCCAAGGCCGCGGCAGCCGCGGCCGCCAATGGGTAGATGCCGGGCAAAGTCTTGCTTTATCCGTTCTGCTGGATGCGCAACAGGCAGGGCAGGATATGCTAGGGGGGTGGCCGTTTGCCGCCTCTTTGGCGTTTTATGATGGGTTGCTGCACGCCGTGCCTGCTGTGGCAGGGCATCTCATGATAAAATGGCCGAATGATCTGTTGTTGGATGGCCAGAAAGCAGGCGGTATCCTGATAGAGCGGGAAAGCGCGCGCCTTGTTATAGGTTTTGGGGCAAATCTCACGCAGGCGCCATCTCAACAGCAAACGGGCCGTTTTACAGCTTGCCTTGCCCAGTATGGCGCAGTGCCACCGGCAAAAGATGTTGCCCAGTGTATCCTTTCTAGCTTGGCAGATTGGTGCGCTGTCTGGCGGCAAAATGGCTTTGGCGCATTGCGGCAGGCATGGCTTGATCGCGCGCATCCTGTAGGGACGCCTCTTGTCGTTAGCAGCCGAACTACTTATGAACAGGGAAAATTTGCAGGTTTGGCCGAGGATGGCCGCCTACTGCTGGACACGGAAGCCGGTATGAAAACGATCACGACAGGAGATATCCTGCTGGAAGAAGGGGTATAAAAGGTGCTTCTTGTTATTGATGCAGGTAACACCAATGTCGTGTTTGCGGTGCATGATGGTGAAAGATGGCGTGGTGTGTGGCGCATTACCATGCAGGCCCAACGTACATCGGATGAATATGCGGTTTGGCTGAATGCGCTGTTGCGCACCCAAGGCATTGTAGCGGATGATATTGATGGTGCCGTTATTGGCACCGTTGTGCCCGCTGCGTTGTATCATTTGCGTACATTATGCCGGCAGTGGTTTGCTGTTGAGCCGCTTCTTGCATCTGCCCGGCTGGATTGGGGGTTTGCCATAAAGGTGGATAACCCGGATGAGGTTGGGGTGGATCGGCTGTTGAATGGTCTGGCTGCACACCATATGTATGGTGGACCACTTACGGTTATAGATTTTGGAACGGCCACAACGTTTGATGTTGTGGATAAGGATGGAAGCTACTGCGGTGGTGTTATTGCTCCTGGCATCAATTTGTCGGTTGAAGCGTTACATCAGGCAGCAGCGCGGTTGCCCCGCATAGGAATAGGGCGGCCAGTAGGGGATTCTGCCATTGGGCGCAACACGGTCACCGCTATGCGGTCTGGCGTGTTTTGGGGTTATGTTGGTTTGATTGAGGGGATTGTTGAGAGGATCAGAAAGGAGGTTGGCCCCATGAAGGTGCTGGCAACTGGTGGTCTGGCTCCACTCTTCTCAGAAGGTACGTCTGTTTTTGAACATGTAGATTCAATGCTCACCCTAAATGGGTTGCGTTTGCTGGCGGGGCGAAACCCCTTGCCAAAACTGACAGTGGACCGAGATTATGTTGCAGAAGGGTAAAACACGGAAATGACAGAACAGAACGGCGATCTGGCCTTTCTGCCTTTGGGCGGAACGGGTGAGATTGGCATGAACCTCAACCTTTATCGGTTGGGAGACACGTGGCTGGCGATAGATTGCGGTATTGGTTTTAGTGGCAACGATACGCCAGAAGCCGAAATTCTGGTGCCAGATCCAAGCTTTATTGTAGAGCGTAAGGATAAGCTGGCCGGCCTGGTTATTACCCATGCGCATGAAGACCATATTGGCGCTGTGGCGCATGTGTGGCCCATGTTGCAGTGCCCAGTGTATCTTACACCGTTTGCTGCTGCTGTTCTGCGCCGCAAGCTGGCCGAAGCCCGTATTATGGATGTGCCCATTCATGTTATCCAGCCCGGTGCGCGGTTTGATGTGGGGCCGTTTGATATTGAATTCGTGCCGGTAACGCATTCTGTGCCTGAGGCGCAGTCCATGGTGCTGCGCACACCCTCCGGCATTGTGGTGCATACGGGGGACTGGAAGTTTGATCCGGACCCGCTGGTAGGCCCCGCAACAGATCTGGACAGACTGGCCGAAATTGGCCGTGAAGGTGTTCTGGCGCTGGTGTGTGATAGCACCAATGTAATGAAGCCGGGGCCTTCTCGCTCAGAATCCGAAGTGCGCCGGAGCATGACGGAACTGGTGGCAAGCCTTAAAGGGCGTATTGCCGTTACGTGCTTTGCTTCTAACGTGGCGCGTGTTGAAACCATTGCCATGGCGGCGCAGGCTGCCGGGCGTACAGTGGTTTTGGTTGGGCGTTCCCTGCGTAATCTGGACACGGCTGCGCGGGATTGCGGCTATCTGTCTGGCGTTCTGCCGTTCCTGACAGAACAGGATGTGAATGATGTGCCAGATGATCAGATTCTGCTGATCATTACAGGCAGCCAAGGTGAGCCACGTTCTGCTCTTTCTCGTATTGCCATGGATACCCATCCCAACATTGCTTTGGGCGAAGGGGATACGGTTATTTATTCCAGCCGTATGATTCCGGGCAACGAGCGTGCGATTATGGCGGTGCAGGATAACCTTTCACGCCGTGGCGTGCGGGTGATTACAGACCGTGAGCATTTTGTGCACGTATCTGGCCATGCAACGGGCGGCGATGTGCAAAAAATGTACGAACTGCTCAAGCCGCAACATGTGGTGCCGGTGCATGGTGAGTGGCGCCATCTTACGGCGCAGGCTGCATTGGCGCAGGAAATGGGTATTGCCCCGGTTTTGCTGGAAGATGGTGATATCCTGCGGCTTTTTCCGGGTAAGCTGGAAGTGGTGGATACAGCCCCTACAGGCCGTTTGGCGCTGGATGGCAACCGCCTGCTGCCCATGAACGGAGGGGTGCTGGCTGCCCGCCGCAAGATGCTGTTCAACGGCATGGTCATCGGCAGCTTTGCGGTGGATGAAGAAGGCTTTGTAATTGGTGAGCCCAAGGTGAGCGCACCGGGCCTGCTTGATCCAGATGATCTGGAAAGCGTGCGTGTGCGTGAAGAATTCGCCAACGCGCTGGACATTATTCCGGATGAACTGCGCGGGGATGATGTTTCCTTCCGTGAAGCCGCTAAAACGGCCCTGCGGCGCGCATTGGGGCGCAAGCTGCAAAAACGCCCGCTGGTGGATGTACACGTGCTGCGTGTCTGATACCCGGCAGAAGGTGGGGTAGAGAAAATGCCGGAGTATCAGGCTTTTCTTTATCCCCTCACTGTTTTACAGCAGATATGAATTGGTTACACCAAAGCGGCTTTCGTTCAGGAAAAGTCGCTTTTTTTACAAGGCTGAATGCACCATGCGTCTTTCGCGCAGCTTTCTTCCCACTCTTAAAGAAAATCCGGCAGAAGCCCAGATTGTCTCGCACCGGCTTATGCTGCGGGCAGGGCTTATCCGCCAGACGGCATCTGGCATTTATGCGTGGCTGCCAGCAGGGCTGAAAGTGTTGCGCAACATCAGCCAGATCGTGCGGGAAGAGCAGGATCGGGTAGGGGCGCAGGAAGTGCTGATGCCAACCTTACAATCAGCCGATTTGTGGAAACGTTCTGGCCGGTATGATGCCTATGGCCCGGAAATGCTGCGTATTCAGGATCGTCACAAGCGCGAACTGCTTTACGGACCGACCAATGAGGAAATGATTACGGATCTGTTTGGCCAGACTGTAAAGTCTTATAAGGATCTGCCGCAGGTTCTGTATCATATCCAGTGGAAATTCCGTGATGAAATGCGCCCCCGTTTTGGGGTGATGCGTGGCCGTGAGTTTCTGATGAAAGATGCTTACAGCTTTGACCTGGATTACGGATCAGCCGTTGCAACCTACCGCCGTATGTTGCTGGCTTATTTGCGCACATTCCAGCGTTTGGGGGTGCGGGCTGTGCCAATGCGGGCCGATACCGGGCCGATTGGTGGTGAACTGAGCCATGAGTTCCTGATTCTGGCCCCCACGGGGGAAAGTGGTGTGTTTTACGATGCCGCACTGGAAGAGCAGGATTGGCTGGATGAGCCTGTTGATACCAACAGCTCCATCGCGCTGGAAGCCTTCTTTAACCGTGTGACAACGCCTTACGCCGCAACGGATGAAATGCATGATGAGGCCGGATGGCAAGCCGTGCCGGAAGAACGCCGGCGTGAAGGCCGCGGCGTAGAAGTTGGGCATATCTTCTATTTTGGAGATAAATACACGCGCTCTATGGACGTAAGCGTGAGTGGTCCAGATGGAAACCAGCTTTACCCAGAAATGGGGTCTTACGGTATTGGGGTTTCCCGCCTTGCCGGTGCCATTATTGAAGCCTGCCACGATGATAACGGCATTATCTGGCCGGATGCAGTTGCTCCTTTCCGCGCTGTTATTCTAAACCTGAAAAACGGTGATGAACTGTGTGATGCCATTTGTGAGCGCATCTACAGCACGAATGAAGAAGCCTTTCTGTATGATGATCGTGCAGAACGTGCCGGTGTAAAGTTTGCAGATGCAGACCTTATGGGCCATCCGTGGCAGATTGTTGTTGGCCCGCGTGGCGCTAAGGAAGGCAAGGTAGAACTCAAGCGCCGTGCCACTGGTGAACGCCATGAAGTCAGTGTGGATGACGCGCTGGCTCTGGTTCTGGCAGGCTGATCAGCATGTTCGGACCCTTTGAGCGGGCGGTGGCAGGCCGTTACCTCCGTGCGCGGCGAGGGGAACGGTTTGTATCAGTTATTGCCATTTTCTCGTTGGTTGGCATTGCCCTTGGTGTGGCAACGCTGATTATTGTTATGGCCGTGATGAACGGTTTTCAGGCCGACCTTATGGGGCGTATTCTGGGCTTGAATGGGGATCTGACCATTTACGGGCAGGGCCGCACAATCTCACAGTATGAAGATGTCACACGTAAGGTTCGGTCTGTTCCGGGTGTGGTAAGCGCCACACCTTTGGTGGAAGGGCAGGCACTGCTGAGTGCAGGTGCCTATAATTCTGGCGGCATGGTGCATGGTCTGACACCACAGGGATTGCGAGATCTCAAAGCCGTGAGCTCTTCCATTATTGCGGGTTCGCTGGATGATTTTGGCCCGGATGATTCCATCGTGGTGGGCGTTACAATGGCGGAACGGGCAGGGCTGGGCATTGGCTCGGGCCTTACCCTTGTTTCACCAGATGGCGCTGCCACAGCATTTGGCACGGTGCCGAGAGTGCGCAGGTACCGCGTGGTGGCAATTTTTGATGCCGGGGTGAACGACTATAACTCCAGCGTTGTGTTTTTGCCCATGCACGCGGCGCAAATTTACTTTCAGATGCCTAACAAGGCCACGCAAATTCAGGTCATGACCAAGGATGCAGAGCATGTCCGCCCTGTTACCCTTGCCATTGAAAATGCGGTAGGAGATCCAGGGCTACGCGTGCTGGATTGGACAAACGCCAACAATGCCCTGTTTGGAGCCGTGCAGGTGGAACAGAATGTGATGTTCCTTATCCTCACGCTTATTATCCTTGTGGCGGCCTTTAATGTTATTTCCTCCCTCATCATGATGGTGAAGGATAAAACAGCCGATATTGCTGTGCTACGCACCATAGGGGCCAGCCGTGGCGCCATTATGCGCATTTTTTTAATGTGCGGCGCTTTTGTAGGGGTAACGGGTACTGTGGCAGGCACCGCACTTGGCGTTGTGTTCTGCATGAATATTGAACGTATCCGCCAGCTTCTGCAAAAACTCACCGGCACGAACTTGTTTAACCCGGAAGTTTATTATCTGGAGCACCTGCCAGCAAAGCTGGTGTGGGGGCAGGTGGTAGAAGTTATTGTTATGGCGCTGGGGCTTTCCCTGCTGGCAACGCTTTATCCTTCTTGGCGCGCCGCCAAAACAGACCCGGTGGAGGCTTTGCGGCATGAATAATCAGCCAGTTTTAAGCCTGAAGCACGTTCGCAAAGCTTACCAAAGTGGGGATGAGGGTATTCTGCCAGTTTTGCAGGATATCAATTTTTCTTTGCATGCCGGTGAAATTGTTGGGCTGGTTGCACCATCAGGCACGGGTAAATCCACCCTGTTGCATCTAGCTGGTTTGTTAGATACGCCAGATGCCGGTGAAATTGTTATTGCGGGCCAGATTACCACCGGCATGGCAGATGCCGGACGCACGGCTATGCGCCGAGACCGGATTGGTTTTGTCTATCAGTTCCACCATCTTCTGGGTGAGTTTACTGCTAAGGAAAACGTGGTTCTGCCGCAGATGATTGCTGGTGTAGGCAAGGCACAGGCACGCCGTAAAGCGGAAGAGCTTTTGAGCATGTTTGGCTTGGCCCACCGCGTAAACCATTTACCGGGCAAACTTTCTGGGGGGGAACAGCAGCGCGTTGCCATTGCACGCGCTTTGGCAAATGACCCCGCACTTTTGTTGGCGGACGAACCCACTGGCAATCTGGATGTGCATACGGCAGACAGCGTATTTTCTCAGCTGCTTGATGTTGTGCGCCAGAAGGGCCTGGCGGTTTTGGTAGCAACCCATAATCGTGAATTGCTCCCGCGTATGGATAGGGTTGTGACCATGCAGGAAGGCAGGCTGGTCCCAGCCGATTTTAACGGCGATCCACTGCCTGCCTCTGCTGGCTGATTTTAGGACTTTAGAGCCGTTTCCACAGCATGCCTGACACGCCCGGATGTGGGTGGGGTCAGGCAACTAAACCACGCAACCGGCATGCCTTGGCGGTTTGTGAGATACTTAAAAAAGTTCCACCGTGGTCGTGCCAGAAAACCAAGCTCACTATCCAGCCATTTAAAGAGCGGAATAGCATCTGGCCCTTTTACAGGGCTACGTGCCGCCATAGGGAAGGTAACCCCATAGTTGATTTGGCAGAAGGAAGAAATCTCTTCCGAAGTGCCGGGCTCCTGCTGGCCAAAATCATTGCTCGGCACGCCAACAACAACCAGCCCAGCTTTTTGGAACTGTGTCCATAAAGCCTGCAAACCCTCGTATTGTGGGGTAAATCCGCATTTAGATGCGGTGTTTACCACCAGAACAGGCTGCCCCCGATAAGCGTTTAGATCAAGGGTGCTTCCATTTAGGGCGGGAAGTTTAAAATCATATATACAGGTCAAGTTCGTGCCCTTTTGCTGCTATGGTGCAGGAAAGGCTTTATCTGTAGCGCAGGAAGGAAAAGGGAGCGAGATTTTGGTGCATTTATTTGCGGTATAATGCGCGTATGAAGAAGTGGAAGCCTGCCGCCCGTTTTCGGGTTCTTGTTTTTCAGGCTTCCACTATGTCTTCTGCGCGGCAAGATCAGTTCTGATTTTTGTTGTTCATTATATTGAACTTGATCCCGTATTTGGAATAATGAAGAGATCGGACCTCTCTGTCAACAAGGAAAATAAGAAAAAGTATGCCCAAATCACAGGACACGGTTCCCGCATTACGGCGGGCCGTTCGTATTCTTGATATGGTGAAGGCTTCTATCAGGCCGCCCTTGGCCGCAGATGTGGCGCGCCAGCTAGATTTGCCACGTAGCACAGTGCATGGCCTGCTGGCTGTTATGGTGGAGCTAGGGCTGCTGGAGAAAAACGCATCTCAGGGCTACAGGCTGGGAACACGCCTGCTGGACTGGGCCGGAGATGTAACAGAAAAGCGGGATCTGGTAACAGAATTCTACCACGTATTGGAGAATCGTGCCGATCTGGATGCGTTTACAGTTACGCTGACCATGCTGGAAGGGGCGGAGGTTGTGTATGTGGCCTGCCGCAATAGCGCTACAGTGCTGGGGGCCTCTTTTAGGGTAGGTATGCGCTTGCCTGCCATATTTACGGCCACAGGTAATGCCATGCTGGCTGGTATGGATGATACCTCTTTCAGAGAATGGCTGGCCCTTAACCCTGTTTCCACATGGTCAGAACCACTTACACCTAACGGCATTTGCTCTGTAACGACATTAGTGCGTGAAATCGCAGAAATTCGTGACAGAGGATACGCTGTGGATGATGAGCAGGTGCATGAAGGGCTGTGGTGCTTTGCCGCATCTGTCAGAGATCATTCCGGGCAAGCTGTAGCCGGTATTGGCATCAGCCTGCCTCAAACAGAATTGAGCCGTTTCACGGTTGCACAATTGGGCAATATGGCTGCGGGGTTGGCGCAGGCTGTTTCTATCCGTCTGGGTTATCGTGGGGAACGGCAGGATTTTTCCTGATGATTCCATAAGGTACTTTCTAATGTCTTTTTTGCATCTGTTATTTAAGCGACGTGTTGCCAAAGCCAGTGCTTTAGGTTTGTTGCTTGTGGGGGGAGGGATAGCGGCAACACCATTTGCTGGTGCGGTTTCTGCCCCGCAAACAGTGGTGCGCTATTTTGTGTATGCGCACGGCCTGCATGTTATGACCATTAACAGTGCTTATCGTCTGAGCGGCAACCAGTACAGTGTAGCTGCCCAAAGCAAGACGGGTGGGTTGCTCCAGCTTTTCATGAAAACCAATATCAACATCCGCGCGCAGGGGCATTTTTACAATAGCGGCATGCCTGAACCAGAAAGCTATGAGAGTGCTGGCTGGTCTCGCGGTAAAAACCGACATCTTTCCATTGCCTATAAGCAGGATATGCCAGATGTGCAGGCAATGGAGCCTGTAGAAACCGATCGCGAACAGATTTTGCCAGATGAACGTAAGGGTGCAGTAGATAATGTTGCCATTCTGATGGCGCTTTTGCACAAGGTGCAGGAAGGGCAAGGCTGCGGTAACGGCGCGGTTAAGGTGTTTGATGGTGTGCGCTTAAGCACGTTGCAGGTGCAAACAGAGGGCGTTCAGCCTTTGCCAGATGGCGCATCAAAAGATTGGGGAGAAGATGGTTTACGCTGTAGTTTTGTAGCGCAGCAGATCAAGGGCTTTAAACTCTCTAGTGCAGACCGCAAAGCCAGAAAACCTCAGCAGGGGCGCGTCTGGTTTGAGAACATTCCCCAGATTGGCATGGTGGCTACAAGAGTAGAGGTGGATAGCCCCAAAATGGGGCACATTATGGTGGAACTGGAAGGGAAACCTCAGCAACAGCCATAAATGGCAAGAAGCCCAAATAAAAAGCCCCTATCCGTGCAGATAGGGGCTTTTTTGTATTTATTCCACGGTGACAGATTTTGCCAGATTACGTGGTTGATCTACATCTGTGCCCTTCAGTACAGCAACTTCATAAGCCAACATTTGCACCGGAATGGTTTGCAGAATGGGGGCTACAAAATCATGCACGTGGGGCAGAACCACCATCTGTTCTGCAATGGCAGATACACGTTCAGCACCTTTAGTATCCGTAAACACTAGTAGGCGGCCACCACGTGCTTTGGCTTCTTGCAGGTTGGAAAGTGTTTTTTCAAACAACGCGTTTGATGGCACTGTGGCGACAATTGGCACTGTGCGATCAATAAGGGAAATCGGCCCGTGCTTCATTTCACCAGCTGCATAAGCTTCTGCGTGAATGTAGGAAATTTCCTTCAGCTTGAGCGCACCTTCCATGGCAACGGGGAACATGCTGCCACGGCCCAGATACAAAACATCACGCGCTTCCACCACAAGTTGGGCCATGGCACGAATAGCATCTGTTTGGTTGAACACTTCCGCTGCACGGCTGGGGAGGTCTAACAGGGCGCTTACCAGATGTTCTTCTGCCAGTGTATCCAGCTTGCCGCGTGCACGGGCAGTGGCAATGGTCAGGCACGCCAATACGGTTAACTGAGCGGTAAAAGCCTTGGTGGATGCCACAGAAATTTCCGGGCCAGCCACGGTGCCCAGCACAACATCGCTTTCCCGCGCCATGGTGCTGTGTTCAACATTCAGCACGGAAACAATGTGAATCGCTTTTTCACGCAGGCTACGCAAGGCCGCCAGTGTATCTGCTGTTTCCCCAGATTGAGAAATCAACAGCCCCAAGGACCCTTCCGTTAGCGGTGGGTTGCGGTAACGCATCTCGCTGGCAACATCTATATCCACCGGCAAGCGGGCAATTTCTTCCAGCCAGTAGCGGCCAATCATCCCCGCAAAAAAGGCAGACCCACAAGCGGTAATAACTGCGCGTGGCACTTTTGCCAGATCAAAAGGCAGTTCAGGTAAAAGAACGCGACGAGAAGCCGGATCCACCATGCGCTGCAAGGTCTGGCCGATCACCAACGGATGTTCGTGCAGCTCTTTTTCCATGTAGTGGCGGTAACCATCTTTGCCGATGGAACCAGCAGCTAGGGCGGTAAGCTGGATAGTGCGCTCAACAGGCACACCATCAAAGTTCATGAACTCTGCGCCCTTGGGGGTGATAACAACGCAATCCCCATCTTCCATGTAGGCGATGCGACGGGTCAGCGGGGCCAGAGCCAGTGAATCAGAGCCCAGAAACATTTCATCTTCGCCAAAACCCACAGCCAGAGGGGCGCTATGGCATGCGCCAATCATCAGCCCTTCGTGGCCAGCAAAAATTATGGCAACGGCGTATGCGCCTTCTAGGCGACGCAGTGCATGCAGGGCTGCTTCTTTGGGTTCTAACCCTTGTTGCAGATGGTAATCTACCAGCAGGGCGATGGTTTCACTGTCGGTTTCTGTTTCAAAAACCTGACCAGCAGCTTCCAGCTCACGGCGTAGGGTTTCAAAGTTTTCGATAATGCCATTATGCACAATGGCTACGCGCTCGGTACCATGAGGGTGGGCATTGCAAGCTGTAGGGGCACCATGTGTGGCCCAGCGGGTATGCCCAATGCCGGTGGTGCCGGGCAAAGGTTCCTTTTTCAGCAATGCAGCAAGGTTATCCAGTTTACCTGCTGCACGGCGGCGTTCAACACGCCCATCTACTAAAGTGGCAATACCTGCGGAATCATAGCCCCGATATTCCAACCGGCGCAGGCCTTCAAAAACAATAGGGGTGGCATGCCTTCGGCCAACAACGCCGCAGATCCCACACATCAGCCGTTTTCCTTTTTTGCTTGCAGGCGCTCTTTAAAAAGCCTGCCCATTTCCGCTTTATTCACTTGCTGTGCCCGGCCAAAAGCCAGAGCTTCATCTGGCACATTTTTTGTAATGACACTGCCAGCGGCCACCAGCGCGTTGTCTCCAATAGTAACGGGTGCCACAAGAATGGAATCCGAGCCGATAAAGGCTTTCTCTCCAATCGTGGTGGTGTGTTTGAACACGCCATCATAGTTGCAGGTAATAGTGCCTGCGCCAATATTGGTGTGGCTGCCGATTTCGGCATTACCCAGATACGTAAGATGATTGGCTTTGGAACCTTCGCCCAGTGTTGTGGCCTTGAGTTCAACAAAGTTGCCAACCCGCGCAGAAGCGCCAATGGTGGAGCCTTCCCGAATACGTGCATAAGGGCCAACAATCGCATTGGCCTGCACTTCGCATCCTTCAAGATGGCTAAAAGCGCGAATAACGGCCCCACTTTGCACAGTTACGCCAGGGCCAAAGAACACGTTAGGTTCTATTAACACATCGGCTTCAATCTGCGTATCAGCGCTTAGAAACACAGTTTCTGGCGCAACCAACGTTACACCATTTTCCATGGCTTTATTGCGTAGGCGTGTTTGCAGGGCAGCTTCTGCCTGAGCCAGTTCTGCACGAGAGTTTACGCCACGCAGTTCATCTTCTGCAGCTTCTACCGCGCGTACCTGCACGTTATCGGCTACAGCCAGATCTACTACGTCTGTCAGATAATATTCACCCTTGGCGTTATCATTGCGCACGTTATGCAGCCAGCGGCGGAAATCTACGGCATCTGCGCACAATACACCGGCATTGCACAGGTCAATCGCGCGTTCTTCTGGCGTGGCGTCTGCCCATTCTACAATACGTTCCACATTGCCATTTTGGGCAACAACGCGGCCATAACGCGCAGGATCAGCAGGGCGCATGGCTAACAATGCCAAGCCCACATCTGGCTTGCGGCGCTCTTCCAGCAAACGATTGAGTGTTTCAGCCGAAATCAGCGGGTTATCTGCATAAAGCACAGCCACATCGCCATCACCAAACCAGGCTTCGGCCTGCAAGGCCGCGTGGGCTGTGCCCAAGCGTTCTTGCTGCACAACCACTGGATAGGGGGCCGCCAACTCGGCAACCTCTTCCATATCTGGGCCGATTACAACAACCAGCCTGTCAAAAACCTCCGCGGCATTGGCAAGTAGATGTGCCAGCATTGGTCGGCCACCAAGAGATTGCATGGCTTTAGGGCGGGAGGACTTCATGCGGGTGCCCAGTCCGGCGGCCAGAAGAACCGCCGTGGCAGGACGTGGTGCGGAAATAGACGTCATAACAGCATGCGGTAAGCCAAGCTCCGGCATGTGTCAAACGTCTCCCCATCGGAAAACAAACATGCCAATATCATAAAAGTTTTCAGATATTTACTCGGCAAGGAAAAACCGCATGTTCACACCTCGTCTTGCTGTTTTTGATATGGACGGCACGTTGCTTGATTCCGTGCCGGATCTGGCGGCGTGCAGCCGGGAATTACTGGAAATATGCCATCTTCCATCCCTGACAGATGCAGAGGTGCGTACCATGATAGGCAATGGCGTGCCTGCCTTGGTGCAACGCGTTCTGGATGCCGGGCGTAAAAAGCAGAAGGCCATAACTTCGCAGCCATATGTTTTACCGTTTACGGAGGCTGAAGCTGTACAGAAGTTTATGGAGCTTTACACGCCACGGGCTACACGGCTTTCACGTCTGTTTCCCGGCACGCAGCAGGCATTGGAACAGTTGAAAAGTGCAGGGTGGTTGCTAGCTGTGTGTACCAACAAGCCGGAGGTGGCTGCTCAGCGTATTTTAGACAATTTTGGTCTAACGTCACTTTTTGCAGCAATAGGCGGAGGTGACAGTTTTGCCGCCCATAAACCAGATCCGGCCCATTTACTGGGCACAATCAAACAGGCTGGCGGAGAGGTTTCGCGTAGTGTGATGATTGGGGATATGCCACCAGATTGTGGTGCGGCGACTGGAGCTGGCGTAAGGTTTGTGTTTGCCGCGTGGGGCTATGGTTCCAGCGCATTGGCAGCGCAGGCAGATGCACAAGCGGGCAACATGATGGATATTCCATCTGTGCTGCCTGCGTTACTGCCCGCTTAAGTGTGAAAAGAAATTATTTGCCGGGTGTTTTTGTAACGGAACACGTTGGAAAAGTAGAGGCAAGTTCTTCTGCCAGCACAACATCGGCAGGTTTATCTACATCTACAGCGGCGCGGCCATCAGAAAGTGGAACAAGTTCTGCTTTTGCGCTGGTGAGATGATAGATGCGCCGGTAAAGCGCGCGCCGTGTCAGCTTGCCACAGAGGGCACGCAGCAGAATGCCCAGCCCTAAAAGCCAAGCAATCCGCAAAGGGTGCTTGCGGTTTTTTTCTACATGCTGCCACAAGTCTGCCACGCGGGCAGAAACAGAGGTGCGGAATAAAAACAGGTTACAGCCAGAAAAAGACAGATCAGCAAGCCGAATATAAGTACGCTGCGTGTTGGGTACATCCCGCTTTACGGTTGTTTCTGTTGCAACAGCAACGGCAAGGTCAGCTTGCGGGTGGCTCTCACTCAGCAGTTCTTGCACCCAGCTTGGCTGGAGTAGGGCATTATCTGCCGTGGTTACCAGCAAAGGCGTGCCATAGCGCGCAAGGCCAGCCAATACGCTGGCGCTTGGGCCTTCAGGACGCGCAGGAATAATATCTATTCCGGCAGGTAAGATAGACGCAATAATTTGTGGGTTTTCAATGCAAACAGCAATGCGGGTGATTTGAGGCACCTGTTGCAGTGCATCAATTACCCTCAAGAGCATAGGCACCCCACCAATAGGCAGGAGTGCTTTGTGAGAAACGCCCCCGGCCAAGGCAACCGGGTCTGGCTTACCGGGGCGAGAGCCTGCCAGAATAAAAGCTGTAATGCTTTGAGAGGAAGCGGTCATGCCGCTTTCCTGTTCTCCGCTGGGCGTGCACCATCGGGGCGATCACGCGGGGGAGCGCCAGTCAATTCCATGACCCACGGATACTGTTGGGCTTCTTTAACATCGTAACCCAGATTGAAAACCGTGGGGCTGCGGGGGCGGGCTTTGGCATCTAGATAATATGAGCCAAACATCCGATCCACCACAAAGCTGGTGATGCCGAAGTTGCCATCCTCATCATGGAAATGGTGCAGCACATGGCGCGCTTTCATGCGCTGGATCCAACTTGCGCGGGGCTTGTAGTTAAGGTGCTGGATGCAGTGGAAGAATTCGTAAATGCAGGTAATGGCAACGCCTGTGCCAAATGCCGTGGCTGCAGCGCCAATCCCGCCAATAAGGTAACCAATAGGGATGGTGACAGCCCCAATGGTAGGCAGTGTTGTAGCCGGTGCGCCAAACAGAACATCCAGCAGATGCGGGTCCTGATGATGGTCAAAATGGATGCGCTTCCACAGAGCGGCTGTCCATTTCATTTTATACAGGATACGCCCATGCAGCACGTAGCGGTGCAGCAGGTACCACACCACTGGATACACAATAACAACGGCGACCATAGAAACCAGCGTTGGCCACCAACCTGCAAAAAAGTACGCAGCCAGCGCAGCAGAAGCAATAACCAGCGCAAAATAGAGCAGGATGGTTGGGTAGGTAAGATATGCCACCCAAAGCTGCCTGAGGTTCATTTTCCCCAGATCAAAGCTGCGCCCGGTTTTAAGCGACGAGTTATTTAGCGTTCCGCTCATCGTGTTTCATTCCTCAGGAGCACAGTAATGGCCCCCAGTGTGAAAATAATCAGTGCGGGTATGGTAGCAATTGCCGGCGGTAGCAACCCCGCATTCCCCATTGCGCGTAGCATACCCTGCACAATAATAAACAACAGCCCGCTGCCCAAGCACCATACTGGCACCCAGCTGCGCGTTCCTGTCCGTGGAGGGATATAGATTGTGGGCAGCGCAATCAACAAAAGAACAAGTAAGGAGGCCGGACGCAAGAAGCGTTCAAGCAGCCCAGCTTCCAGAAAACCGGGGCTGGTATGGGATGGTAGGCGCCCTTGTAGCATGCCCAGAATGGTGGTGGAAGAAAGCGGCGGATTTTCGGCAGACAGGCGGATAAACTCCCACGGATGCAGGCTTGTGTCCCAACTCATGTTCTGAACAGAAGGCAGGCGCGTGGTTTTTTCACCTTCCACGGTAATGCTATCAACATTGTGCAGCAGCCAGCCACGCGTATGTGTGTAATCAGCAGATTTGGCGTGGAGAATCTGTTGTAACCGCCCGTTGGCATCACGGATATAGATATCCACCTTGGCCAGCATATTGCCACCATCCGATGTATAGCCAATATGGGCAATACGGTTGCCATCATGGAACCAGAAGGCATGCCCATTTTCTGGATGTGGGTCTGTACGGTTCCACCATGCGGCCAATGCCTGCTCAGACCGGGGTGTGACCTGATCATCCAGCACAACGCCTGCAAAGCCGATTACCAGAGTGGCGGGGATAAGGTATTTATACAGGCCAAAAGTAGAAAGGCCACAAGCCCGCAGAATGGCAATTTCGCTGGCTAATGTCATTTGGGTGAGCATAAGCAGCGCGCCAATCAACACACTTAATGGAAGTGCGCCAGCCAGCAGAAATGGTGCACGCATGGCCGCAAAGCTGAGAATACCCTGTACGCCTAAGTGACGTTGTAAAATAGGGGTGGTTTGTTCAAGCAGGGCCAGAATTTCAAGAAGCCCGACAAGAACGGCACCACAAAAAATCACGCGCGTAAGCAACGCCATGGAAAGATAGCGGAGAAGAACGTGGCGGGGCATGCTTGAAGATTGGCTCATGGCAGGGCTTTTTGGGCAGATGAGCGGGAACGCCAGGCTTTTAACACCTGAAAGGTGCCTGATTTGTAAAGTAGCAGCAGCGTACAGCCGACAATAAAGACCAACGCAGGCCCCCAGATAAGCAGGAGCGATGCCTTTTTTGTAGCCACCATGCTGTGGCCGAACTGGATGATGTGGTCAAACCCAACCATAATAATAAAGGCCAGAGGCAGACCGGCATTGTTGCGTTGGCGCTTGCGCATAAGAGCCAGAGAGGCCGCTAATAGGGGAATAAAAGGCACAGTAAGGCTGCGCGCCATACGAAAATGCACTTCAGAACGCATATGAGGGCGGGAAATGGAAGGGTCATGCCGAATGAGGCGGCCAACCAGTTCTGGGGATGTCAGCTCTCGTTCATCCTCACCGCGCGTGCGGAAAGGAGAGACGTGCGAGGCATGTGTAAGGTAGCGCGTAGAATGATCAAACGTGACCAGACTGGGCACGCCATCCCCTTTATCCGTGACAATCACGCCGTTGGTAAGATCAATCTCAACAGTTTCACCATCCAAACCGATGCGGATATGCCCGTTGCGCGCAGTAATATCGCGCTCCTGCTGCTCAGAAAGATCTCGGATAAAAACATTTTCCAGATCAGAGCCGCTTTGGGAGACCTTATCCGCAACAATGGTCAGTTGAGATGAAGGGCTGGCAAACATGCGGGGCTGCAAACGCGGCGCCCAGCCTGTGTGGCTGGCAATGTAAAAGGTTGAACGAAAATCATATCGTGCATGAGGCTGGATAAAGCCATAAAGCAGAAAGGAAAGGATACCCAAGATAACGCCCAGTTGGATATAGGGGCGCGTAATCCGCAGCAGTGAAAGGCCACTGCTGTTGATGGCATCAATTTCTTCATTCTGGCTCATGCGGCGGATCACGGTAAACACCGCTACGCAAAGTGCGGCCGGAATAGCCAAGCCAAGGTAATGGGGCAGCAAGGCCGCCAGCAGGCCAATAAATATGCCAATATGGTTGTTGCCCGCTGCCAGCAGATTGAACAGCACCAAAAGGCGTTCAAGTATCAGGGCAATCATCACAACAGACAGCGCCACCAAAAAAGGCGGCATAACCTGAGCAATCAGGTAGCGGTCTAATGTGCCGGGGCGAAGCGAAGCTACAATCCGGCGCAGGAAAGGCACATTGAGCATGCGGGTTGTCATAGCGAGGTTGCGGGCAAAAGGCGATGCGCACTGCACACACGCCTCATTTGGCTATCTTGCAAGCTTCCATCTGGCATTAAGCTGCGGTGTTGAATGGTGATTTGCCAGATATCGGGCTGTTTGTGCACGGAAATAGCATTCCACCCCGCACTTTTTTCCGGTTCATCCGCAATGTGGGACGCAGAGGTGCTGCTGACAGCCAGAATATCTGTGCCAGGAAGAGCGGTGATTTGCGCACGATGAGAATGCCCGTAAAGCACAAGTTCAGCACCTTCTGCACGCAATACGTCTTGAAACGCCAAGAAATCATCCAGCCCTTTGCGGCGGCTGACAATGCCTTGCGCCGGAGGGTGGTGGAGTAACACAATCCGGCATAATCCCATAACGCGGGTGCGGCGCAACAGATCCGCCAAAAGCACAAGCTGGGTTTGCCCGGCCTTGCCAGACGCCAAAAAGGGTAAGGTGGGAACGGCCGTGTTGACCCCAATAAGGGCGATATGATCTTTTACCAGCAATGAAGGGGCTGCCGGTTCAGACTGCGTGCTGCTATGCAGCCATTCGGCCCAGAGAGCCTGTTTGGCAGCGCTATTCTCTTTTATCAGCGCATCATGATTGCCGGGAATAAGCAGTGTAGGGGGCAAATCTTGCTGTAAAAGCCACTGCCGTGCGTACTGAAATTCTTTGAGCAAACCCAGATTGGTCAGATCCCCCGTGAGGGCAACCATATCTGGATGAAAGTGGCGGATATCCCGCATGATTGCCTGCAAAGCCGGTAATTTATGCAGGTGCCTGCGCCGCAGTTGCCAAGACAACAAACTGAGGATGCGCTTGAAGCGGATTTCCTTAAAAGAAGGCAAGCCGACAAGTGGCAGATGTGGGTCAGACAGATGGGCGATATGAACGCAGGACAAGAAAAACACATCTCCGGTGACGGGGTATGGCCCCACGGCATGTGACAAGAGCCATAACAGCCTTTATACCATCGCCCGTAGCCGGGGCAAAAGGCGCTGGCGTTTTTGTTTGTTTATAGCAAGAGTGCTGAATGTCCGATCGTTTTGCCCTGATTTATAACCCTCGTAGCCGTCGGAATTTGAAGGCAGATCCCAAGTACCTGGCGCTGGCGGGCAAAATGTTGGGGCCTTTGTTCTGCTCCCCTAGAACGCATGCTGCATTAAGGCAGCAGGTTTATGCCCTCTTACAGCAAAAAATAAGCTGTCTGGTTGTGGATGGGGGAGACGGCACAGTTGGGAATGTTCTGAGCGCACTTTATACCTCATCCTGCCCACCAGAGCAGTGGCCAAGTATTGTTGTGTTGCCTTCTGGCAATACTAACCTGATTGCCACAGATGTTGGGTTTGGTAAGCGTGGGGTTGAGGCATTACAGATTTTGCAGGCTCGTCTGGCATCCGGACGCCTTCTTTCCGATGTGCGGCGCAGGCAGCCTTTGGTGGTCACGCGCAACGGGCAGAAAGAAGGGGCTTCTCTAGGCTTTTTTGGTGGTTTGGGTGCTTTTGGGCGTGGGATTGAAATCGCGCATGATCCCAAAATCCTGAAGAATTATTCGCATGATGCCGCCGTTATGGCGACATTGTTTGTGACGGCTTGGCAGTTGCTAAGCCCGAAACATAGGCGAGGATGGCTGGAAGGTACAAAAGTTACAGTAGAGCGGGATGGTGAGGTATTGCCAGAACAGAACCATTTTCTGTTTTTATGCACCGCTTTGCATCGGCTGCCCCACGGTATCTGGCCATTCTGGCAGAATCTGACAGAAGCAGACCGGGGTATTAGTTATCTGGATGTTGCAGCTTTTCCCCCTCATTTAGGGCGCGCAGTCTGGAATTTGTTACGGGGGAAAGCGCCGCAATGGTTACGACAGGATGCAGCTTATCATAGTGGTTCGGCAACCGAATTGGTGCTGCGTACGGACCAATCCTTTATTCTGGATGGTGAGGTTTTGCCTCCTGGGGAAGATGGCAGCCTGACTGTTTCTGCGGGCCCCGTGGTTTCTTTTGTGCATGTTTAAAGCATTCTGGTGGAAAAGCAGTTCATGAAGGGTATTCGGCCGGGGCAGAAAGAAATTTTCACCCTTACAGAGCAAGAACTGCATACGCCTGTATCCCCTTTGGTTACGGAATTTGTGCATAATCTTTTGGGTACAGCGCAACCATTAGGGGTTTTGTTTTATGGGTCTGGCCTACGGGGTGGAATTCAAGATGATACCCTGCTGGATTTTTATATTATCGTAGAAAAGCAGATGGACTGGCCCAGAGCGCGGCTTTCCTGTCTGGCAAATGCCATTTTGCCCCCTAACGTGGAATATCATGAATACAGGGTAGGGGAGCATCTGCTGAGGGCCAAAGTTGCCATTTTGTCTCTGGCGCAGTTTCGTTCCCTAACGCGCACCCAAACATTGGATACCACTGTTTGGGCGCGCTTTTCTCAGCCTGTTCGGTTGGTATGGTGGCGGGATAACGAGGCCCAAGGAGCGTTGCACGCTTGCGTTATGCGGGCGGTATTGACTGCCGCATGGTGGGCCGCACAACTTGGCCCAGATTCAGGCAGCGTTCTGGATTATTGGAACGCCTTGTACCGCAATACTTATCGTGTTGAATTGCGGGTTGAAAAAGCAGGCCGTGGGCAAAGCATTGTAGATGCTTATATGCAGCGTTATGCGCAGCTTTTACTGCCGTGTTGGCAAATGCTGGGTATCCCGTATAAGTCTCAAGATCAGATTGTCACGCCGCAAATCCCACAGGAACAAAAGCAACATGCCATTCAAAAATGGACATTACGTGCATCTTGCGGTCGGCCTTTAAATATTCTGCGCTTACTTAAGGCAGCTTATACATTTACAGGTGGGGCACGTTACGCGGCATGGAAAGTTCAACGCCATAGCGGGATAGAAGTGCCGCTTTCTTCGTTTGCAGAAAAACACCCCTTACTGGCAGCACCGCCAATTGTTTGGCGCTTGTGGCAGCAAGGGGCGTTTAAACGCAAATAAGGGTTTTAGGCTGCGGTGGGTGCTGGTGTTACGCCAACTTCTGCGGCAGCTTGCCGGAATATGGCAATGGCCTGAGCAATCTGCTCTGGCGTATGGGTGGCCATTACGGAACAACGCAGCAAGGGGCGTGAATCTGGCGTTGCCGGGGGAAGGCTAAGGTTGACGTAAACACCAAGTTCCAGAAGCCTGTTCCACATGGGAATAGCTTCTTCAGCAGTTTCCAGCGTAACCGCAATAACAGGGGTAGCCTGTTTACTCGCATTTAGCCCGATATCTACAAAACCAGCATGTAGTTGCTGAGCATTGGCCATAAGCTGTTTACGCAGTTCTGGATGAGCCTGCATATCGCTCAAGGCTGCCGTTGTTGCAGCAATAACTTCTGGTGGAAGAGATGCCGTAAACATATATGGGCGGCAGTTCAGGCGTACAAATTCCAGTTCAGGATGGTCGGATACGCAGTAACCCCCAACAGTCCCGAGGCTTTTTGAAAATGTGCCGACAATAAAGTCCACATCAGCTTCCACACCATCGGCTTCAGCCGCACCGCGTCCGTTTTCACCCAACACCCCAAAGGAATGGGCTTCATCTACCAGAAGATATGCACCAGTTTCTTTTTTAACGGCTACAAATTCTGCAATCGGGGCCACATTGCCCGTCATGGAATAAATGCCTTCAACCACAATCAGCTTGGCACCGGGGGTGCCATCCATGCGTTTCAGGCGTTTATAAAGATTATCCGGGTCATTATGGCGGAAACGAATAACTTCTGCAGCACTCAGGCGGCTCCCGTCATAAATGCTGGCATGGCTATCAGCATCCAGAAACAGATGGTCGTCTTTGCCGGCAAGCGTGGAAATAATGCCTAAGTTAGCCTGATAACCCGTAGAAAAAACCATGGCATCACGGCGGCCAAAAAACGCGGCAATATCTTTTTCAAGCTGCCGGTGGAGAGACTGCGTGCCGTTTGCAATGCGCGAGCCCGTGGTGCCAACACCGCAAGCCGCAGCAGCTTGTTGGGCGGCCCGAATGGCATTTTTGGATTGGCTAAGGCCTAAATAATTATTGGTACCGAAAAGAAGCGTTTCCCGACCTTCAATAATTCCAACAGTTGAAGATACAGGTTTTTCAATAACAACAGCAAAAGGGTTGCGGCCACCTACGGCGACTACAGAACCCAGCGCGCCTGCCGTACCTTCAAATTTGGAAAATAGTGATGTCATCCACGCTCACCCTTTGTTTTTCAGAGCGACAATGCATGCGGCAAGGTCATTAATCGTCCGGATATCGGCAAGTTTGTCGAGCGGGATGGAAACATCCAAGCTATCTTCAACTTCCATAACGAAGTTCATGACGGCCAAAGAATCAAACGCAAGATCTTCCATGATCTTGCAGTTACCATCAATGTCACGCGGAACCTTCGGGTTGGCGAGGAGCTTTTGAATGATCAGCGCGGAAACGCTTTCAACGGTTTCGCTCATGTCGGATCCTTCATCCCTTAAGGGCGTTTGTTTTATGCCGAGCTTGTGCTCGCAGTGCCGCCTTATGGGTGAAAAAGGCCAGTTTGACCAGCCTTTCTCATCATAAACGGGCGATAAAATCCTGTAGGCCGGTCAGGCGACTTCAGACTGCTGCTCAAACGCGCCGCTTAGATACATGGTGCGGGCTTTGGCACGTGTAAGTTTGCCCGAAGATGTCTGCGGCAGCGCATGTGGTGGCACCAATACGACAGAAACTTCTACCCCATGGAGGCGGCGGAACAAGCTGGCGGCTTCGGCTCTCAGCTTCTCACGCGTGTCTGTGGCAGAAGCGCGGCACTGAATAAGAGCCACGATTTCTTCATGGTCGCCCTTTTCCAGAGAGAAAACAGCCACATCTCGGCTACGAAGGACAGGAATATGCGTTTCGGCAGACCATTCCAGATCCTGCGGCCAAATGTTGCGGCCATTAATAATAATCAAGTCTTTGGCGCGGCCAGTAACAACTATCTGCCCATTGAGCATGTAGCCAAGATCACCAGTGTTCAGCCAGTTGTCTGCGTCCAGCGTTTTGCTGCTTTCTTCCGGCATCCGGAAGTAACCGCTCATCAGGCTGGGGCCACGTACATAAATAGTGCCAACTTCTCTGTCGCTCAGCACCCGGCCATAACTATTCCGAACTTCCAGTTCATGCCCAGGCAGAACTTTCCCGCAAATCACAAAGGTGCGGCTTGGGGTGTCTGCACTGGCGGGTGGGCGCGCAATTCCTGTGCTTTCCAGCGCAGGAAGGTCAACCGTATCGGTTTCTATGCCTGTATCAAGCGGCGCAAAGCTGATGGCGAGCGTAGCTTCTGCCATACCATAGCTGGCTACAAATGCTTTTGGGCTAAAGCCAGCGGGGGCAAAGCGCGCAGCAAATTCATCCAGAATATGCGCGCGGATCATATCGCCACCAATGCCTGCAACCCGCCAGCAGGAGAGATCTAGCCCTTCGGATGCCGGACGCCGGGCGCAAAGTTCATACCCAAAAGAGGGGCTGTAGGCGATGGTGCCACGGTTACGGCTGATCAGATCCAGCCACACATGTGGTCGGCGCGCGAATTCGCGCGTTGGCAGCAGGTCCACGCTCAACTGGCACGTCATGGGCGTCAGGAAGAAACCAACCAGACCCATATCGTGATAGAGAGGAAGCCAGGAAACGCAGCGATCCCCTGTTTCCTTAACCTGCAATCCATTGCGTGCAATGGAGGAAACATTCGCCATGCCGGAACGGTGGCTTACGCAAACCCCCATGGGGAAGCGTGTGCTGCCGGAAGAAAACTGAAGATATGAAAGATTTTCTGGTTGAATATCGGGCAGCGGCATATCTGGCACAGGGCGTGCCATAAGCTCAGCTGGTGGCCCAGCAAAAACAAGGCCCAAGCCCGTTACAATTTCGTCCGTCCAGCCTTCGATAATCTGCGGAATAATCACGGCGCTGGCTTGTGCGCTAGTAATCATACCCCGAAGAGTTTTTAGATAGGCTTCTTTGCCGCCAAAAGCGACAGGGAGGGGAAGGGGAGCCGCAACCAAACCAGCATACTGACAGCCAAAGAAGATGCGGGCAAAATCACCATCGCTTTCCGCAACAATGGCAACGCGGTCTCCCGGCTGTAGGCCCATGCCCAAAAGGCGCAAAGCTGTATCAACAGCCTGCTGACGCAATACTTTATAGGGTAGGGCTTCTAGAAGTACGCCTTTGCCGGAATAAATGTTAAACCCGGCTTCGCCTTGAGCGGCATAGTCCAACGCTTCAGGAAATGTTGCAAAATCCCCGTACCGGCGCGGCTGACCAGATGCGGTAGAAACCGGTTGGAGGGTTTCATTTAAAGAGATTGCAGAAGCAGGGTTCATACTATTCATCAGCTGGCCATTCGAAGAAAATCAACAATTGCGTCGGCCCCTACCGGCGCAGTCGGTTCGTCCCCAACAAGGTCGAACGTGTCGCGTATATAATCTTTTTGCAGATTTACGAAAGCATTGTGCGACGAAAAGGCTTGTTCAATGTCTTCTCCTAGACTGTCAATAGTATTCAGCACAGGTCCCAAAGACCAGAAGCGGTAATTTTCATCACCCTCCCAATCAACATTGTGCGCATTCAGAAACATACAAGCGCGCGGCTTTACCAGAAATTCGGCAACTTGCGAACTAACATCGCCCAGATACATGTCTGCGGTGGATGTGTACGTCATATCAATGCTGCGGGCACTGCCGGTATCCACCAGCATGTGTGGATAATGCCCAAACGCACGTTCTAACTGCAACGCCTCGGCTTTTTTGTTGTCAAACAGCCGATAATGGGGCGCAAAGATAAGATTATAACGGTCTTGGTTCGCAAAATGTGTCAGCACATTCAGGCCCATTTTAGGCCATGATGAGAGGCGCGTATTAAAATGTGGATTATAAAGGATAGTCGGACGATTATTGTTAAATAGACGTAATGTCCGATGGCGCATCCGATGAACCATATCGAATTTGGCGTAAACGCCAGTATGATAACAGCCAGGACGGATGGCACCTTGAGCTAAAAGCCGCTCTTCTATTTTATGCCCAGCCATCAGCACGTAGTCGAATTTCTTTACATCACGCGCAAAACCAATAGCCCGATCTCCGGCACCGTGGCGTGTCCATATCAGCCTTGGCTTATTTACCCCCAGCTTACGCAGATAGAGTGAAGTGCGCTCGGGAACTACGATCCCCTGAAACGAAGAGAAATAATTCTTGTTAAAAAATAGGCTCGCCAGACGAAAAAAAGCGGTCTGCCCATAGCGTTCAGTTTGGCGCCGTAGAAACTGAGGGAGGTGTAGAAGGCTGAACTGCACTTTCGATTCTGGATAATATGCGGCCAGTGAGCGCACATAATCCAGATGCGATTGTGTGGTGCAGGCAAGATGCACTTCAGCCTCGGGATGACGGCTCGCAATTTCCATTGCAATCGGCAAAGAATGCAAGGTTTGGTGCGGCTGTGCGATGTAAGGGAAGAGAATGCGCATCTGTTAAATGTCATCCTTGTTTAACATAGGAACCTTTGTCACAGCATGAGCGTCTTTATGTGCTTGCCCATAAGGCAGTCTGGCCTCAGCAAGTTACTGTTCAGTGCACAAATCGTTCAGCGTGCCCGATAGTCAAGCCCCACCGCATAAGGAGAAATGTGAGGAAGAAGGCTTTTTCGTGATGTGGGAGAGGAGGGGCTTAAGGCAAAAAATCAAGAATATGAATTTTTTCTGATTTTTAGAGTTGACGACGTATGTTTATGGGGTGTAGAAGCTGCTTCACCGAGACGGAGTGGTCTTGGCGGGTTTAGGAAGATCTGCTAGG